>CANAZG010000076.1 GCA_947365965.1 uncultured Clostridia bacterium
ATAAAGAAGCGGTCCAGCTGTGCGTCCGGCAGGGGGAAGGTGCCGCTGGACTCCACGGGGTTTTGGGTGGCCATGACCAGAAAGGGCTCCTGGAGGGGGGTGGTGACCCCGTCCACGGTGATCTGCCGCTCCTCCATGGCCTCCAGCAGGGCGGCCTGGGTGCGGGGGGTGGCCCGGTTGATCTCGTCGGCCAGCACCACGTTGGCCAGCAGGGGGCCGGGCCGGTACTGGAACTCCCCGGTCTTCTGGTTATAGAAGTTGATGCCCGTCAGGTCCGAGGGCAGCAGATCCGGGGTGAACTGGATGCGCTTGAAGTCCCCGCCGATGGTCCGGGCAAAGGCCCGGAGGAGCATGGTCTTGCCGGTGCCGGGGATGTCCTCCAGCAGCACATGGCCGGAGCAGAGGAAGCACACCAGCACCAGCCGGATGGCGTCCTCCTTGCCAACGATGACGCGGGAGCAGTTATGTATGATTTTATCGCGGTAGGCCGCGGCCCGGGAAATATCTGCCATCTGTCAGCTCTCCTTTATAACGATCATCAGAGAATTGGAAATGATATATCTGCCTCAATAAAATGCGTATCGTACAGGTTCCAGTATTTTTGATAGACGCTGTTTTTTTGTCCGTCGAGGTTTAACTGGATACATTCGGAATATCACTGGAAAATTCTTGGGCTGCCACTGTTCCTGGTAAGAATAGCAATATTTCATGCCAATTCGGCTCATAACAGCCCCGCTTCTGGGATTGTTCCTGTCATGCGTCGCCGTAATATAGGGAATCCCCTCTTTTTTTAACAGCCCGATCACAGCATTACTGGCCTCGCTGACAATTCCTCGACGCCAGTATTCCTTGCGGAGCGCGTACCCAAAGTCATGGCTGTCGTCCTCCTCCGCGTGTACATAACCAATAGGGGAATCGTCGCCTTTTAGGCAGATTGCAAAGCAGTGCTTCTTACCTTTTAGCCGCTTTTCAAAAAAGCTTTCAGCCTCGCTCATATTCTTTATAAGATACCACGGCAAAAACGTATTGACCTCTTTGTCTGAAAAAAGCAGGTATATTGCTTTGATATCGTTTTCTTCAAACCTTCTCAGGATAAGTCTGTCTGTTTCGATTCTGACGCTGTCCATTGGCCCCCACATCAGTTCAGCTGGAACCTGCGCACCAGCTCGTTCATCAGCCGGGACTGATTGGACAGATCCTGGGCCGTGGCGGCGCTCTGCTCAGAGGTGGCGGAGGTATTCTGGACAACGTCGGAGATCTGGTTGATCCCCTCGGTGACCTGGGAGATGGCGGCGGTCTGGCCCTCCACGGACTCCACCACCGAGTTCACCTTGACTGTCACGTTTTCCGCAATGGAGCTGGTCTTGTCCAGGGACTCCGTCACCTGCCTCACCACCTGACCGCCCTCAGTGACGGCGGCGATAGAGCCCTCAATGAGCTCCTTGGTGGCCTTGGCGGCCTCGTCGGACTTGGAGGCCAGATTGCGCACCTCGTCCGCCACCACGGCAAAGCCCTTGCCCGCCGTGCCGGCCCGGGCCGCCTCCACGGCGGCGTTCAGGGCCAGGATGTTGGTCTGGAAGGCGATGTTCTCGATGGTGTCGATGATCTTGCCGATCTCCGAGGCGGAGCTGGAGATTTTCTCCATGGCGCTGTTCAGATCCTTGACGTACTCCACGCTGACCCCCAGCTGTGCGCCGGCCTGATTGACGAACTGGCCCGCCTCCTCTGCGGCGGCGGCAGTCTGGCGCGCGGTTTCCGCGATGCTGTCGGCTGTGGAGGAGAGCTGGCAGACGGCGCTGGCCTGCTCCGTGGCCCCCTGGCTCAGGGACATGGCCCCGGTGGACACCTTATCCGCGCTGCTGGACACGGTCTCTGCGGACTGGCTGATCTGGCGGAGCATATTTTGCAGGGAGCTGTGGATGGCTCGGATGGACCGCTCCATGGCGGCGAAATCTCCCGCATATGTACGGCTGATCGTCTCCCGGAAGTCCCCCTCCGCCATCCTGCCCAGGTGGTGGGATACATCCTGCGCCACCTCGTTGAGGCGGAGAACCGTTGTCTCCAGCGCCCTTGTCAGCTTGGCGGTCTCATCCCTGGACGTGACCGTGGGCGTCGGGGTGTGCAAATCCCCGTCCGCCAGCTTCTCCAGCCGGGTAACGCAGGACTGAATGGGGTTGGAGATGGACCGGCCCACCAGCACCGCAATGGGGAAGGAGGCCAGAACAACCAGGACCACCACCAGAATGGTGAGCAGGATGCTCCGGTCCAGGGTGGACTTGAACTCCCGCTGGCTGGCCTCGATGGCGATGCTCCAGCGCTGATAGCCCTTGATGGGGGCAAAGCCCACCAGTTTGTTGTCGCCGTAGAAGTTGTAGGTGCCGAAGCCGGTTTCCCCCTGGATCATGCGCTGGTTCACTGCGGCCACGTCCGCCACGCTGGGGTCCGATTGGGCGGCCGCGATCAGGTTGGAGCCCTCCGTCACAATGGAGCGATCCGGGTGGCCGATGACGTTGCCCTGGTCGTCCAGCACATAGGCCACGCCGCTGCTGCCCATGGCTAGATTGACAACAATGTCAGAAAGGAAGTCCGCGCTGATGCCGCCGTAGACGGCGCCCTCAAAGCGGCCGTTGACAATGATTGGCGCCTCCAGCAGGAAGATCATCTGGCTGCCGTCGTTGAAGATATCGGAGATATAGGGCTGCATGGTGGCCTTGCACTGCTTGAAGTACTCCTCGTCCGCGTAGCTGTCGCCGGTGGAGGAGAAGCCGGCGGCGTCCATTTTGCCCACATAGAGAAAGCCGTTGCGTTGGGCAATATCGTCCCGGACCGGGACCAGCTCCGGGGCGGTGGGGAGAGAGTCCCGGAAGATATCGGAGGCTGCGGCCTCCTGGAGCGCCGTCCAGTAGCTCCCCATCTTCCACTCCACCGCGTCCGCCGCCATCTGGGTGGCGGGGCCCAAGGTCTTGGTCATCACATCGTCGATTCCGCTGGCGTTCAGAAGAGCTGTAATCACGCCAATCAGAACAGAGCCGATCAGCACGACAGACAGCATACTGATTTGGATTTTTGATTTGATGGACTTCATGTCAACTCTTTCCTCTCGTCTCAAATGATATGGGCAGGGAGGCGGTCCTGGTGGAAAAATTTTTCAGATTTGTCGGAGCGCATCCGTATTCCCGGGCATATTTTAGCATAACTTCCCAGCGGGTTCAAGCCGTATTTTTGCGCTCCCTCCGCCCCGCTCCGGCGGCCAGCCGGAGGCTGTGCAAAAGGGGTGGAAGTATGCTGAAAAGCCGCGCGGAAGCGCGGCTTTTCGCGTGGGGCAGGTGTATCGTGGAAGTCGGTTTTCTCTCCAGTCTGCGTCAGAAACCAACTCGAAGCCCAGCGCAGCGGGTTCGAGTTGAAACGGAGTGGAGCGGATTTCGCTCCGACGTGGTGCCGGTGGTGGGACTCGAACCATCAACAAAAATTGAGAAAAGATTGTCTTTTCAACGCAACTATCAAGACGTGTGCAAATCTGTGTGTAAATTGCTTTCAAAATAACTATCTACCATATCCGCAACTTCCTCCGATTTTTTACGCATGGTGTGCTGATATACGTTCTTGAGCATGTTATTGGACGCATGGCCCATACGCTCCATGGCGTATTTATCCGGAACATTCAGCAGCAGCATTACGGAAGCTTGGACATGCCGGAGATCATGAAATCTATAGTGCGGAAGATTATACTGCCTGCATAGACGCGTAAGGTGACTATAGAGAGCATTGCGCTTATAAGTAACCAGATACTCCGCTTTCCTCGGCTGGTTGGAAATCAACTGCATGATATACGGCGGTATCCGGATTTTACGATTCCCGCTGTATGTTTTAGTAGACTTAAGAATCTCACTGCCGTCTGGGCCGGACACCAAAGCCTGCTTGATGTGCAGCACATCGCCCTCTACGCAGTCCCACGTAAGCCCCCGGATCTCCGATGTGCGCAGCCCCATCCACGCCGCCAAAAGAAATGGCAGCTCAAATCGCGTCCCCCGGGCTCTCTCCGCAAGAAACCGGATTTCCTCCATAGTCGGTATCTGCACTTCCGTCTTCTCCTTCTGCGGCAGAGTGGTGCGCAGCACCATCTCCGGACGGTATACTGACAAGGCCGCGCTGATCAGACCGTGGACGTTCTTCACGGTTTTCGGCGAGTGGTCCCTGGCAATCCGGTTGACAAAGCGCTGCACTGCTTCCTGGGTCAGATCAGCCAGCCGGACATCGTGGAGCGGGAGCAGGATCCCCTTTTGCAGGCTCTTGTACCCCCGAATGGTGGATGGAGAGAGGACGGCATCCTTGCTGTCAATATATCGGTCAATGGCCTGGCCTACGGTGAGCTCTGCCACGGGCTTCTGCTCCTCCATCAGACCGGCCTTCACCGCCAGGGCCTTGGCGTGGGCAACAGCAGGATCGTCCTCAATGACGTCGATCCGCTTGCCGTTCACCATCACCTGGCACCGCCACCGGCCAGAGGGCAGCTCCACCGGACGGGGGCGCGAGAGCTTCGCGGCGGCCTCCCGCTGTTTCTTTAATTTTCTGTTATCCACTTGATTTTCCTCCCATATGTATGGTATTATGAGAGGGAAGTAGGCTTTTCCACACTTACTTCCCTCGTTAGGCCGTCCCCGGTATTCGGAGTACCGGGGGCGGTATTCTACTGCGCCTTTTCCAGGGCGGCAAGACGGTTCGATATTGATTTCACCACCGTTTTCAGCGTGATGACATCGTCCTCCAGGACCTCCACCCGTTCTTTTGGGGCAAGGGTCTGCTGGAGAGTAACCTGTCCCTCATAGAGCAGTTGCAGCTGCGGCAGAACCTGGTTTTCCAGCATGACGGCGGAACGGAGGGAACGGTCATCCAGTTCCTCCAGCCGATCATTTATCTGCGCCAGCTGCTCCCCCTGCTTGGCCAGCTGCTCCCCCTGCTTGGCCAGCAATTCCCCATGCTTGTTGACGGTCTCCGTTAAGCTGGTCAGCATCTCTAAAATCTTTTCCTCGTTGTTCATGGTCTCTCCTTTCATCCTCTATAGCTGCCTCCGGGGCACCATCCTGGGGGCCGCGCTTATGTATGGCTTTCAATACTGTCTTTGTTATAAGATTTTCCATACAAACCCCCAAGAAAAAACCCTTGAGTTTGGCACATCCCGAAAGGTGGGAGGCCTCGCCCAAGGGTTGAATAAATGGTGCTGCGGGGAACTCCCGCCGCATGTAATATATTATCCCTTGGAATTGATTTGTCAATACTGTGTCTGCTGAAATATTTTCCGCTCTAACTGCCCTTGGTATGTCAAGAGCTAAGGGCGGTATTCTACTGCGCCTTTTCCAGGGCGGCAAGACGGTTCGATATTGATTTCACCACCGTTTTCAGCGTGATGACATCGTCCTCCAGGACCTCCACCCGTTCTTTTGGGGCAAGGGTCTGCTGGAGAGTAACCTGTCCCTCATAGAGCAGTTGCAGCTGCGGCAGAACCTGGTTTTCCAGCATGACGGCGGAACGGAGGGAACGGTCATCCAGTTCCTCCAGCCGATCATTTATCTGCGCCAGCTGCTCCCCCTGCTCGGACAGCTGCTCCCCCTGCTTGACTTGGGTGGCCTTCAGCTCTGCGATGTCAGCGCGCATTTCAGCCTGTCCTTTGCTGAGTTCTGTCAGCATCTCTAAAATCTTTTCCTCGTTGTTCATGGGCTCTCCTTTCATCCTCTATAGCCGCCTCCGGGGGCCAGCCCGGGGGCGGTTTTATTCAGCTTACGGTTCTGTCCACTAATACCCGTTCTGAGATGCACCGTAGACCGCCTGATCGTGGGTATAGCCATCAAATTCCAACTGCTCAATCAGTCTATCACGTGAGAAGGACATAAGGTCCAGATAACTCTTTGCCTTCTTGGCCGCCTGGGCATTCCAGTCCGCGCCGCACTGATCCACGCCGTAAACTGCCTGCTCATGGGTAAATTTGTCAAATTCCAGCTGCTCGATCAATCCCGTATATGAAAACGGCATGATTTCAAGATAGCTTTTGGCCTTTTTGGCCGCCTGGGAGTTCCAGTCTGCGCCGCAGTTGTCGGCGGCATAAACGGCATCGTCATGCGTATATTTTTCAAATTCAAGCTGCTTGATAAGTCCATCGTAGGAAAAAGCCATAATACCCAGATAGTTCTTTGCAGAGTTCAGTGCGTTCCTCTGACCCTGTGTCGCTTCAATGGCAGGCGGCGTGGTTCCGGATGTCGGCGGTGCAGGGTTATCAATGGTCAATACGCATTTGTCGCAGGGCTCCAATCCGCGCCCCATAGCTTCAGCCAGTGTGGCCTCATAGTATGTACCGCCGTTGCATGTCCCGCTGAAATGGTACCTTTTCCCCGTCTTAGTCACATATATATGCTGACCCTTTATTTTGTCCGCCACAGCGGCGGTCTGTGTATTCTGGTACCATGTTACATCACACCCCATGGCCTCGGAGATGAACCGGGCCGGAACCATGGTGCGGTTGTTGATAAGCTGCGCAGGAACATCCAGCGTCCTGGCCTCCCCGTTGACATAGGCCGTGGTATTGTCAATCTGAATAGAGACGATAGTACCGCCTTTTGCGCCTGTGGCTGTTCTGGTGGAATTGTCCCACTCCACGGTTGCTCCGATCGCCTCGAAGATTGCCCTGACCGGCACCAGTGTGCGGCCCTCCACAATTGCCGGCGGAGTATCCGTGGCCACTTTGTTTGTGTCTACATAGAGGTCTACCGCACCAGCGGTACAGGTAAGCAGCATACATGCGATGAAAGCCGTTATGATCCGTTTCATGGTACATTCTCCTCTCTATTTTTACCGCCCCCGGCGGTTGGGTACTACCGCATCTGACATTTTGCATATTCGACAAAATCAACTAAAATTTTTGTGCAATTTTACAGGTTGTCTTTATCGAATGTATGTGCTATTATCTTGAGCACAACGCCACAGAAGGGACCGTGATTAACGATGAATCAAGACAACTTACAGAAGGAACTTCATAGCCAACGCGAAGAAATGATAAAATTCATAATGGAAGCAATCAATAAAATGCCTAATCGAGAAATCGATTTAATTTTCCGATTTGTAAAAGACCTATATTAATACATCATCTGCCTGAAGGACTGAGTTGCATTGCAGCTCAGTCCTTTTTCATATCCACAGCAGATAGCTTTTTTGCCATCTTTTCAATGAGCTCCCACTCTGGTTCCTCTAATTGTGCAAGAACCGCAATAAAACGACGCTTAAAGTTATCATTATCACCTTTAAGAATTTTGCTTGTAAACTCGGCCACCTCTTGGCTCCGACTAAGTTGAATGAACATTTCTCCCGATCCAGTACGGAGCCAATTTTCCGAGACGTTAAATTCTCGACAAATATCCGAAATGGTTCGATCACTAGGTTTTGTTTTTCCAGAACATAGTTCGGATATATATGGCGGAGATAGATTTAATCGTTTGGCGAAGTCTATTCTTTTTATGCCTGTCTCCTTGATGATTGCAGCAATTCGTTCATTCAATGCGCCTCACCTCCTCTTGCAATGTATTAAAGCATATAAAATATAGCTTGTCAAGCGAAAATTAGCTCAACTAAAAAGTCGGGCTTGACAAGTTAGTTATACTATGTTATTGTTTAGTTGAGCTAAGCGGACGAGAGGAGGTGACAGCATGAGCAAGAAAGAGAAGGAGATCATCCAGAGCATTACCAAAGCTGTGGCAACGCTTCCGGAGGACAAGAGGGAGTTCATCCTGGGATACGCTGAGGGTGTGCTTGCGATGGCGGAGCAGCAGCGGGAACTCCAGAACAGCGCATGACCGTGCCCAGCCAGGCGGAGAGGGGGTGAGAGGAACGTACAAGATCACTACGTTATATGCAGATAATGTCCCTTACAGGAAAGCGTTAATGATTTCCTTAGAATACCCCGGCTGGTGTGAATTCGAAAAGACACCACTGTACCAGGCCCTAATTGAGTATTTGGAACGCCTAGAAACTCCAAATAGCATGAATAAAAGGCCATAGGTGGCAAAGAAAGCGGGAATTGTGGTGTCAGGATGCGAACAGAACGAGTCTCTTTGATTAGCTTTGGTTCCAATTCGCAAGAATAATCATTTCCTTTGGACTCGACTTCGATCATGGAAACAGATGCAGGCATAGAAGATTTGTTTTGAAACTGCAAATAGAATTGCACAATGCTGCGTTTGGGATTTGCATAGTCGATAATGACTAAATCAATTGCATTTCGCTTTTGCCAAAATTCTTTTAGCCATGACAATGCGGACATTAGAAACCCAGCAACTGCAATCACAAACGTTATATTTTCTTTCGAAAATGGGTTCACATTGTTCACCCCCTTTCTCCGTCCACATTCTACCACGGGGCGGAGGGAGGTGCAAGGGTGGAGCAGTCCAGCGCATGACCCAGTCCAGCGCGTGAGGGGCCTGGGCAGGTCCACAAAAACAGAGAGGGGTGAAAAACATGCCAATCACGTCAATAATCCGGAATCCGGTTCTGCAAATGGTGAAGGAAGTCCGCCAGACGACAGACGTAAATGAAGTCGCGGCCGTACTATCCAAGGGCAATTGGGTAGTAATAGCCGCGACCATGGGGGGAGACGGTATCTGCCTCTTCGCATTGGGGCGAGTATGCTAAATGTACTCTATGCCTTCACCGCGCAGGGGGCGGTTATCCGGCTCATACTTGCCCAGTGCGAAAAGCTGATACGCAGATAGATCTGGGTGCTGGCCGTTCGCGATGGAAAGTATGACCCATCCGGCGCCTACGTGTTCTTGAACTTGGGCTATGTCGGTAAGTTGAACTACTTGCCTGACCCATGTATAGTCCATTGCGGATTCACCTCCCTTCTCCGCTCACATTCTACCACAGGGCGGCGGGAGGTGCAAGGGTGGAGCAGACCAGCGCATGACCGATCCCGGCAAGGCGGAGAGGGAAGGGGGTGAAGAGATGTATATTGCTGAAAAGGAAACAGCCGCCTGCCTTCAGAAGGCAGACGGCTCAAAGGAACCCCACCAATTTATACAAGCACCGAACCCATTTGTAAGTTTCTGTGTAAAGTGTGGGCTAAAAGTAGACTGGTACAAGGTTCGGGTTGGACAGGAGGCTATTCCTCAGTGTCTGTCAGAAGCCCCATTTCGTGAGCAAAACTGATGTATTCGCCATGTGTACGGATTTTTCGATCAGGTGTGGCAGCATAATAAAACTTCCAAAGGTTCATAGCGTCAATAACGAGCCCGTGTGCAAAAAGCGAGGATGCAGGACTGTCAATATTCACTGCAAGAAGTTTATTGCGTAAAGCAGAAGCACACGAACTAACTTTTGGATAACCGGAATATGCTCCAAAGAGGTTAGCGGCCGAGGTTTCGTCAACATAAAAAGAGCTGTGTAGCAAGGCAGAAGAAAGATTTGCAGAGTTGAGCGGATCAACTAGTCCAGTATACAGATGATTGGCTTGCGAGAGTAGATTGACATAGTTGCGTTTTGTGAAAAACGAGTAGGAATATCCACATTGAAGCAGCCAGCTGTTGACCTCGATGTCAAGCACGACACTTGATAGGTGGCGGCCAACTTCCTCAACAAAGGTTTTATCGGCGGAATGGTAATCAGGAGTGTCTTTGCAATAAATTTCAGAAAATCCGGCTTCGATTTGAACAATATGATGGAGTTCATGGAGAAGGTCAGCTTCAAAAGGATCTTGAGGCAGCATTTCATCCAGCCATACTCGGTAGAAACCGCCTCGCTCGTGTGGGTCTACTGTACCAGCGACGCTATCCTTAGGATCTGGACGCATGGAAATCGGGAAATAGAGTACTGGAACACGCAAAGAGTTGTAAATTGCGCTAACAAGGTTTTCCGTTTTTTCGGAAATTTCCCTGGAAAGAATTTTCAAGGTAATCACCCCCTTTCTCTGACAAAATTCTACCACACATCAGAGAAGGGGGCAACCACAAAAAAGGAGGTGACACCATGAACGACACAATCTACACCCCGCAGCAGCGTAGCGATATCGTTCAGCTTTACGCTGCCGTCCGGAGCAACCCACCGGACAAGCAGTCCATTATTAAGGTGATGGCAAATACCTACATCAACGGCATGACTGCCCAGGCGCTGCTGACCGCCCAGCCCCCGGCGGGGCAGTCCAGCGTGTGAAAAGGCCCCGGCCAGGGCGGGAAGGAGGTGAGAAGGTGTCAAACGCGAATGCAAAACCGGTAACAGAGGCGTTGATTGCGTTTGTTAAACGGGTTTCAGAAGGAGCTGCAACCGCCGCAGAGGTGGAAGCTCTACCGGCGGTTGCATCTGTCTTATTAGATTATTTTTCATCCGGAATATTGGACAAAGCATTGTAGAACTTTTTGTAGACGCTGACAAAATTGTCCGGGTGAATTGCACCGGTCTTTGCTTGAAGAATTGCATGTGGATCGGCAAAGACACCATTTACATAAGCCTGAATATAGGCTTTAGTGAGTTCTGCTGCAATTTCTTTGTTATTCACAACCGCGTTCTCCTTTCTGTATGTATTGAGCAAGTGCAAGTTGCTCTAATCATTACCATTATACAGAAAAGCAGTACGAATGTAAATGCGAAACGACGAACTTCTGATTGTGGATTGGGGGGCAATCATTTGGGCCAGTATGGCCGCCCAGCAGCGCACGGCCCAGTCCAGCGCATGACCGTGCCCGGCCAGGCGGAGAGGGGGTGAGCGACTTGAAAGACTACAGAAAAATAGAGCCGGAATATGGACTGCCTATAGATCATGGACCAAACGGAGAGCTTTTTCTATCAGAGCAAAAAGAAAGAGCCGGACAGATACTCAAAGCTCTGGAGGGGTTAAGAATCTGTACGGCCCTTTGCCTGCTGGATAAGTGCAAAGATGCGGTTATGCAGTCTGTTGTTGACGTAGATTAGAGGCTCCAATCAGAATTGGAGATACGCTTCTTGTCTGAATCGTTTTCCATCTTACGGATGATCTCATCTGCTGATAAATAGAGATTATACAGTTGTTCTACTGCATCGCCGGGCTTGGAATTAAGCTTCATGTAGTGCATAGCAATTTGCTCTATTTCCTGCGGTTGCAATTTTCGCATAGCTTCACCTCCCTGCTACCATCTAAATTTTACCACAGGGCGGCGGGAGGTGCAAGGGTGGAGCAGTCCAGCGCATGACCGAGCCCAGCAAGGCGGAGAGGGGGTGAGAGTTACATTGGGAATAGTATCTTTCCTTCATGACCTGCTTTTCGAACAGCATATTTCTCCAGCCAATTCCATCCCTGCACCGACTCAATATGCACCGGAATTGAAATCGGTCCTCTTGAGGTGCGGAGCTTTAAGCGAAGCGGAAATAGACGCCTATATAGCCTATGAAATGGGTGGAATTGTGTATGAAGACGTTCCCCTCGATTATCAAGCCCGTCCGGGAGAAGAAATTTCATGTTTATATTCTGACGAAGTACTTCAAGTAAAAGCACTTCGGCGGCATACGAATCAAATCTCACGGGAAACGCTGGAGAAAGTACAACGGGTCCTGTCGGAGCTCTCTTGCCCGGATCACCCTTAGAGTAATACGTCCTGATAGTTTGCTCCACAGGAACATTTCTATAGCCGTGTCCCGCATTGATATGAAGATCAATCAGTGAAAATGGCAGATTCGTATGATTATGCAGGCAAACACAAAGAAAAACAGAATCCCGGACATGTTTGGTTTCAATGAGGACGCATCCTGACGCTTTGATCTTCAATCTGTTTGTCAGCAACTGAGAAACGGCCAGAATGAGCGAAAGGATAAAGCCAGCCACACCCGCAACATTAGCAAGCCATTCATAGAAATCATCATAGCTCAACCGTATCACCTTCTTTCTGACTATATTCTACCACAGGGCGGCGGGAGGTGCAAGGGTGGAGCAGCCCAGCGCATGACCGTGCCCGGTAGGGCGGAGAGGGGGTGAGGAGAATGACGGAAGCACCTGCGGTCAGTAAACGGCTTGAGCTGCGAAACAAAGTAGTAAATCTACTATTCGAAGAGGGCTGCACAGTACGAGACGCAAATTACATCTTGACGCAAGCGTTAAGAGCAATCGCCGCCACCGCATCTGTGCAGCCTGTCCAGGGAACCGACTACGAGTTTTGATTTTCTTTCTTCTGAACTTCACCCAGAATGTATTGATCGAACTCATCAGCGACGATTGCCAATACACAATGAGACGTCGGCTGTGTCATGTTCCCTACAGTTCCACGGGCCATATGCCGAAAGGTGCAATCTTCCCGGCATTCGCCTTTGATAAACGGACAAAACATTATTTCACCCCCTTCCTACCGACAAAATTTTATCACAGGGAGGTGGGAGGTGCAAGGGTGGAGCAGAACAGCGCATGACCGTTTCCGGCGCGAGCGACAATCAAAAACAGACCATTTTGCATTGATTTGAAGGAGAATTTTATGGAAATGAAGAGCAATGATATTACGATCAATGGGATTGTTTATGTCCCCAAAGATTCTGTCCAAATTCCTGCCCCCACGCTGGACGGTATGGAGTACTGCATGGTGCGGACTTACAGCGCTGGCGTTTTTGCTGGCTACATCGAAAGCCGGGACGGAAAAGAAGCGGTTTTAAGAAATGCCCGTCGGATATGGCGGTGGGCAGGAGCAACGGAGCTCTGTCAGCTTGCTACGGAAGGAACGAAGAGTCCGGATGAGTGCAAATTTCCAGCTCCTGTTGACAAGGTGATTTTAACAGAAGTTATTGAGATCATTCCTATAATGGAAAAGGCCAAAAGGAGCATTGAGGCGGTGCCCGTATGGAGGATTTGATTTATTGCGACGGCTCCGGCTACGGCGACGGCTCCGGCTACGGCTACGGCGACGGCTACGGCGACGGCTACGGCGACGGCTACGGCTACGGCGACGGCTACGGCGACGGATGCGGCTA
>CANAZG010000077.1 GCA_947365965.1 uncultured Clostridia bacterium
ATGTGTCACTGTCCTTTTATTCTTGCCTGTTTTCGTCATTTCTCCGCTTTTTTCCTAACGGTTTTTGTGTCATAGAACCGTATCGCTAGGCGTCGTTTTTGAAACGGGTAACAGGATCTTGCACTCAATTTGTTTCAAATCTCTATATAGATTTTGACTATCTTTTTAGAAGTTCTAAAATGCCGTCAAAGCCTTATTTATTAAGGCTTTCCGGCATTTTTGATTAAGAAAGATACTCACAAACACCCGCAAAAGTTTTTAGGTTTTCGCGGTGAAAGGTAGTACAAAAGTAGTAAAACCTTATCCCGCTTTACGCTGCCAGCCTTTCCATTTCAGCCCTTGCAGAAGCAAAAGTCGCGTGTGCGTAATAGTTCAGCGTCATAGTGATATTGGAGTGTCCCATGATATACTGCAACGCTTTGGGGTTCATTCCTGCATTGGCTAAATTGGTGCAGAACGTGTGCCGGAGTGTGTGGGGCGTCATAACCTTTGGCAAGGCTTCCGTTTGGGCCTTGCTGTGCTTCTTCACAAGCCCCCGGAACATAGCTTCGTAGTTCGCCGCCACTTTCGGCTTTCCATCCCGGTTCAGGAAAAGGAAATTGCCGTAGCCGTCTACTATAACCGGCTCTGCGCTCCTGCGGTTTTCAAGCACCCGTTTCAGTGCGTCGTGGACTTTCTCGCTCATAGGGATTTGCCGGACGCCGCTTCTCGTTTTGGGGGGTTCGATATAGTAGCCGCCCGCCCCTCGTAAAAGCTGGCGGTCTACCTGAATTGTCCTGCCCTCAAAATCAAGGTCGGTTTCCGTCAGCCCGCAAAGCTCGGAAATCCTAAGCCCTGTCCCTAGAGCCTGTTTTAAAACTTAGATATTGTGTGTAAAGAGCTAAGATGATAGAATAAAGCCCATGAAACGACATGAAATAAGGGAAAACAATGGAATAGAATCAAGTCTCTGTTTCCGCCGGAAAGGAAGCCGCAAGGGGGCCGACCAGGAAAAAGTAACCGGGAGATGTTAAATGCAATTCTATACTGGTTGAATAGAGGGATTCCATGGCGGGATCTGCCAGGGCGCTTCGGGCCATGGCAAAGTGTATATAGCCGGTTTTGCACATGGACAAAAGCAGGAGTATGGGAACGAATCCTTTCCGCCCTGATTGAGCAGGACCTGGTGGACGAGACAACGCTGATGCTGGACAGCACTACAGTGAAAGTTCGTCAGCATGCCAGTGGGGAAGTGGTCCACAAAGGGAATGATGACGCTCCCAAAAAACAAAAGTCCCTCGCCAGCGTTGGGTTGGTCACATAGCCGAGCTGGTGAGATACTTCTGTCCCCTTTTCTGTCTTTGACTTCCTTTAACTGCGTGTGCAGAGCAGGTTGATTCCCTTTTAATCCAATCACATAGTCCGCCTCATTGTCCCGGATTTTCTGGACGATGTTCTTCTGACAACTCATCGCATCCGCAGTTACAATACTCCCCGCTATATTCAACAGAATCCAAAAGTTCCGGAACTGCGGCGATTTCATTGGATTTCTCCTGCGTTACCAACCCTCCCAGTACCAGTTGGTTCTCTGCCACAAACGCACTCACCACATGATACGCTTTATGACTTTTACTCTTGCTGCCACAAATGGTTTTCTTACTTTTATCATACTTTTTCTATTTTTCAAATGCTTCTCCCCCCATATTGACACATCGCCTCTGAGCCTTTATACTATAACCCAAGCGAACATCGTTGCCTCGAATCAAGCTCCTTCGGGCTGCGGCTGCCGCCGGATCGACAACACCTCACGCCACAACAGCGAAAACAGAAGGGAGTGTACACATTGAGCCGCTTAGACATCAAAACCCCGGACCAGGCGCAGATGATGGTTGACCAGCTCTACCACGATATGGAGCGCCGCATCGCCGCATCGCCGCCAGGTCTGTGCCCGGTGGACATGGCCATGAACTTTCTCAACCTCTGCCACGCCCAGACCTGCGGGAAGTGCGTCCCCTGCCGGGTGGGTCTGGGCCAGCTGTCCATCCTGCTGGGAGATGTGCTGGAGGGGCGGGCCAAACCCCGGCACATGGAGTTCATCGAGGAGACCGCCCAGTCCATCGCCTCCACCGCCGCCTGCGCCATTGGCCGCCACGCCGCCCAGCTGGTGCTCAACGGGGTCCGCGGCTTCGCGGACGACTACTGGGAGCACATCAACAACCACCGCTGCCTGGGCAACCTGGAAAACCCCGTCCCCTGCGTGGCCCTGTGTCCGGCCGGCATCGACATCCCCGGCTATATCGCCCTCATCAACGCCGGCCGCTGCGAGGACGCCATCCGCCTCATCCGCAAGGACAACCCCTTCCCTGTGGCCTGCGCCTACATATGCGAGCACCCCTGCGAGGCCCGCTGCCGCCGGAACATGATCGACGACGCCATGAATATCCGGGGTCTGAAGCGCTACGCCGTGGACACGGCGGGGGACGTGGCCCAGCCCCTGTGCGCCGCCCCCACGGGCAAGCGGGTGGCCGTCATCGGCGGCGGCCCCGGCGGCCTCTCCGCCGCCTACTATCTGGCCCTCATGGGCCACGAGGTGGATGTGTACGAGAAGCGCCGCCAGCTGGGAGGTATGCTGCGCTACGGTATCCCCAGCTACCGCTTTCCTCGGGAAAAGCTGGATCAGGAGATCAACTCCATCCTCTCCCTGGGCATCACCGTCCGCACCGAGGTGGACGTGGGCAAGGACATCCAGTTTGAGGAGCTCCGCAGCCAGTACGACAGCATCTATATCTCCATCGGAGCCCACACCGACAAGAAGACCGGCATCCCCGGCGAGGATAGCCCCGGTGTGGTCAGCGCGGTGGAGATGCTCCGGGCCATCGGCGACAACGAGATGCCCGATTTCACCGGCAAGAAGATCGTGGTCATCGGCGGCGGCAACGTGGCCATGGACGTGACCCGCAGCGCCCTGCGCCTGGGCGCGGAGAAGGTCTCCTGCGTCTACCGCCGCCGTCAGGTGGACATGACCGCCCTGCCTGTGGAGGTGGAGGGGGCGGTGGCCGAGGGCGTGGAGCTGCTGACCCTCATGGCCCCTGTACGCATCGAGTCCGGCGAGGACGGCCGGGCCGCAGCCCTGTGGGTCCAGCCCCAGATCCCCGGCCAGATCCGCTCCGGCCGGCCTGTGCCCCAGAACGCCAAGGCCCCCGAGGTCCGCATCCCTGCGGACATCATCGTGGTGGCCGTGGGCCAGGGCATCGAGACCATGGCCTTTGAGCACGCCGGCATCCCCATCCACCGGGGGACCATCGAGGCCCTCAGCGACTCCAAGTTGGCCAAGACGGACATGGACGGCGTGTTCGCCGGGGGTGACTGCGTCACCGGCCCTGCCTCCGCCATCAAGGCCATTGCCGCCGGCAAGGTGGCTGCGGCCAACATCGACGAGTACCTGGGCTTCCACCACGAGATCTCCGTGGACGTGTCCATCCCCGCCCCGGCCCTGCAAAACAAGTCCCCCCACGGCCGGGTGAACACCACCGAACGGGAGGCCGGGGAGCGGAAGAACGACTTCCACTGCATCGAGTGCGGCCTTACGGACCAGGGTGCGGAGGAGGAGAGCGCCCGGTGCCTGCGCTGCGACTGCTTCGGCTACGGCAGCTTCAAAGGAGGGAGGAAACAGGCATGGTAAAGATCACCATCAACGGCGCCGCCGTGGAGGTTCAGGAGGGCGCCACCATCCTGGAAGCGGCCAAGGCGGCTGGATACCCCATCCCCAGCCTGTGCTACTGGAAGGGCCTCAACGAGATCGGGGCCTGCCGGGTGTGCGTGGTGGAGGTGGAGGGCGTGAACCGGCTGGTGACGGCCTGCGACGAGCCTGTCCACGACGGCATGGTTGTGTACACCAACTCCCCCCGGGTCCGGGCGGCCCGGCGGACAAATCTGCGCCTCATCCTCTCCCAGCACGACTGCCAGTGCGCTTTCTGCACTCGCAACGGCAACTGCTCTCTGCAAAAGCTGGCCATGGACGCCAACCTGCTCTACATCCCCTACCCCATCAATATCCGCAAGGAGATCTGGGACCGGGAGACCCCCCTGATCCGCCAGGAGAGCAAGTGCATCAAGTGTATGCGCTGCATCCAGGTGTGCGACAAGATTCAGGACCTGCACATCTGGGATCTGGCGGGCACCGGCTCCCGGGTGACGGTGAACGTCAGCCAGAACCGGCGGATCACCGACGCGGACTGCGCCTTCTGCGGCCAGTGCGTCACCCACTGCCCCACCGCCGCCCTTCGGGAGCGGGACGACACGGAGCCCGTGCTGGACATCCTGGCGGACAGCAGTCTCACCACGGTGGTCCAGGTGGCCCCGGCGGTGCGGGTGGCCTGGGCCGAGGAGATGGGGCTGAAGCCGGGCCCCGCCGCCACCCGGAAGATGGTGGCGGCCCTGAAGCGGCTGGGATTCCACTACATCTTTGACACCAACTTTGCCGCCGACCTGACCATCATGGAGGAGGGCAGCGAGTTTGTGGAGCGCTTCACCCACCGGGATCAGTACCAGTGGCCCATGTTCACCTCCTGCTGCCCCGGCTGGGTCCGGTTCGTCAAGTCCAACTACCCTGAATTTACCGCCAATCTCTCCACCGCCAAGTCCCCCCAGCAGATGTTCGGCGCGGTGGCCAAGAGCTACTTCGCGGAGAAGATGGGGCTGGACCCCCACAAGATGCGGGTGGTGTCCATCATGCCCTGCCTCGCCAAGAAGGCGGAGGCGGCCCTGGAGCCCCTCCGGGACGCCTGCGGGGACCCGGACGTGGACGTGGTGCTCACCACCCGGGAGCTCATCCGGATGGTCCGGGCGGACAAAATCCTGGTGGAGAACCTGCCGGAGGAGGAGTTCGACAGCCCCCTGGGCACCGGGACCGGCGCGGCGGTGGTGTTCGGCGCCACCGGCGGAGTGATGGACGCGGCCCTGCGCAGCGCCTACTATCTGGTCACCGGCCGCAACCCCAATGCGGACACCTTCCGGGCCGTGCGGGGCATGGACCGGGAGAGCTGGAAGGAGGCCTCCTTCAACATCCCCGGCGCCGGTGTGGTCCGGGTGGCGGTGGTCAGCAGCCTGGGCCGGGCCCGGAAGCTGATGGAGGCCATCCGCCGGGGGGACGTGTGCTACGACTTCGTGGAGGTCATGGCCTGCCCGGGCGGCTGCGCCGGCGGCGGCGGCCAGCCCATTGTGGACGGCCAGGAGCTGGCGGAGTACCGCGGGGATGCGCTCTGGGACATGGACAAGCAGGAGAAGGTCCGGTTCAGCCACGAAAACAGCGATATCCAGGCCCTCTACCGGGACTACATGGAGAAGCCCTGCGGCGAGCGGGCCCACCACCTGCTCCACACGGACCACAGCGCCTGGCAGATGCCCCCTGCGCCGGTCCGGCTGAGATAGGGGGCGTCCCATGGGATCCATTGCAAACAAGCGTATCCTCTGGATCACGGAGACCGCCGCCCTGACGGCTTTGCTTATCATTTTACAGACCGTCACCAAGCCCGCCGGACAGTACGTCACCGGCTCCTGCGTCAACGCGGTGCTGGCGGTGTCGGCCCTGGCGGTAGGCCTGGGGAGCGGCCTGACGGTGGCGCTTCTGTCCCCCTTCTTCGCCTTCCTTCTGGGCATCGGCCCCCAGCTGCTGCCCATTGTCCCCTCCACCGCGGTGGGGAATCTGGTCTTTGTGATCCTGCTGGGCCTGCTGGCCGGCCGGCGGGAGCTGCCCCTGTGGCGCTCCGGCGGCGCCCTGCTGGCGGCGGCGGTATGTAAATTCGCCGTGCTCTACCTGCTGGTGGTGAAGCTCCTGTGCGCGGTCCTGCCCCTGAAGGAGCCCCAAATCGCCGCCTTCACGGTGATGTTCTCCTATCCCCAGCTGGTGACCGCCCTCACCGGCGGCGCAATCGGTCTGCTGCTGGCCCCGGCGCTGCGTCGGGCCATGAAGCGGCAGCCCCTGTAACAGCAGCTCTCCCCCCTTGGGCAGACAGCCGCCAAGGGGGGAGCGTGATTTTGTAAAGAAAAATTACTCTTTGTAGAATAGTGCCCCGCCGCAGGCTTGTCGAGACGGCGGCGAACGCATTTTTGAAGTCTCAGTTGTACCGATTCTGGGCCTCCTGGACGCCCTTCGTCATCAGGCACAGGGCGGCGTCCACCGCCCGGTCCACCGCCTCCTCCACGGTCTTCCTCTCCTGGGCGGTGAAGTGGCCGATGACCCAGTCGATCATCTCGTGCTCCGGGTGGGCCGGCGCGCCTACGCCCACCCGGATGCGGGGGAACTGGTCCGTGCCCAGGTGGGCAATGATATTTTTCAGGCCGTTGTGGCCCCCGGCGCTGCCGCCGGCGCGGATGCGCAGCTTGCCCAGGGGCAGGGCCACGTCATCGGAGATGACCAGCACCCGCTCCGGGGGAATCTTGTAGAAGCCCCCGGCCAGCTTCACGGCCTCACCGCTCAGGTTCATATAGGTCTGGGGCTTGATGACCAGCACCCGCTGGCCGCCAGCGGTGATCTCGCCGGTGAGGGCACGGTAGCGGAGCTTGTTGAACTTGGTCCCCTCCCGGCTGGAGAGCCGATCTGCGGTCATGAAGCCGATGTTGTGGCGGGTGTCCTCGTAGTCCTTGCCCGGGTTGCCCAGGCACACCAGCAGCCATTGGTAGGTGGGCATTGCGTGTTTCCTTTCTCTGCCGTAGACCGGCGTTTTTGGGGCCGCGAAAGGGCCCGCTCCATCAAAAAAGTGCCCACTGGGCACTTTTTTGATGGAGAAGACAGGGGATCAGATCCACAGCTTGGAGACGGAAATCTCCTGGTAGATCCGCTCAATGGCCTCCGCAAACATGGGGGCCACGGTGAGGTACTTGATCTTGGCGCTGAGGGCGGGGTCAATGGGCGCGATGGTGTCCAGGAAGGCCAGCTCCGTGATGACGCTGCTGTTGATGCGCTCAATGGCCGGGCCGGAGAGGACGCCGTGAGAGGCGCAGGCGTACACATTTTTCGCGCCGCCCACCTCCACGATGGCCTTGGCCGCGTTGCAGAGGCTTCCGGCGGTGTCCACCATGTCGTCGAAGAGGATGCAGTCCTTGCCCTCCACGTCGCCGATGACGTTCATGACCTCGCACTGGTTGGCCTTCTGACGCCGCTTGTCCACAATGGCCAGATTCATGTGCAGCTTCTGGGCAAAGGCGCGGGCCCGGGACACGGAGCCCACGTCCGGGGAGACCACCACCATCTCCTCGCACTTCTCGCCGAATTTCTTAGCGTAGTAGTCCACAAACACGGGGTTACCGTAGAGGTTGTCCACAGGGATGTCAAAAAAGCCCTGGATCTGGGCGGCGTGGAGGTCCAAGGTGAGCACCCGGTCCGCGCCGGCGGCGGTGAGCATGTTGGCCACCAGCTTGGCGGAGATGGGGTCTCTGGCCTTGGCCTTGCGGTCCTGGCGGGCGTACCCGAAGTAGGGGATCACCGCGGTCACCCGGCCGGCGGAGGCCCGCTTCATGGCGTCAATCATGATGAGCAGCTCCATCAGGTTGTCGTTCACGGGACGGCTGGTGGACTGGACAAGGAACACGTCGGAGCCGCGGACAGACTCGTAGATGGACGCGAACACCTCTCCGTCGGCAAAATGCCCGATTTCCGTATTGCCCAGCTGGATGCCGATAAGGCGGCAGATATCCTTGGCCAGACCCACGTTTGCGTTGCCGCTGAACACCTTCATGTCTTTTCCGTGTGAGATCATGTCAACTTCCTCTCATTTCATCTTTTATCTGAAGTTATTAGAACGGATCCGCCTCTTCCCTCTTTCGGATCCGCTGCACGCAGCAGGGCGGGTCACTTGTCCCCGCCGGCCAGCTCCCGCCGCTTCTTCGCCCAGCCGGGCTTCTGCTCCTGGCGGACCCGGCCGATGGCCAGAGCGTCGGCCTCCACGTCCCGCGTCACCGTGGTGCCGGCGGCGATGTACGCCCCGTCTCCCACCGTCACCGGGGGAACAAGGTTGGTGTTGCAGCCCACAAACACGTTGTCGCCGATCACCGTGCGGTGCTTTTGGAAGCCGTCGTAGTTGGAGGTGATGGTGCCGCAGCCGAAGTTCACCCCGCTGCCCACGTCGGCGTCCCCCACGTACGTGAGGTGGCTGAGCTTGGTTCCGGGGCCGAAGACCGCGTTCTTGATCTCCACGTAGGCCCCCACCTTGCACCCGTCCCCCACCTGGCAATGGGGCCGGATGTGGGCGAAGGGACCCACCTGGACCTTCTTCCCCAGGCGGCTCTCATAGGCTTGGGAGGCGTTGACCACGCAGCCGTCCCCGATCTCGCAGTCCACGATCAGGGCGTTGGGGCCGATCTCGCAGTTCTCGCCGATGACGGTGTGGCCCCGGAGGATGGTGCCGGGCAGGATGGTGGTACCCGCGCCGATGGTGACCCGGGGGTCGATGTAAGTACAGTCGATGTCCAGCACCCGCACGCCGGTGCGCTGGTGGAACACAGCGATCTCCTCCTTCACCGCCTGCTGGAGCCGCAGCAGCTCCGGCAGCGTGCGGAAGGAGAGCATCATGCTGCCCACGGGCAGCATGGCCTCCCGGACCTCCTCGATCCAGCGGCCCCGGGCGAAGTCGGCAATGTCCCGCTGGTAGTCGTCCTCCGAGCCCACCGCCACGGCCGCGCCCCTGGGGGCGCAGGCCAGGGCTTCCTCCTGAAACTTCTCATCGCAGACAACAAAAAACCGCAGGACGCCTTTTTTCATCCACGCCCGCATACACCAGTTCAATACGGGGCAGAATAACGCATCTTGCAGCATCAGCGGCTTTCCGTTGTAGGTCTGGGCTTCATCCTCGGCTAGGTGGATCACAATACATTTTTTATCCATTGGATTCTCCCCTTCCCATATTTCTATATTCTCATTATAACAGAAGCCGCCAGTTATGCAAGGGGGAATTTCACATTATTCACACAAATTCCGCGCCGGAAGGGAAAACGGCGGGAATGGGGCTATTTGCACAAGAGCGCGGCCCCTCTGCGTGAAAATTTTCGTTGATTCATAGAGAGGTTCCCACTTGACCTGCGATTATGTAAAATTTCTAAAAGAATTTATCCGATAATGCTTGAATTTGCAGAGGTTTTGTTTTACAATGTCGCTAATAAATTGCGGCGGCCCTGTGGGACCGCCCGCCGGAGGGGGGCTGGCCGCGTGCTGCATATCGTCCTGGTGGAGCCGGAGATTCCGCCCAACTGCGGCAACATCGCCCGCACCTGCGCCGCCACCGGCAGCCATCTCCATCTGGTGGAGCCTTTGGGGTTCGACGTGTCGGACCGGGCCGTGAAGCGGGCTGGTCTGGACTACTGGCATCTGGTCCAGGTGAGCGTCCACCCGGACCTGGAGAGTCTCTTTGCCTGGCACCCGGAGGCGGCAGAGGACCTCTGGCTGGCCACCACCAAGGCCCCCAGGCCCTACAGCGAGGCCCGCTTCTCCCAGGACTGCTGGCTGTTTTTCGGCAGGGAGACGGCGGGGCTGCCCCTGGCGTTCCGGGAGAAGCACCGGGACAGGTGCGTCCGTCTGCCCATGGTCAGCGGCGCCCGGAGCCTCAATCTGGCCAACAGCGCCGCCATCCTGGTCTATGAGGCCCTGCGGCAGAATGGATTCCCCGGCCTGACCGGCACGGGGGAAATGGCGTAGGTTCTTTTGCTTCTTTTCTTGAGGGTATTAAAGAAAAGAAGAATACAAATATCTAAAATTACACCAATCAAACCATTTTACGCAAACAGTTTGAAAGGAGTTAGTGACAACCATGAACTACAACAAAAAGACGGTCAAGGACATCGACGTAAAGGGCAAGAAGGTCCTCCTGCGCTGTGACTTCAACGTCCCCCAGGACAAGGACACCCTTGCCATTACCGACGATAAGCGCATCCGCGCCGCCCTGCCCACCATTCAGTACCTGCTGGATCAGGGCGCGGCAGTGATCGCCTGCTCCCACCTGGGCAAGCCCAAGAACGGTCCTGAGGACAAGTTCAGCCTGGCCCCCGTGGCGGCGCGGCTGGGCGAGCTGCTGGGCAGAGAGGTAGTCATGGCCAAGGATGTGGTGGGCCCGGACGCGACGGCCAAGGCCTCCGCCCTCCAGCCCGGTCAAATTCTGCTGCTGGAGAACACCCGCTTTGAGAAGGGCGAGACCAAGAACGATCCGGAGCTGGCCAAGGCCATGGCGTCCATGGCCCAGGTCTACGTGTCCGACGCCTTCGGCGCGGTCCACCGCGCCCACGCCTCCACCGCCGGCGTGGCGGCCTATCTGCCCGCGGTCAGCGGCTTCCTCATCGAGAAGGAGCTGGAGATCATGGGCGGCGCCCTGGCCAATCCCAAGCGGCCCCTGGTGGCCATCCTCGGCGGCAGCAAGGTCTCCTCCAAGATCGGCGTTATCAACCACCTGCTGGACATTGCGGACACCATCATCATCGGCGGCGGCATGGCCTACACTTTTGCCAAGGCCCAGGGCGGCAGCGTGGGCACCAGCCTTCTGGAGAGCGACTGGCTGGACTACTGCAACGACATGATCGCCAAGGCCAAGGAGAAGGGCGTGGCCCTGCTGCTGCCGGAGGACAACCTGTGCGCCGCCGAGTTCTCCGCCGACGCCGTCCCCGTGCTCCACTCCGCCATGACCATTCCCGACGACATGATGGGCATGGACATCGGCCCCAAGACGATTGAGGCCTATGCCGCCGCTGTGAAGAACGCGGGCACCGTCATCTGGAACGGCCCCATGGGCGTTTTCGAGTTCCCCAGCTTCGCCGAGGGCACCCGGGCCGTGGCCAAGGCTCTGGCTGAGACCGACGCCATCACCATCATCGGCGGCGGCGACAGCGCTGCGGCTGTGGCCCAGCTGGGCTTTGCCGACAAGATGACCCACATCTCCACCGGCGGCGGCGCGTCCCTGGAGTTCCTGGAGGGGAAGGAGCTCCCCGGCGTTGCCTGCCTGCTGGATAAGTAGGCGCTTTTGCGGGCGGCCCCGCCGTCCTACTTACCGTCATAGAGCGACCATTCATTTCATATCATCAAACAGGAGATTACCGCCATGAACCGTAGATACCGTAAGACCATTATTGCCGGAAACTGGAAAATGAACAAGACCGCCAGCGATACCAAGAAGTTTGCTGAGGAGCTCAAGCCCATTCTGCCCCGCGCCAAGTGGTGCGAGGTGGTGGTGTGCGTTCCCTTCGTGAACATCCCCACCGCTATGAAGGCCTTCAAGGATATGCGCGTGGCAGTAGGCGCCGAGAACCTGTACTTTGAGCCCAACGGCGCGTACACCGGAGAGGTGTCCGCAGAGATGCTCAAGGATCTGGGCGTAAAGTATGTTATCATCGGCCACTCTGAGCGCCGCCAGTACTTTGGCGAGACCGACATCACCGTCAACAAGAAGGTCCATGCCGCTCTGGAGGCCGGCCTGCACCCCATCATCTGCGTGGGCGAGAGCCTGGAGCAGCGGGATATGGGCGTGACCCTGGAGCTGATTGCCCTCCAGGTGAAGAGCGCTCTGGCCGGCGTGGCCGCCGAGAAGGTGCGCAAGTGCGTCATCGCCTATGAGCCCATCTGGGCCATCGGCACCGGCCGCACCGCCACCGCCGAGCAGGCCGCCGAGGTCTGCACCGCCATCCGCGCCACCATCCGCAACCTCTACGGCGCCCGGGTGGCCCGGTCCATCACCATCCAGTACGGCGGGTCCATGAATCCCAAGAACGCCGCCGAGCTGCTGGCGCAGCCCGATGTGGACGGCGGCCTCATCGGCGGCGCGGCCCTGAAGCCGGACCAGTTTGTGGAGATCATCAACGCCGCTAATCAGGAGTAAGCAGAGTCCGACGCGCCCAGTACCCGCGAGAGCGGGTACTGACGCGTTCCCGGGCCATTCTTCTTGTGCCGGAATGGCGGCTGAACATCTGCTTTTTCTGGAGAAAACGAGGTATTTATGAATAAGACACCCACTACTCTTATCATTATGGACGGCTTTGGCCTGGCAAAGGACGCGGAGGGCAACGCGGTAACCCACGCCAGGACGCCGGTTCTGGACCGGCTGTTCGCCTCCTGCGCCCACACTACGCTCTCCGCCTCCGGGCTGGACGTGGGACTGCCCGATGGGCAGATGGGCAACAGCGAGGTGGGCCACACCAACATCGGCGGCGGCCGGGTGGTCTATCAGGATCTGCCCCGCATCACCCGGGCCATTGAGGATGGGTCCTTCTTCGCCAACCCCGCCTACTGCGCCGCCATGGACGCGGCCAAGGACGGCGGCGGCACCCTGCATCTGTACGGCCTGCTGTCCGATGGCGGCGTCCACTCCCACAACACCCACCTCTGGGCGCTGCTGAAGATGGCCAAGGACCGGGGCCTGGAGCGGGTCTACATCCACGCTTTCCTGGACGGCCGTGACGTGTCCCCCACCAGCGGCAAGGACTTTGTGGCGGAGACAGTGGCCAAGTGCCAGGAGATCGGCGTGGGCAGGATCGCCACCGTCATGGGCCGCTACTACGCCATGGACCGCGACAAGCGCTGGGACCGGGTGGAGCAGGCCTA
>CANAZG010000078.1 GCA_947365965.1 uncultured Clostridia bacterium
CTACCTTGCCGCTATCCTTGTCTGGTTACTTTGACTGTTTTAAAACAGACTCTAGTTGAGTGCTTCTTCCAAAAACTCAAATGGTTTCGCAGAATCGCCACTAGGTATGAAAAGTTGGATACGTCTTTTCTCGCCTTTATGTACTTGCCCTCTATCGCTATTTTGTTGATTTAGCACAGCTTCCTCTTTTTTTCAAACAAGCCCTAAACAGGTCTTATCCGCTTTCCCTTTTTCGTATCTCTTCATTGACAATCCTACAGAAATTTACGCACTTCCAGTCATTTGCCTCCGGCGGCACACATATGCTGGAAGCGAGGACAGCAAAGAGACCAGAAAAAGGAAGGGAAATGCCATATGAAACGGATCCTGACGGGCCTGGCCGCCCTGGTGCTGGCGTGGGCCATGACCACGGGGGCCCAGGCGGCGGAGCTGGCGGTGGAGAGCAAGTCCTGCCTTCTGATGGAGAAGACCACGGGCCAGGTGCTCTACGCGGTCAACGAGCACGAGCCCCTGGAGCCGGCCAGCGTCACAAAGGTGATGACCATCCTGCTGACCATGGAGGCCATCGACAGCGGAAGCCTCTCCTACGACGACACCGTCACCGCCTCCGCCTATGCCTGCTCCATGGGGGGCAGCCAGATCTGGCTGAAGGAGAACGAGCAGCTGACGGTGGAGGATATGCTTAAGGCGGTGTGCGTGGTCTCGGCCAACGACGCGTCCGTGGCCCTGGCCGAGCATCTGGCGGGGAGCGCGGAGGCCTTTGTGGAGCAGATGAACCAGCGGGCGGCGGAGCTGGGCATGGCGGACACCCACTTTGTCAACCCCACCGGCCTGCCCGCCAAGGGCCACGTTACCAGCGCCCACGACATCGCCCTCATGAGCCGGGAGCTCATCCTGAACCACCCGGACATCCGCCGCTTCACCACCATCTGGATGGACTCCCTCCGGGACGGGGCCTTCGGTCTGAGCAACACCAACAAGCTCATCCGTTTCTACCCCGGGGCCACGGGCTTGAAGACCGGCAGCACCGACGCGGCCCTCTACTGCCTGTCCGCCACGGCGGAGCGGGACGGCATGGAGCTGATCTCGGTGGTCATGGGCGCGCCCACCTCCACCCAGCGGTTCGAGGGGGCCAAGGTGCTGCTCAACTATGGCTTCGCGGCCTACGGTCTGGCCCAGGCCCAGCCGCCCCAGCCCCTCGCGCCCATCCCCGTGACTCTGGGAGATCAGGCGGCGGTGACGCCCCGTCTGGCGGAGGAGCCCACCATTCTGGCCCCCAAGGAGAAGCTGGCGGCCATGGAGGTGGAGGTCCAGATGGCTGAGAGCCTGTCCGCCCCGGTGGCCGCAGGGGAGGAGGTGGGCCGGATGACGGTGACATCCAACGGCGAGACCCTGGCCTCCATCCCCCTGACGGCGGACGCGGCCGTGGCCCGGCTGAGCTACTGGCAGATCTTCCAGCGGTGCCTGCAAAGGGCGTTTCTCGCGTAATCATGTACAAAACATCCCCTCCCCGGTTTTGTCCGGGGAGGGGACGCCTGCCTGGGGCCAATTATACAGTGGCCTTGTTCAAATCCAGCATCTCGATGATCTCCTCCTTGGACCTGCCGCCTGTCTCTCGGCGGACCATCTCGCCATTGCGGAAGACCATGAGGGTGGGGATGCTCATAATGCGGTACTGACGGGCCAGCTCCGGCTCCTCGTCCACATTGACCTTGCCCACCTTGCACCCGGTCTGCTCCTGGGCGATCTCGTCGATGGTGGGGGCCAGGGCCGAGCAGGGGCCGCACCAGCTGGCCCAGAAGTCCACCAGCACGGGGCCGGAGTCCTGAAGGACCTCCTGATTAAAATTATTCTTTGTCAGTGTGATTGGCATGACTATCTCCTTTCCGCGGTTGGGAATAATGGTAGTATACCCCCTTTTTTTCATTTGCACAAGGGGATATTTTCCACCTGCCGCCCCAGGCCGCATATTTTCCTCCCGGGCGCGCATACTAGCCCCAAACGCCGGAGACTCCGGCGATCCCTTTCACGGAGGCGAGAATATGCGGACACGATTGGGGCGGCAGACCGTCGCCCTGGAACGGCCCAGCGTCATCCTCTCCCGGGCCGCCGTAGGCGGACGGCAGGAGGGGGAGGGACCGCTGGCGTCCTGTTTTGACCACCTGAGCGAGGACAGCTTCTTTGGCGAGAAGACCTGGGAGAAAGGCGAGAGCGCCATGCAGAAGCTGGCCCTGAGCAAGGCCCTGGAGAAGGGGGGCTTCACCCCGGAGGATCTGGACTATATTCTGGCCGGGGACCTGCTCAACCAGTGCATCGGCACCTCCTTCGGACTGCGGGACTTCCATATCCCCTTCTACGGCCTCTACGGCGCCTGCTCCACCATGGGGGAGTCCATGGCTCTGGGGTCCCTGCTCATCGCCGGCGGCTTTGCCCGGCGGGTGGGGGCCATGACCTCCAGCCACTTCTGCACCGCCGAGCGGCAGTACCGCATGCCCGTACCCTACGGCAGCCAGCGCACCCCCACCGCCCAGTGGACCGCCACAGCCTCCGGCTGCGTGGTGCTGGGGGCGGAGGGACAGGGGCCCCGGATCACCGCTGTCACCTGCGGAAAGATTGTGGACAAGGGCGTCACGGACGCCAACAATATGGGCGCGGCCATGGCGCCGGCGGCCTACGACACCCTCTCCGCCCACTTCGCCGCCACCGGCACCGGACCCAAGGACTACGATCTGGTCATCACCGGGGACCTGGGGGTGCTGGGCCACCAGATCGTGGAGGACCTGTTCGCCCAGGACGGCGTGGACATGTCGGCGAACTACCAGGACTGCGGCATGCTCCTCTACGACATCCAGAAGCAGGACATGCACGCCGGGGCCAGCGGCTGCGGGTGCTCTGCGTCGGTGCTGTGCGGGTATCTGCTGGGACAGATGGAGGAGGGGCGTCTCAAGAAGATCCTCTTCGCCCCCACCGGGGCCCTCCTCTCCCCCACCTCCAGCTTCCAGGGGGAGAGCATCCCCGCCATCTGCCACGCGCTCACCATAGAAAAATAGCCCGCCCTCCGGCATGGAGGCGGCCAAAGGAGGAGGAACTATGTATGCAGTATCTCAACGCGTTTCTGTGCGGCGGCGTCCTGTGTGCTATCGGACAGATTTTCATCGACAAAACCCAGCTGACCCCTGCCCGTATTCTGACGGGGTATGTGGTAATCGGCGTGTTTTTGGAGGCTATCGGTGTGTACGGGCCCATTGCCCAGTGGGGGGGAGCGGGAGCCAGCGTCCCTCTGACGGGCTTTGGTTCTAATCTGGCTAAGGGCGTGGCCAAGGCTGTGAGCGAGAAGGGCTGGCTGGGGGTCATGACCGGCGGCCTCACCGCCACGGCCGGGGGCATCGCGGCCGCGGTGCTCTTCAGCCTGATAGCCGCCCTGGTGTTCCGGCCCGGGGAGAAGCGATAGGACTGGGAGGAGCGGGCAGAACGCCCGCTCCTTTTTTCGTCAAAGGCGGGGCGTATTTTTGTGAAACCGCCCCAGGGGCCGGCGACGCTCCCCTTTTTCACCGGCGCCGGTCCCACAACCGAAGAACCGGCGGGCTCCCCCTTCCAAATTCCCTCTTGACAAATACCTCCGGGGGGTATATAGTGGAGTCAGCAAAATACCCCCAGGAGGTATACGGATGAAACAGCAATGCAGCTGCCACAAGACCCGCGTGCGCAGCCAGGAGGAGCTCAAAAAGCTCTCCAACCGCCTCAGCCGCATTGAGGGACAGGTGCGGGGTCTGCGGGAGATGCTGCAAAAGGATGTGTACTGCATGGACATTCTGGTGCAGGTGTCGGCGGTGAACGCGGCCATCAACAGCTTCAGCAAGGAGCTGCTGGGCGAGCATCTGCGCACCTGCGTGGCCGAGAACCTGCGACAGGGAAACGACGAGGTGATCGACGAGCTGGTGAACGTGCTTCAGAAATTGATGAAATAGCGAGGTAACAGCCATGAAGCAGACTTTCAACGTGTCCGGCATGACCTGCTCCGCCTGCTCCGCCCACGTGGAGAAGGCGGTGTGCAGGCTGGAGGGGGTGGCGGAGGTGAACGTGAGCCTCCTGACCAACTCCATGCAGGTGACATACGACGAGGACGCCGCCTCCTCGGAGGCCATTATCGCGGCGGTGAAGAGCTCCGGCTACGGGGCCTCCCTGCCCCGGGCGGCGGAGACCGCCGCCCCCGCCGTCCGGCAGGAGGACGTAATGGCCGGCGAGCTGACCCGGATGAAGCATCGGATGGTCTGGTCCTTTGTCTTCCTCATCCCCCTGTTCTACATCTCCATGGGCCACATGATGGGTGCGCCCCTGCCCGGCTTTCTCACCGGCATGGACAACGCCCTGGCCTTCGCCTTCACCCAGCTGCTGCTGATCCTGCCCATCATGTACCTCAACGACAAGTACTACAAGGTGGGCTTCAAGACCCTCCTCCGGGGCGCGCCCAACATGGACTCCCTCATCGCCGTGGGCTCCATGGCCGCCGTGGCCTACGGCGTGTTCGCCATCTACCAGATCGGCTTCGGCCTGGGCCATGGGGACGGGGAGCTGGTGGCGAAGTACCACATGGACCTGTACTTTGAATCCGCCGGCATGATCCTCACCCTCATCACCCTGGGCAAGTTCCTGGAGACCCGGTCCAAGGGCAAGACCAGCCAGGCCATCACCCGGCTGATGGATCTGGCCCCCAAGACCGCCCGGGTTCTCCGGGAGGGCGGGGAGATGGAAATCCCTGTGGAGGAGGTCCGGGTGGGGGACCGGATCGTGGTCCGGCCCGGTCAGGCCATCCCCGTGGACGGCACGGTAACGGAGGGGGCCTCGGCGGTGGACGAGAGCGCCCTCACCGGCGAGAGCCTGCCTGTGGACAAGGGGCCCGGGGACAAGGTGGCCGCCGCATCCATCAACAAGTCCGGCTCCTTTGTGTTTGAGGCCACCCGGGTGGGCCAGGACACCACCCTGGCCCAGATGATCCGGCTGGTGGAGGAGGCGTCCAGCTCCAAGGCCCCCATCGCCAAGCTGGCGGACAAGGTGGCCGGGGTGTTTGTGCCCGTGGTCATGGTCATCGCCGCGGTGACGGCCGTTGTCTGGCTGGCCGTCACCCGCAGCCCGGAGCAGGCCCTCACCGCCGGAGTGGCGGTGCTGGTGATCTCCTGCCCCTGCGCCCTGGGTCTGGCCACGCCGGTGGCCATCATGGTGGGCACCGGCAAGGGGGCGGAAAACGGCATTCTGGTCAAGTCCGCCGAGGCCCTGGAGACCCTCCACGCCATCGACACGGTGGTGCTGGATAAGACCGGCACCCTCACCCAGGGCAGGCCCCAGGTGACGGACATCCTCCCCGCCGGCGGCGTCACCGAGAGCGGCCTGCTGGGTCTGGCCGCCTGCCTGGAGGCCCCGTCGGAGCACCCCCTGGGGGCGGCCATTGTGGAGGAGGCCGGGGCCCGGGGACTGCCCCGCCAGCCGGTGGAGCGCTTTGCCGCCGTCCACGGCAGAGGGGTGGAGGCTGTGCTGGGGGGCTGCCGGTGTCTGGCCGGAAACCGGGCCATGATGGAGGAGGCGGGGGTGGACCTCGCCGCCTGGGAGGACCGGGCCCAGGCCCTGGCCGCCCAGGGCAAGACGCCTTTGTACTTTGCCAAGGAGACGTCCCTTCTGGGGCTCATCGCCGTGGCGGACACCCCCAAGCCCACCAGCCGGGACGCGGTGGCGGCTTTCCGCAGCCTGGGCATCGACGTTATCATGCTCACCGGCGACAACCGCCGCACCGCCGCCGCCATCGGCGCGCAGCTGGGGGTGACGGAGGTGCTGGCGGAGGTGCTGCCCCAGGACAAGGAGCGGAAGGTGTCGGAGCTCCAGAGCCAGGGCAGGAAGGTGGCCATGGTGGGCGACGGCATCAACGACGCGCCGGCCCTGGCCCGGGCGGACGTGGGTCTGGCCATCGGCGCAGGCACGGACGTGGCCATCGAGTCAGCGGACATCGTGCTGATGAAGTCGGACCTGCTGGACGCGGCGGCGGCGGTGGAGCTGAGCCGGTCCACCATCCGAAACATCAAGGAGAACCTGTTCTGGGCGTTTTTCTACAATGCCCTGGGCATTCCCCTGGCGGCGGGAGTGTTCTTCCCCCTGCTGGGGTGGCAGCTGAACCCCATGTTCGCCGCTGCGGCCATGAGCCTGAGCAGCGTGTGCGTGGTGTCCAACGCCCTGCGCCTGCGCTTCTTCAAGAGCAGGTTCCGCGCCTCCCGCCGGGAGGAGAATCCGGTCATGACACAGCCCGAGGCTGTGCAGGACAGCAACGACGACAACCGTACAACAAAACAAGGAGGAACAACCGCTATGACAAAGACCATGAAGATCGAGGGCATGATGTGCGCCCACTGCTCCGGGAGGGTGGAGAAGGCCCTCAACGCCCTGCCCGGCGTCACCGCCACGGTGGATCTGGAGGCGGGAACCGCCAGCATCACCGGCGGCGCTGCGGACGACGTGCTGACCAAGGCCGTCACGGACGCAGGGTATACGGTGGTCAGTATTCAGTAGGATAGGAGCGGCCATTCTAAAGAAAGAGCGCTCTAGAGAGACCTGCCCCCTCAAAAAATCCCCTTGACATCCCCTTCTTCCCTGTGCTACAATACCCATGCAAAGATTGCGAACGCGTGGAAGGCGTTATGCCATGTTGATGGCGCTCTCAGAGAACCGGCGGTGGGTGCGAGCCGGGGGGCGGCGGCGTGGCGGCTGGCGCCGGAGCGGGCCGTCCCAAAGAGGATCCCTCCAGTAGGGCGGCACGGATTTGCCTCCGTTATCCGGGCAGGGGCTTGCTGGAGCCCTCAGAGTGTGCGTACAGGCGCAAAGCCGGGTGGTACCGCGGTAAACTTGCTTTATCGTCCCGGGAGCAGAACAGAGCTCCCGGGACTTTTTGTTGTCTCCATGGGAGCAGAGAAACCTGATAAAGGAGAACCTATGCCATGAAAACCGTCAAAGTATACGACATCACCCTCCGGGAGATCGGCCGCGCCCGATCCGCCGCCCTCAGCTTCAAGGAGCGGGTGGAGATCGCCCGGACCCTGGACCGGCTCCAGGTGGACGCGGTGGAGCTGCCCGTCCTCAAGGACGGCAGGGCCGGCGTGCTTAGCAACAAGACTATCGCCTCCGTGCTGGCCGGCCCCCGCCTGTCCGCCGCCGTGGGCCTCACACCGGAGAGCGTGGACCAGACCTGGGACAGCATCCAGTCCGCCAGCCGGCCCGCCCTCCACATCATGCTCCCCGCCTCGGCGGTGCAGATGGAGTACCTGTGCCACAAAAAGGCCCCGGCCATGGTGGAGCTGACGAGGGAGCTGGTGGCCCGGGCCCGGCAGCACACAGAGCGGGTGGAGTTCTCCGCCCTGGACGCCACCCGGGCGGAGCCGGCGGTGCTCCGCCAGCTCCTGGCCGCCGCTCTGGAGGCCGGCGCGGACACGGTGACCCTCTGCGACACCGCCGGCATCATGACCCCGGACGAGTGCGCCCGGTTCCTTCGGGAGACGGTGGAGAGCGTGCCGGGCCTGGAGAAGGTCCGGCTGGGGGTGGAGCTGAGCAACGCCATGCACATGGCCGCCGCCTGCGCCGCCGCGGCCCTGGACGCCGGGGCGGAGGTGGTGAAAACCGCCATCACAGATCTGGACGTGCCCACCACGGCGGACCTCGCCGCCTACCTCTCCGCCCGCGGGGAGGAGAAGGGCCTGAGCTGGGGCCTGCGGACCACGGAGCTGAGCCGGGCCGCCGGCCAGCTGGACTGGCTCCTCCGGACCCAGCGCAGCAGCGGCTCCCCCTTTGACAGCGGCGTCAGCGACGGGGCGGGCCCGGTCTGCCTCACCGCCGGGGACGACGCCGGCGAGGTGGCCAGGGCGGTGGACCGCCTGGGGTACGATCTCACGGAGGAGGACCACGCCCGGGTCTACGAGGCCTTCCAGCGCATCGCCGCCTCCAAGCGGTTCGTCAGCACACGGGAGCTGGACGCCATCATCGCCACCACGGCCCTCCAGGTGCCCGCGGCCTACCGCATTGTCAGCTATGTCATCACCTGCGGCAGCGCCGTCTCCGCCATGGCCCATCTGGCCCTGGAGCACAGCGGCCAGCCCCAGCAGGGCATGGCCGCCGGGGACGGACCCATCGACGCCGCCTTCCTGGCCATTGAGCAGATCATCGGCCACCACTACGAGCTGGCGGACTTCCAGATCCAGACCGTCACTGAGGGCCGGGAGGCCATGGGCTCCGCCCTGGTGAAGCTCCGCTCCAACGGAAAGCTCTACTCCGGCAGCGGCATCTCCACGGATATCATCGGCGCCTGCATCCGGGCCTACATCAGCGCCCTGAACAAGATCGTCTACGAGGAGGCGTAGTATGAAGCTCTCATTTACCATCCGCCACTGGCCCCGCCTGGACTGGGCCCAGTTCTGCCAGGCCGCCGTGGACGCCCAGCTGCAGGGCCTGGAGATCGACACAGTGAAAAACCCCCTCCTCTCCGTCCGCTCCGGCCCCATCAACCCGGAGCTGGCCGTGGCCGCCCGCCGGGAGCTGGCGGGCCAGGACCTGACGGTGCCCTGCGTGGGCGTGGAGGCGGACCTCATGGCGGAGGACCAGGAGGCCGTCCAGGCCCTGGAGACCGCCAGAAACCTGCTGGTGCCCTATGTGACCCTGCGCACCGTGTGCGGCGACCGGGAGGCGGTCATCGCCCGGCTGGAGCCCCTGGTGGCCCTGGCGGAGCGGCTGGGCGTGGTGGTGCTGCTGGAGAGCAGCGGGGCCATGGCGGACACGGCCCTTCTGGCGGAGGTGCTGGACCGCTTCGCCTGCGACTATCTGGCCGCCTGCTGGAATATGCACAGCACCTGCCTCATGCAGGGGGAGGCCCCGGAGCGGACCATCACCAATCTGGGGGCCTATGTGCGCCACGTGCGCATCACCGACGGCGCGGACACCGGCGCGCCGGAGCTTCTGGGCGAGGGGGCCCTGCCCATCCGGGAGCTGATGAACGCCCTGGGCAGCGTCAACTACGACGGCTTTGTCTCCCTGGTCTGGGACCCCTCCTGGTCCGAGGGCCTGGATGACCTGGAGATGCTCCTCACCCACTTCTCTGTCCACATGTCCCGCTTTGCCCGCTCCGGCCGTAAGAGCCATCTCTACTACAACACCGCCGGCACGGGCCGGTACGTGTGGAAGAAGGACACGGTCATCGACTGCACCTTCCCCCAGGTGCTGGACCGGATGGTGGAGGAGTTCCCGGACCAGTACGCCTTCAAGTACACCACCCTGGACTACACCCGCACCTACGCCCAGTTCCGGGATGACGTGGACCAGTTCGCCCGCTCCCTCATCGCTATGGGGGTGGGGCCCGGGGACAAGGTTGCCATCTGGGCCACCAACGTGCCCGCCTGGTTCATCACCTTCTGGGCGGCCACCAAGATCGGGGCCGTGCTGGTGACGGTGAACACGGCCTATAAGATCCACGAGGCGGAGTACCTCCTCCGCCAGTCGGACACCCACACCCTGGTGATGATCGAGAGCTACCGGGACAGCCACTACGCCCAGATCATGGCGGAGCTGTGCCCCGAGCTGGCCGCCGCCCAGCCGGGCAAACCCCTCCACTGCAAGCGGCTCCCCTTCCTGCGCAACATTGTCACCGTGGGCTTCCGCCAGCCCGGGTGCCTCACCTGGGAGGAGGCGCTGGCCCTGTCCGGCAGGGTGTCCCCCCGGGAGGTCCGCCGCCGGGCTGCGGCGGTGAGCATCCACGACGTGGCCAACATGCAGTACACCTCCGGCACCACCGGCTTCCCCAAGGGGGTCATGCTCACCCACTACAACGTGGTGAACAACGGCAAGTATATCGGGGACCACATGGACCTCTCCACCGCGGACCGGATGATGATCCAGGTGCCCATGTTCCACTGCTTCGGCATGGTGCTCTCCATGACCGCCTCCATGACCCACGGCGCCACCATGTGTCCCCTGCCCTACTTCTCCCCCAAGCCCGCCCTGGCCTGCATCAACCAGGAGCGGATCACCACCTTTAACGGCGTGCCCACCATGTTCATCGCCATGATGAGCCACCCGGACTTCGCCTCCACCGACTTCTCCCATATCCGCACCGGCATCATGGCCGGGGCCAACTGTCCCCCGGAGCTGATGCGGCGGGCGGCGGATGTGATGAACATGAAGCAGATCATCTCCGTCTTCGGCCAGACCGAGGCCTCCCCGGGGTGCACCATGAGCAGCTTTGACGATCCCCTGGACGTGCGCACGGAGACTGTGGGCAGCCGGTTTGCCAACGTGGAGTGCAGGATCATTGACCCGGAAACGGGGGAGGAGTGCCCCCGTGGGGTGAGCGGGGAGTTTGTGGCCCGGGGTTACAACATCATGAAGGGGTACTACAAGATGCCCGGGGCCACCGCCGAGGCCATTGACGCCGAGGGCTGGCTCCACAGCGGAGATCTGTGCTGCGAGGACGAGAACGGCAACTTCAAGGTCACGGGCCGGCTCAAGGACATGATTATCCGGGGAGGCGAGAACATCTACCCCCGGGAGATCGAGGAGTTCATCTACACCCACCCCAAGGTCCGGGACGTGCAGGTCATCGGCGTGCCGGACGAGCAGTACGGGGAGGAGATCATGGCCTGCGTCATCCTCAAGGAGGGGGAGACCATGACCGAGGGGGAGCTGAAGGAGTACGTGCTCTCCCACATGGCCAAGCACAAGGCACCCCGGTACGTGGACTTTGTGGAGGCTTTCCCCATGAACGCGGCCGGGAAGATTCTCAAGTACCGGATGCGGGAGGAGGCCCAGCAGCGGCTGGGCCTGAAGGCCCCGGGCCGGTAGGAGCGCCCAGGGAGGCCTGCGGAGGACATATGGCGGAAACCCCATTCCACGCTATTCGCGCCTGGAACGGGTTGCGTGAAAGGGATGGGGTTTTCGCCATATTGTCTGCCGCAGCGCTCCGATCGCCCTCCGTCGGGACGCCTGGGGGAATTTCCCGTGTGGGGCAGAAAATCTCTGCTGTTGGGCATATCGCCGATTATGAAACAAGCCCTAAATTTATGATTGACAAATCGGTGGGGACATGATATGATAACTTCACACTTTGACAAGAGGGAGAGGTGTCCGAGTGGTTTAAGGAACCGGTCTTGAAAACCGGCGATGTGCGAGCATCCGTGGGTTCGAATCCCACTCTCTCCGCCATTTTATTCATAATCTGTATATGCGGAAGTACCCAAGTGGCCGAAGGGGCTCCCCTGCTAAGGGAGTAGACGTCCAAACAACGTGCGAGGGTTCAAATCCCTCCTTCCGCGCCAAGCAAAAACCTTGCGTCCCAATGGGTGCAGGGTTTTTTTGTTGCCCTTGACATCCCCCTGCCGCCGGCGCATAATAACAGAGAGCGGACCGGCGCGGGGAGGACCTCCCCCGCCGGAGGAAATTCAGTGACCACAAGGAGGCCCCCATGCGGATCGGACAAGTTGACATCCCCTCCCAGCTGGCCCTGGCCCCCATGGCCGGGGTGACGGACGCGGCCTTCCGCCAGATATGCGCCGGCCTGGGCGCCGGGCTGACGTACACGGAGCTGGTCAGCGCCAAGGCCCTGTGCTATCAGGACAGGAAGAGCCGCCAGCTGCTGCGCCCCTTCCAGGGGGAGGGCCCCTTTGCGGCCCAGATTTTCGGCAGCGACATCCCCGCCATGGCCGAGGCCGCCCAGATCGCCATCGAGGCCAGCGGCGCGGACCTGCTGGACATCAACATGGGCTGCCCGGTGGGCAAGGTGGTGAAGAGCGGGGACGGCGCGGCCCTCATGCGGGACCCGGAGAAGGCCGCCCGGCTGGCGGAGGCGGTGGTAAAGGCCTCCCCCGTGCCGGTGACGGTAAAAATGCGCCGGGGCTGGGACAAGGGCAGCGTCAACGCTGTAGAGCTGGCGGTGATGCTGGAGCAGGCGGGCGTGTCCGCCGTTGCCGTCCACGGCCGCACCCGGGTGCAGATGTACGGCGGCCGGGCCGACTGGTCCACCATCCGGGAGGTGAAGGAGGCGGTGTCCATCCCGGTCATCGCCAACGGGGACGTGTTCGCCCCGGAGGACGCGGTGCGCATCCTCCGGCAGACCGGGGCGGATATGGCCATGATCGGCCGGGGCTGCTTCGGCAACCCCTGGCTCTTCCAGCAGGCCGCTGCGGCCCTGGCCGGGGAGCCTGTGCCGGACCGGCCGCCCCTGGCGGAGCGGTGCGACGCCGCCGTTCGGCAGATCGAGCTGGCCGCAGCCTACGGCAGCGAGAAGGTGGCCGTGCTCTGCGCCCGGCGGCACTACGCCTGGTACCTCAAGGGGGTGCCCCACGCCTCCTACTACAA
>CANAZG010000079.1 GCA_947365965.1 uncultured Clostridia bacterium
GCGCCGCCAACACCCTGGAGGCCATCATTGAGGAGAAGCGCAAGGCCCTGAACATCTGAGAGGGGGACTGCTGATATGAAACGAATTTTTATTGATCCCGCCAAGTGCGACGGGTGCAAGAACTGCACCATCGCCTGCATGGCGTCCCACAGCGACATGACCCCCCGCCGGGGCAGTCTGGACGAGCTGCGCCAGAGCGTCTACGCCTTGGACCTGACCGATCCGGAAAACCAGTCCCGCAACCGCATCATGTCCGACGGCGCGGGGGGCTACCTCCCCCTCTTCTGCCGCCACTGCGACATTCCGGACTGCGCGGCCACGTGCATGAGCGGCGCGCTGGAGAAAAATATGGAAAATGGTCTGGTGGAGTATAATGCGGACAAGTGCGCGGCATGTTATATGTGCGTGATGAACTGCCGCTACGGCATTCCGGCCATTACGCCGGACCGGAAGCGGATCATCAAGTGCGACTTCTGCCAGCATCTGGAGGAGGGCCCCGCCTGCGTCCGGGCCTGCCCCAAGAAGGCCATTGAAGTGAGGGAGGTATGACCATGGAGCGATTTGTCATCATCGGCGCCGGCGCGGCCGGCATCAGCGCCGCCCGGGTGCTCCGGGATTTCCGGCCCCATGACGTGATTACAGTCCTCTCCATTGACGAGAAGGTCCACTCCCGCTGCATGCTCCACAAGTTCCTGGGCCATGAGCGGGACGCCGACGGCATCAACTTCGCCGGCGTGAACTTCTTTGACAAGAACGACATCATCCACATCCCCTGCCAGACCGTCACAAAAATCGACACCCAGGCCAAGACGGTCCACTACGGCGAGAGCTACTCCATCCCCTACGACAAGCTCCTCATCTCCACCGGCGCGGGCTTCTTCATCCCCCCCATCCCCCATTTCCGGGAGGCCCCCAACGTCTTCGGCTTCCGGGATCTCAGCGACGCGCTGGCCATTGACGAGGCCTTTGCCAGGGGCAAGCGGGTGTTTATCGTGGGTTCCGGGCTGGTGGGCCTGGACGCGGCCTCCGCCCTGTGCCACCGGGGCGCGGAGATCACCATTGCGGAGATGGCCCCCCGGGTCATGCCCCTCCAGACCGACGACTACGCCGCCTCGGTGTACCAGAAGGTCTTTGAGGACCACGGCTGCCGGTTCCTGCTGGGCATCGGGGCCAGCGACGCGGCGGTGGACGAGGCGGGGAACATCACCGAGGTGATCCTCTCCACCGGAGAGCGGGTGCCCTGCGACCTCATCATCATGGCCGCCGGGGTGCGGCCCCGGATCCAGCTGGCCCTGGACAGCGGCATTGCCGCCGAGCGGGCCATCACGGTGGACGACCATCTGCGCACCTCCGCGCCGGACGTGTACGCGGCCGGCGACTGCACGGGCCTCTCCGGCGTGTGGCCGGACGCCATGGCCCAGGGCAAGGCGGCGGCGGAGAACATGGCGGGCATTGACACGGTGTACGAGAAGCCCTACCCCTTCAAGAACACCAGCAACTTCTTCGGCGTGACCATGCTCAGCGTGGGGCGGCTGGATCTGACGGAGGGGGCGGAGATCATCGTCCACAAGACGGACAAGGAGTACAAAAAGGCCATTGTGAAGGACGGGAAGCTCACCGGCTACCTGTCCATGGGGGACATCTCCAACAGCGGCCTGTACCTGCACCTCATCAAGAACGGCATCGACGTAAGCGGAAAGCTGGACAAGATCTTCCGGCTGAGCTTTGCGGACTTCTACGGCGTCAACCAGAAAAACGGCGAGTACGTCTATACGGTGTAATACGGCAGCAAAGCGCCTGCAGCCGGAGGGCTGCAGGCGCTTTTTCCCTACTATGTCCGCCGCAGGAAACCGGGCCGGGGAGGCAACTCCCCGGCCCGGTTCTCATCAGATATACTGCTGCTTGAGTACGTCGATCACCCCGCGGGTGGTCAGCCGCAGAGTGGGGATCACCGGCAGGGACATGAAGCTGAGGGTCATGAAGGGATCGATCTCCCGGCTCACCCCCAGCTGGAAGGCCGCCGCCTTGGCCGCCTCCAGGTCCCGGTTCACGTTCTCCAGGCTGTCGTCGCTCATGAGCCCCGCGATGGCCAGCACCACCTCGCCCTTTACCGCGCCGTCCTCCACCACCGCGATGCCCCCCCGGTTCTCCGCCACCCGGTTGGCCGCCGCCGCCATGTCCTCCTCGCTGGCCCCCACCACGATGATGTTGTGGGAGTCGTGGGAGACGCTGGTGGCCACAGCCCCCCGCTTCAGGCCGTAGCCCTGGAGGTAGCCCACGCCGATGTGGCGGGTGTTCTTGTGCCGCTCCACCACCGCGATCTTCAAAATGTCCCACTCCGGGTCAATGCGGTCCGAGTACCCCTGGTCCACGGTGGTGATCTCTCCGGGCACCATGCCGATGACGCCCCGGGGCCGCCGCTCCGCAAAGTCCTCCGCCGTCAGGCGGCCCAGGTGGAAGGTGTCGTGGGCCCGGCGGACCAGATAGGGATCGATCTCCGGGGCGGCGAAGTCCCGCACCCGCCGGCCGTCGTACATCTCTACCCCCCGCTTGAACACCTGGAGGATGCGGAAGTCCTGGAAATTGTCGATGACCACAAAGTCCGCCAGATACCCCGGCGCAATGGCCCCCCGGTTGTTGAGCAAAAAGTACCGGGCCGCGTGGTGGCAGGCCACCTTTACCGCCACAATGGGGTCCACCCCCTGGCGAATGGCCTCCCGGACGTTGTAGTCGATATGACCCACCTCCAGCAGATCGCTGGGGTGCTTGTCGTCACAGCAGAACATGCAGCGGTCCGCATACTTCTCCGTCAGCAGGGGCAGCAGGGCCTGGAGGTTGTGGGCCGCCGTGCCCTCCCGGATCATGATGAACTGGCCCCGCTCCAGCTTGGCCATGGCGTCCGCCGGGTCAAAGCACTCGTGGTCCGAGTAGACCCCGGCGGCGATGTAGGCGTTGAGCTCGTTGCCCACAAGGCCCGGGGCGTGGCCGTCGATCTTCTTGTGGTGGGCCTGGGCGGCCACGATCTTCTCAATGACCTGGGGGTCCGCGCCGATGACCCCGGGGTAGTTCATCATCTCCGCCAGACCCTGGACCCGGGGGTGGTCATAGAAGGAGTCCACGGTGCGGTAGTCCAGCACAGCCCCGCTCTCGTCCATGGGCGTGGCGGGGACGCAGGAGGGCAGCATAAAGCGCACGTCCACCGGCAGGTCCTCAGTGGCCTGGAGCATGTACTCAATGCCGTCCGCCCCCATGACGTTGGCGATCTCGTGGGGGTCCGTGATGACGGTGGTGGTGCCGTGGGGCAGCACGGCCTTGGCGAACTCCCGGGGGGAGACCATGGCGCTCTCCAGGTGGATGTGGGCGTCAATAAATCCGGGCAGGACGATCCGGCCGGACACGTCCACCTCCGTCTCCCCGCTGTACTGGCCCATACCCACGATCAGCCCCTCCGCCACGGCGATGTCGCCGTGGCAAATCTCGCTGCTGAACACATTGACGTAGGCGGCGTTCTTCAGCACCAGATCGGCCCTCTCCCGGCCCGCCGCCACCTCCACAATCCGCAGCTTCTTGTTCAGCTTCCGGTTGATCCTGCCGGTGTAGCTCTCGGCTCCCATGGAATCCCTTCCTCTCTGTCCGCAGCCAGGGCTGCGGTTATTTAATTTATTATATTATCATATCTGCACAGTTTTGTCCATTCCTGTTTGCAGAAATTTGTTACCATCCCCCAATCCCCGCCGGATAGGGACGCCGCCTCCGGCAGCTGGGCCGGAGGCGGCGGTTATGGGACCCTGGATCAGTTGTCCTCCACGGTCTCCTTCTGGATCGTGTACTGGCGGCAGTAGTCCTCAAAGGCGCTCTGGAAGGCGGCGTCGCCTGTGCTCTTGAGGGCGTTGAGGTACTCGTGGGCCTGATAGAGGCTCTGGGCGGTCTCGATCTGGGCCACGGCGATGTTGGAGCAGTGGTCGCTGACGCGCTCGCAGTTGGTGAGCAGATCCGAGAGGACGAAGCCCATCTCGATGGTGCAGTGGCCCTTCTGGAGGCGGACGATGTGGTTGGACTTGATGTCTGCGGTGAGGCCGTCGATAACCTGCTCCAGGGGCTCCACCCGGGCCGCCATGCGCAAGTCCCCCTCCGCGAAGGCCTTGGTGGTCACCCGCAGGATGTCCCGCAGGGCGGAGAAGAGGATCCGCAGCTCCTCCATGGCCTGACCGGAGAAGCGGATATCCTTTTCGTGGATCTCCTGAGCGGTCTTCATCAGGTTCACCGCGTGGTCCCCGATGCGCTCGAAGTCCCCGATGGTGTGGAGCTGCTTGGAGATGTTCCGGCTGTCCTCGTCGCTGAGGGCCTTGCCGCTCAGCTGCACCAGCAGGGTCCCCAGCTGGTCCTCGTAGTGGTCCAGCTGATCCTCGTTGCGGACCACCTCCTCCGCCGCCTTCTCGTCATATTTCCCCAGCAGATTCAGGCTCTTGAGAATGGTGTCCTCCGCCAGCCGGGCCATGTCCACGGTCTTGTTGGCGCACTCGGCAATGGCCACGGAGGGGGTTGCCAGCAGGCGCTGATCGATGAAGGAGAACTCCTGCTTCTCCTGCTGGTCCTCCTTGACCACCACGTAGGCCAGCCGCTCCAGCTGCTTGGAGAAGGGCAGGAGCAGGGCGGTGGTGGCGATGTTGAAGATGCTGTGGACCATGGCAATGCCGGCGGGATCAATGGCGGCGTCCATGAAGGCGTAGTGGAAGATGAGGTCGCTGCCGTAGAAGGCGGCCAGACAGGCGGCGGTGCCGATGAGGTTGAAGGAGATGTGGATCACCGACACCCGGCGGGCGTTGCGGTTGACGCCGATGCTGCTCAGCAGGGCGGTCACGCAGGTGCCGATGTTCTGGCCCATGATGATGGGCAGGGCCACGCCGTAGGAGATGCCGCCGGTGAGGGAGAGGGCCTGGAGAATACCCACGGAGGCGGCGGAGGACTGGATCACCCCGGTGAACACCGCGCCCACCACCACGCCCAGGAAGGGGTTGGTGAAGGCGGTGAGGATGGCGCTGAACTCCGGCATGTCCGCCAGGGGGCTCACCGCGTTTTTCATCATCTCCATGCCCGTCATCAGCATGGCAAAGCCCACCATGATGGACCCCGCGCTGCGGCGGCGTCCGGTCTGGTTCATCGTGCGCAGGATGATGCCGATGAAGGCCACCAGAGGGGCGAAGTTCTCCGGCTTGAGGAGCTGGAGCCAGAGGGATTCGCTGTCAATGCCGGACAGGGAGAGGATCCAGGCCGTCAGGGTGGTGCCCACGTTGGAGCCCATGATGACCCCCACCGTCTGCCCCAGCTCCATGATGCCGGAGTTCACCAGACCCACCAGCATCACGGTCATGGCGCTGGAGGACTGGATGGCGATGGTGATGCCCGCCCCCAGCAGCAGGCTCTTGAAGCGGTTGTCCGTCATCTTCCGCAGCATCTGCTCCAGCCTGCCGCCGGCCAGCTTCTCCAGCCGGGAGGACATGAGGGACATGCCGTACAGGAAGAAGGCCACGCCCCCGCAGAGGGTGAAGAGGGAGAAAATGTTCATGGTGTGCTCCTTACTCTCTTTATCAATCTTAAACTATCCCACGATACCATAATTTTACCATTAAAAAATCAAAATGGGTAGACCTGTTGTGTTAAATCCATGTAAAATTTCCTGGGAAACAGAAAAAGCCCTCCGGACAGAGGTCCGGAGGGCGGGAGCGGAGGGCTTACCCCCTATCGGCGTTCATGTTCCGCAGCACCAGCAGCGCGCCCACGGTGAGGGCCGCGCCCACAATCAGGCAGATGGCCGCGTTCTGGACAAATCCGGCCAGGATAAAGGTGACGAAGCTGACCGCCGCCACGGTGATCGCGTAGGGGAGCTGGGTGGAGACGTGGGTCACGTGGTCACACTGGGCCCCGGCGGAGGCCATAATGGTGGTGTCGCTGATGGGGGAGCAGTGGTCCCCGCACACGGCCCCGGCCAGGCAGGCGGAGATGCCGATGGTCAGCAGGGCGCTGCCGGGCTCAAAGACGGAGACCACAATGGGGATCAGGATGCCGAAGGTACCCCAGCTGGTGCCGGAGGCGAAGGCCAGCAGGCAGGCCACGATGAAGATCACCGCCGGCAGCAGGCTGTAGAGGCCCTGGGAGGCCCCCTCCATGGCGTTCTGCACGAACACGTCCGCTCCCAGCAGGTTGGTCATGTTCTTCAGGCTCACGGCCAGGGTCAGGATGGTGATAGGGGGCACCATGGCGATGAAGCCCTTGGGCACGCAGGCCATGGCCTCCTTGAAGGTGAGCACCCGGCGGGCCACCACATAGGCCACGATCAGCACCAGGGCCACAATGCCGCCCCAGGGCAGGCCGATGAAGGCGTCGGTGTTGCCGAAGGCCCCGATGAAGTCGCCGGCGTTGTCCGTGCCGCCCCAGGCGTCCACGCCGAAGAAGCCGCCCACGTAGATCATGCCCACGGTGCACAGCACAAAGAGGATGACCACGGGGATAATCAGGTCCATGACCCTGCCCTTGGGGTTGCCCTCCCCGCTGTCGCTGCCCTGGACGGCCGCCAGATCACCCTTCTCCCGGGCGTTCTGCTCGCACAGCCGCATGGGGCCGTAGTCAAAGCGCATCACCGAGAGGGCGATGATGAAGACAAAGGTGAGCAGGGAGTAGAAGTTGTAGGGGATGGCCTGGATAAAGAGCTCAATGCCGCTGACGCCGGTGTCCAGGTCCGCGGCCACGCCGGACACGGCGGCGGCCCAGGAGGACACGGGGGCGATCATGCACACCGGGGCGGCGGTGGCGTCGATGAGATAGGCCAGCTTGGGCCGGGAGATCCTGTGGCTGTCGGTGACCGGGCGCATGACCGAGCCCACGGTGAGGCAGTTGAAGTAGTCGTCAATAAAGATGAGGATACCCAGCGCGAAGGTGGCCAGGGAGGCCCCCACCCGGGTCTTGATGTTCCGCTCCGCCCACCGGCCGAAGGCCGCGGAGCCGCCGGAGGCGTTGACCAGGGCCACGATGACGCCCAGCAGCACCAGGAAGAGGAAGATGCCGGCGTTGCCCTCAATGGCGGAGACAAAGCCCTGGGAGAGCATGGTGTCCAGGGTCTCCACGGGGGCGAAGCCGCACTGGAACAGGGCGCCCACCAGCACGCCGATGAACAGGGAGGAGTAGGCCTCCTTGGTGATGAGGGCCAGGACGATGGCCACCACAGGGGGCACCAGGGCCCAGAAGGTGGCATACATGCCGGAGACGGCGTCCTCGCCGCCGGCGGCGAATGCGGTGACAGCGAGGCCCAGGCAGGCCGCAACGGCCAGGACCAGGGTCAGCGCTCTGCGGGTTCTTGGGGTTTTCATGTGCGTTTCCTCCTAAAAAGTGAGTTTTCGCGCCTTTTCCGCAGAAAAAACGCGCCCAGTCATGACGCAATCATGACCGGACGCAACACACACCATGCTCCGTCATGACAGCTCTCCACGTCTCCGTGACAGTCCGACGGATATTCTCCGCCGGCCCAGCGTCCACCCCGCCAGACAGCGGAAGCGTCGCTTCGGCGGCAGCCCCTTTCCCTCCCCCGCTGTCTGACGTCTTTCGGGGAGCTACTGATGGCAGCCGCGCCTCTATCATAACCTTTGGTCAAGCCCATAGGGGCTTTGATGGTCCTATTATAGCGCGATTTCCCGGTTTGTCAAGGGAAAAGGGGATATTTCGCCAAAAAAAAACGCTCCATGGCCGGAGCGGCGGGGGCGGGCCTGGAAAAATCTCTCAAAATCATGGACATTTCTTCTGGTACGCCCTTGCTATGCGGAGCGGGGGATGGTAGAATAGGACAAAGACGGAACGCGGAAAATAAAATACGGATGGAGGGCGACATCATGAGACGAGGAGAACTGCTGCGGGAGCTGGAGCGGGGCGGTATGCCGGAGAGGCTCGCGCCCATCTACGGCCGGGAGGCCCCGGCGGCGGCGGCCCGCCTGCGGGAGCTGATTCTGGAGTTTGCGGACACCTTTCCCTGTACGGACGATTCCGACACCTGGCTCTTCTCCACGCCGGGCCGCACGGAGCTGGGCGGCAACCACACGGACCACCAGCGGGGCCGGGGCCTGGCGGGCAGCGTGAATCTGGACACCATCGCCTGCGTCGTGCCCAACAACAGCCGCACCATCCGCATCAAGTCCCGCCACCACCGCCTGGCGGAGGTGAAGCTGGACCAGCTCTCCCTCCAGGGCGCGGAGACCGGCTCCTCCCCCGCCCTGGTCCGGGGGGTGGCGGCCCGGCTGACGGAGCTGGGCCACACCATCGGCGGCTTTGACGCCTACACCACCACCAGCGTCCTCCGGGGCAGCGGCCTGAGCTCCTCCGCCGCCTTTGAGGTGCTGGTGTGCACCATCATGGACCACCTCTTCTGCGGCGGCCGCCTCTCCCCCGTGGGTCTGGCCCAGGTGGGCCAGTACGCGGAGAACGTGTACTTCGGCAAGCCCTGCGGCCTGCTGGACCAGCTCTCCTGCGCCGCCGGCGGCGTGGTGGCCGCGGACTTCCGGGACCCCGCCGCCCCGGAGATCCGGCAGGTGCGGGTGGACCTGGACCGGGAGGGGTACGCCCTGTGCATCGTGGACACCCACGCCAGCCACGCCGATCTCACCGAGGACTACGCCGCCATTCCCCTGGAGATGGGGCAGGTGGCGGCCTTTTTCGGCAGGACGGTGCTGGGCGAGGTGCCCTTCCAGGACTTTTCCGCCGCCATCCCCTCCCTCCGCTCACGGTGCGGGGACCGGGCGGTGCTGCGGGCCTACCACTACTACAAGGACAACCAGCGGGTCCTCCTCCAGCAGGAGGCCTTGGAGCGGGGAGACTTCGCGGCCTTCCTCCGGCTGGTCCGCCAGTCCGGCCTGTCCTCCTATATGTACTTACAGAATGTGTCCAACTACCGGGACAGCCGGGACCAGTGCGTGGCCGTGCTGCTGGCGGCGGCGGAGGAGCTGCTGGAGGAGGAGGGGGCCTGCCGGGTCCACGGCGGCGGCTTTGCCGGCACCATCCAGGCCTTTGTCCCCCTGCCCAGGCTGGCGGCCTTCCGGGTGGGCATGGAGGCCGTGGCCGGCCGGGGGTCCTGCCACGTGCTGTCCATCCGGGACACGGGCTCCGTTCTGCTGGTGTCCTGATCCCCCACTTGAAAGGAGAACGCTATGCTCCATGAAACTGTCCAGCTCCTGGTCCCCGGCGCAGAGGAGGCCGCGTCCCTGGTGACATACGCCCCCGGCAACTTTCCGGAGCTGGGGTCTGACCGGCAGCGGCCCGCCGTCATCATCTGTCCCGGCGGCGGCTACCACCGCCTCTCCGCCCGGGAGGCGGAGCCGGTGGCCCTGCGCTTTGCCGGCATGGGCTACGCCGCCTTTATCCTCCGCTACCACGTGGCCCCCCAGGGCCGCTGGCCCATCCCCCAGCGGCAGCTCCTGGCCGCCATCGACTATGTGCGGGTCCACTGCGCCCGGTACCACGTGGACCCCCAGGCGGTGATTGTGATGGGCTTCTCCGCCGGGGGCCATCTGGCGGCCAGCGCCGGGGTGATGTGGAACCGGCAGGAGATCTACAAGCCCCTGCGCAAGCGCTCCTCCGCCTTCCGGCCGGACGGGGTGGTGCTGGGCTATCCCGTCATCACCAGCGGCCCCATGGCCCACCGGGACTCCATCGTCAACCTGCTGGGGGACCGATACGACGAGCTGGTGGAGCTGGTGAGTCTGGAGAAGCGGGTCACCCGCAAGTCGCCGCCCATGTTCCTCTGGCACACGGTGGACGACACCTGCGTGCCTGTGGAGAACTCCATCCTCCTGGCCGACGCCCTCCGGGCCAAGGGAGTGGAGGTGGAGCTCCACCTGTACCCCCACGGGGAGCACGGCCAGTCCCTGGCGGACCACACCGCCTACCCCCCGGGCCAGGAACGGCGGACCATGTCGGTATCCTGCGCGGTGTGGGTCCAGCGGTGTGACGCCTGGCTCCAGCAGCGGTTCGGGGAGGGCGCCCTGCCGGCGCTGGAGTGACTGCGGGCGGCGGATCTTCTATAGACCGAGTCATCGAGACGCTGTCCGGCGTCTCGATATTTCTTTTCCGGCGGACCATCGCCTGAGGCGTTGACAGGGCGGTTTTTGATACGGTATCTTAAACAGAAAGGCAGAATTTACCAATTCTGCCGAAAAAAGCAAGGGAGGTACCGAATCATGTCCAGAAAGACCATCATGCCCAACATCGCCTACGACACCCAGCGCCGCACCTACTACGTCACCATGCGCGCCCGGCCCAGGGGCGGCGGCGCGCCGGAGCGGGCCGTGCGCTGCTATCCCACCCTGGAGGAGGCCATTCAGGCCCTGGACCGGTTCAACAGCGGCCGCATCCCGGACCAGAGCGGGGAGCGGAGCCTCACCGTGGGACAGTGGCTGAGCTACTGGCTGGAGCAGGTCATCACCCCCAGCCGCAGCGCCAGCACCATCCACGGCTACCACATGATTATCCGCAACCATCTGGCGCCGGCCCTGGGCGGGGTGCCTCTGGACAGGCTCACCACGCCCCAGATTCAGCGCTACCTCAACCAGAAGCAGGAATCGGGCCTGTGCGGCAACACGGTGCGCAAGCACTACGGTCTGCTCCACAACGCCCTGGAGCACGCCCGGCGGCAGGATCTGCTCTCCCGCAACCCGGCCCAGTGGGTCTTTCCCCCCTCCTCCACCCACCCCACCCACCACTTCTACGACTGCGACGCCATGTCCCGGCTCTTTGAGCTGGTCTCCGGCACCTCCCTGGAGCCGGTGGTGAAGCTGGCGGGCTACCTGGGCCTGCGCCGCAGCGAGATCTGCGCACTGAAGTGGAGCCACGTGGACCGGGAGAACCGGGTCATCACCATCGCCGAGGCCCGCACCGCCGTCAATGGCCGCACCGTGGACAAGGGCACAAAGAACCGCTCCTCCATGCGCCGCCTGGGTTACCGGGGCCTGGCGGACATGGAGGAGCTGATGGAGCGGCTGTGGAACCGGCGGCAGGAGGAGATGGCCCGGCTGGGGGCGTGGTACGAGGACCAGGGGTTCGTCATCTGCCACAGCGGCGGGCTCCCCTATCAGCCCGACTACCTGAGCAACCGGCTGCGGCGGGTCCTCCAGGGCGCGGACCTGCCCCATGTCACCCTCCACGGCCTGCGCCACAGCTTTGCCAGCATCGCCCACAGCCGCAACGTGTCCCTCTTCGCCATCAGCAGGGCCCTGGGCCACAGCAGCACCAACACCACCACCAAGATCTACATGCACCTCTTTGACGAGACCCACCTCTCCGTAGTGCAGGAGGTGGGCAGGGCCATCGACGGCGCCGGCTGAGCGCCGAAACAGAAGAACCCGGCAGCATCCATGCTGCCGGGCTCTTTGCTTCTCTGGATTACCGGGAATTACTGGGCGGAGAACTGGTCCTTGCCCACGCCGCACAGGGGGCACTCGAAATCAGCGGGCACGTCCTCCCACTTGGTGCCGGGGGCAATGCCGTGATCGGGATCGCCCAGGGCCTCGTCGTACTCGTAGCCGCAAACATCGCAGACATATTTCATGGTGGTGATGCTCCTTTCTTTTCTGTGACCGGGAAGGTCATGCTGTCATTGTCCTAGTATACCCTATTTCCCGCAAATAAACTGTTGCAATTCCTACAATCTCCAAAAGAATCCCTGTCAGCTCAGCTCCGCCTGTCCGGTGTAGAGCTGGTAGTACTTCCCGCCCTGGGCGATGAGCTCGTCGTGGTCCCCCCGCTCGATGATCTCCCCCTGCTCCAGGACCATGATGGCCTTGGCGTTGCGCACGGTGGACAGGCGGTGGGCGATGACGAACACGGTCCGGCCCGCCATCAGCTGGTCCATGCCCGCCTCGATGAGCTTCTCCGTGCGGGTGTCAATGGAGCTGGTGGCCTCGTCCAGGATCAGCACCGGCGGGTCCGCCACCGCCGCCCGGGCGATGGCCAGCAGCTGCCGCTCCCCCTGGCTGAGGCTTCCGCCGTCGTCGGTGATCCAGGTGTTGTAGCCCTCCGGCAGGTGGCGGATGAAGGCGTCCGCGTTGGCCAGCCGGGCCGCCGCCTCCACCTCCTGGTCCGTGGCGTCCAGCTTGCCGTAGCGGATGTTGTCGGCAATGGTGCCGGTGAAGAGGTGGGTGTCCTGGAGGACGACGCCCAGGGAGCGGCGGAGGCTGTCCTTGCTGATGTCCCGGACGTCGATGCCGTCGTAGGTGATGAGGCCGCTGTTGATCTCGTAGAAGCGGTTGATGAGGTTGGTGATGGTGGTCTTGCCCGCGCCGGTGGAGCCCACAAAGGCGATCTTCTGTCCGG
>CANAZG010000080.1 GCA_947365965.1 uncultured Clostridia bacterium
CTGGAGGCCATGGAGGAGGGACAGGTCACCGTGGACGGGGTCAGCCGCCCGGTGCCCCAGCCCTTTGTGGTCATCGCCACCCAGAACCCGGTGGGGGCCTCCGGCACCCAGCGGCTGCCGGACAGCCAGCTGGACCGATTCCTGCTGCGCCTGCGCATCGGCTACCCCACCCCGTCTGAGGAGCTGGAGCTTCTGCGCCGCCGCCAGTACGGACAGACCATGGACGGCGTGGCCCGGGTGGCGGACCGGGCAGATCTGGAGCGGATGCGTCAGGCCGTGGACGCGGTGCATATCAGCGACGAGATTCTCAGCTACATCATCTCCCTGGTGAATGCCACCCGCCGCCACCCCCAGCTCATCCAGGGAGCCAGCCCCCGGGCCACCCTGTCCATCGCCTCCGTGAGCCGGGCCGTGGCCTTCCTCCGGGACCGGGACTACGTGGTGCCCGAGGACGTGCAGTGCATCTGGCGGGAGGCCTGCGCCCACCGCCTGCTCCCGGCCCCCGGGGCGGAGGGGACCGCCGAGGACATTGCCGCCCAGGTCCTCCGGGGGGTGGATTCCCCCAAAATCCGATAGCCATGTGGAGCCGCCGGCTGCTCTACCTCCTGGCCCTGACCGCCGCCCTCATGGGCCAGCTCTTCGATGTGGGCTATCTCTTTCACTTTCTCTTCTTCGCCGCCGCCTGCCTGCCCCTGCTGGGGCTTGCGCTGAGCCTGCCCGCCATGGTCCGGTGCAGGGCGCGGCTGGTCCCCTCCGCCCGTCAGGTGGAGCGGGGGACAGAGGCCGGGTGGACGCTTCGCCTGGAGTGCCGCTCCCCCCTGCCCCCGGCCAGAATTGCCTGCCGGATCCGGGTCCGGGACCGGATGGGCGGCGGGGAGCGGGTCCGCCGCCTCACCATGGGCCGCGCCTTCCGGGACGAGCGGTCCTGGGCCGGGGAGACCGGCCACTGTGCGCTCCTGGAGTGCCGGGTGGACCGGCTGCGGGTGTGCGACTGCCTGGGCCTCTTCGCCCTGCCGCTGAAGGCCCCGCCGCCGGCCCAGGTGCTGGTGGTCCCCCGGCCGGAGAGCCCGGGCCCCCTCCGTCTGCCCGAGGGGCTGGGGACGCCCCGCCCCGTGCCCCGGGGGAAGTCCGTTTCCGGGGAGGACTACGAGCTCCGCCCCTTCCGGGAGGGGGACAGCCTGCGCACCGTCCACTGGAAGATGACCGCCAAGCGGGATGAGCTGGTAACCCGGGAGCTGCTGGAGGACCGGCGGCCCCTGCCGGCGCTCACCCTGGACCACTTCGGCCCCCGGGAGACCCTGGACCGGGCCCTGGACCGGCTGGCGGGCTACGCCCGGGCGCTGCTGGAGGAGGACCGGCCCTTCCAGGTCCGCTGGGCTCACCCGGGGACCGGCGCGGTGCGCTGCTGCGACGTGGCAGACAGCCAGGACTGGACCGCCTGCCTCACCGCGCTCCTCTCGGACCCTGCGCCCCTCCGGGGGGCCTCCGTGCTGGACCGGCCCCTGACCGTGGACCAGGACCAGATCCTCCACCACATCCACATCACCGGGGAGGAGGCGGACCATGAGACGTAAGCGTCTGGACGGGCTGCTGCTGCACCTGGGGAACGCCCTGGTGACGCTGGCTCTGCTGTTCGGGGGACTGGAGGCCTTCCTGTCCGCCGGCTTCTATGAATACAGCCGGGGGGAGCTGCTGGCCGTGTGCGCCCTGGCCTCCGCGCTGTCCGTGGGGCTCTATGCCTGGCGGCGCGGGGGCTGGGCTGTCCTGGGAATCCTGGCCGCCCTGGCTCTGGCCCGGGAGCCCCTGTGGGAGAAGCTGCTGGAGCCGGCGGTGGACATGTTCCGCTCCGCCGGGACGCGGCGCGCCGGGCTGCCCCTCCTGCTCCTGCTGGCCGGGGCGCTGGCCCTGCTGCTGGGGTGGCTGGTGGTCCGGGCCAGGTGCTGGTATCTGTGCGCCCTGGCGGTGACCCTGCCTGTGCTGCCCCCCATTATGGAGGGCGTTCTGCCGGAGTGGACGGCCCTGCTCCTCAGCGCCGCCGGGTGGGGGACCCTGCTGCTCACCGCCCTCCTTCCAAGGGACCGCCGCCTCTGGCGGGCCCAGCTGGCCAGTCTGGCCGGCATGGGGATCTTCCTGGCCCTCCTCACCGCCGCCCTGCCCCGGGAGGGGTATCTGCGCCCCGACTGGGCCACCAACGCCCGGGACAAGCTGGTAAGCGCCGCCGCCGACGGGTTCAGCGGCGCACTGGACTGGGAGCTCCCGGCCGGGGACCTGACCCTGGATATCGGCGGCGGCCAGACGGAGCGCCCCGCCCTACGGCCTGTGGTCAGCTTCGGCGGCGGGGCCGGCTCCGCCGTGGAGAGGGGCCGGGTGGACCTGCTCTCCGCCGGTCCCCGATCCTACGCCCAACGCCAGATCATGACCGTGGAAACGGACCAGCCGGACCCGGCGGGGACCGCCTTCCTCTTCGGCGGCTCCTCGGCGTTCTACACCGGGGAGAGCTGGGAGGACGCGGAGCCCTATACCGGGGCGTCCCCGGACCTGCTGCCGGCCGGCACCGCCCCTGACATACCCCCCGCCAGCATGACCATCTCCCTCCGCACCGGCGGCGGGAACCTCTTCACCCCCTACCGCCTGTATCAGGAGCCCCCCGCCTCCGTGGGCAAGCAGTATACGCTCTCCTACCGCCCCGGCGGCCCGGAGGACGGCTTCGCGCCCCTGGAGGGCCCGCTCTCGGAGCTGGCGGCGGACTACCGCTCCTATGTGTACGCAAACTACCTGTCCGTGCCCACCGAGACCCAGACCCTCCTCTGGCCTATGCTGGGGGCCATGGAGCGGATGCCAGTGGAGGCGGACCCGCGCCTGCCGGAGGAGTACCGGGAGGCGGTGGCCGCCGCCCTCACCACGGCCCACTATCTGTCCGGTCTGGCGGAGTATGACCTGGACGCCCCGGCCATGGAGCCGGGGGAGGACTTTGTGGAGCACTTTTTGGACACGCGCCGGGGCTACTGCGTCCACTTCGCCACCACCGGCGTTCTGCTGCTGCGGATGCAGAGTATCCCCGCCCGGTACGCCAGCGGCTATCTAGCCCACCTGGACGAATCCGGCAGGGCCGCAGTCCTGGACAGCAACGCCCACGCCTGGGCGGAGATCTACCTGGACGGCTACGGCTGGTACCCCGTGGAGATGACCCCTGGCGGCGGGACCGGCTCCGCTGCCGGGCAGGAGGACGGACCGGGGGAGGACGGCCAGGAGGGGGCCCGGCCGCCCCAGACCGCCCAGAGACCCCAGCAGCCGCCCCAGCAGACCCAGCGGCCGGAGACCCCGCCGCCGGACCGGAGCCCCACGGAGACTCCCGGCGGGGATGCCGTGCCGCCCCAGGGGGATGCCGAAACGCCCCGGGAGCCCCTGGATCTCACCTGGCTGTGGCGGACCCTGGAGGTCCTGGCCCTTCCAGCGGCCCTGGCGGGGCTCTACGCCCTGGCCCTGGCCCGCCGGCGGCGGTCCCGGGAGGACGGGGACCGCAACCGCTCCGTCATCCGGGCCTATGGCCGCTACCGCCGCCTGACGGTCTGGGGCTGCGGGGAGGACGCGCTTCTGGAGGAGCTGGCCCGGAAGGCCCGATTCAGCCAGCACACCCTCACCGAGGAGGAGCGCAGCGCCGCCTGGGAGCGGCTGGAGGCGCTGGGGCGGGAGACCGCCAACGCTCTGCCCGTCTGGAAGCGGTGGATCCTGCGGCTGCTGAGGCCGGCGGTGTAGATTGCTGTCAAGAAGGTATGCGCCCCCGCCGTTCCGGCGGGGGCGCTCTTTGTGGGTTTTGACCATTTACACCGGGGGACAAAGCGAGTATAATGCCGGAGACATGAAAGGAGGGATCGCCATGAACCGGGATCTGACGGTGGGCCATCCGGGGAGGGCGCTGCGCCGGTTCTGCCTGCCCCTGTTCGGCAGCATCCTCTTCCAGCAGTTCTACAACATCGCGGACAGCCTGATCGCGGGGAAGTTCATCGGGGAGAGCGCCCTGGCCGCAGTGGGCAACAGCTACGAGATCACCCTGCTCTTTATCGCCTTTGCCTTTGGCTGCAACATCGGCTGCTCGGTGGTGGTGTCCCGGCTCTTCGGCGGCAGGGCCTACGGGGAGATGAAGACCGCCGTGACCACCACCCTCCTGGCCGCCGGGGCCCTGTGTCTGGCCCTGATGGCGGGGGGCCTTCTGGGCAGCCGGGCCCTCCTGGCGCTGATCCGGACGCCGGAGGAGGTGATGGAGGCCTCCAAGCTGTATCTGGACATCTACCTGTGGGGCCTGCCCTTCCTCTTCTTCTACAACATCGCCACCGGCGTCTTCTCCGCCCTGGGGGACTCCAGGACGCCCTTCCTCTTTCTGGCCCTCTCCTCCACAGCCAACATCGGGGCGGACATGCTCTTTGTCACGGCCTTTGACATGGGCGTGGCCGGAGTGGCCTGGGCCACCTTTCTGTGCCAGGGGGTCAGCTGCCTGCTGGCCCTGGCGGTGGTGTTCCGCCGTCTGGCCCGGATCCCCACGGAGGGGCGCTGGCCCCTGTTCTCCGCCGCCGCTTTGGGGCGGGTGGCGGCCATTGCCGTGCCCAGCATCCTCCAGCAGAGCTTCATCTCCGTGGGCAACATCGTCATCCAGGGGGCCATCAACAGCTTCGGCACCGGCGTGATGGCGGGCTACTCCGCCGCCGTGAAGCTGAACAATCTGGTGGTCACCTCCTTCACCACCCTGGGCAACGGGGTGTCCAACTTCACGGCCCAGAACCTGGGCGCGGGGAAGACGGAGCGGGTTGACCAGGGGTTCCGGGCGGGGCTGGGGCTGGTGTGGGCCATCTGCCTGCCTGTGGCGGCGGCCTACTTCTTCGCCGGCCGGCCCCTGCTGTGCCTCTTCATCGACGAGCCCACCAGGACCGCCCTGGACACCGGGACCGCCTTCCTGCGCCTGCTCTCCCCCTTCTACTTCGTGGTGTCCGCCAAGCTGACCGCCGACGGCGTGCTGCGGGGGGCGGGGAGCATGGGCCGGTTCATGGCCGCCACCTTCACAGACCTGATCCTCCGGGTGACCCTGGCCCTGGCGCTCTCCCGGACCGGCCTGGGGGCCACGGGCATCTGGCTGGCCTGGCCCATCGGCTGGACCACGGCCACGGTCCTCTCCCTTCTCTTCTACCGCGCCGGGCCCTGGCGGCGGACGGAGAAGAAAACGTGATGTTTCGACGGTTTTTCCGGGAATAAGTGTTGCATTTTGCCTGGACGGTGTGTATAATGTTGATGCACGCGGCCCCGCCGGGGCGGCGGAGCTGAGGAGCGGAGGGGACGGCCTGGATGGAGACATATGTGGATCCCAAAACCCTGGAGAGCGGTGCGGTGCTGCTGCTGCTGAAGTCCCGGTTCATCAAGGACCGGGGCGGCGACACCCTGTTTCCCCTGCTGAGCTGCCTGCGGGACTCGGTGGTCCACGTGCCTGTGCAGGCCATTCTCAGCGAGGCGGACCAGCGGCGCATGGCGGCCATGAAGCTGGGGGACACCTGGAGAAATCGGGACCCGGTGCGGATGCGGCCGGACGTGCTGAAGATGGCCGACGGCACCGTGTGGTTTCCCATTTTCTCCCAGATCGAGCAGGCCCCGGCGGACTACCGCAAGCGCTTCTCCGTGGTCTCGGTGGAGGCCATGCAGGCCCTGCGCATGGCCCACGCCGCCGGCGGCCTCAGCGGACTGGTGCTGGACCCCTTCACAGACCCGGTGTCCCTCCCCTTCCAGACCGCGGACATCATGGCGGAGATGCCCTCCAGCCTGAGCCCGGAGGGGGAGCCGGACGGGACCTAATGGATGATATGCTAAGCGCCCGGCCAGATGGCCGGGCGCTTAAAATATGCCGTATGATGAATAGGATCCCTACTCCAGGTCCACGCTGATATGGTCCGTGCCGTGGGCCTCGAACTCGCCCATGTACTGCTCCATGCGGTCCATCACCTCGTCGTAGTTCTCCTCCGTGGCCCGCTCCGCGTCCAGGTCCCGCAGGGCCAGCTCCTCGGCCAGAATCTCAAAAAAGGTCACGTCCTCATAGGCCATGATGGCCTCGTGGATCCCGCCCTCCGCAAAGGCGCGGGAGGGGATGATCTCCCCCCCGTAGAGCTCCACCAGCGCCGCCATGCCGTGGTCCAGGCAGTGGGAGAACACTTGGCTCTCCACCTCGTCGTAATCCCGGATGCGGTCGTCTCCCCGGGCGGAATTGAGCACCCAGTTCCCTATGTACACCAGATCCAGCAGGCGTCTATATTGTTTCCCCGTCAGATGCAGCTCCATGGCGGACCCTCCTCTCAGCGGCGCAATTGGCATCATGCACAGTCAGCAGACCCAGTATAGCAGAAAAGAAAGAAAAATTCCACAGAAAATACAGGGCAAAAAGCCCAAATTTTTACTTGTTATCCCGGATAAATCATAGTACAATAGTAAGAACCTGCGGGTGCGGCCCCGGCTGGGCGCTCCGCGCCGCCGGGCCACCCAGCTGTCCCGCCCTGCCGGCGGGGAATAAGGAGGACTGCCCCTTGAACCAGCGCCCCATCGGCGTCTTTGACTCCGGCCTGGGGGGGCTGACCGCAGTGCGCCAGCTCCGGCGGCTCATGCCCTCTGAAAACATTATATACTTCGGCGATACCGCACGTGTCCCCTACGGCAACCGGGGGCGGGAGACGCTGCTGAAATACGCCCGGCAGGACCTGCGCTTTCTCTCCGGCTTTGACCTGAAGGCGGTGGTCATCGCCTGCGGCACCGTCAGCACAAACTGCCTGGAGGACCTCCAGGCGGAGAGCAGCCTGCCCGTCATCGGCGTGGTGGACCCGGCCTGCCGGCGGGCCGCCGCCCTGAGCGGGACGGGCCGGGTGGGGCTGGCGGCCACCCGGGCGTCGGTGGCCAGCGGGGCCTACGAGCAGGCCTTCCGCCGGCTGGACCCACATCTGGAGGTGCACAGCCTGGCCTGTCCCCTGTTCGTCCCCCTGGTGGAGGAGGGCCGCTGCCGCCCCGGGGACCGGGTCATCGAGACGGTGGCGGAGGAGTACCTGCTCCCCCTGCGGGAGCGGGGCGTTGACACCCTGGTGCTGGGCTGCACCCACTACCCCCTGCTCACCGACGTGATCGGGCAGATCATGGGCCCCGGCGTGGCGCTGGTGGACGTGGGGGCCGAGGCGGCGGCGGCCTGCCGGGAGCTGCTCTCCCAGCGGGACGAGCTGGCCCGGCGGCCCCAGGGCGGGGCCAGCTACTACACCAGCGATCGCGCCTCGGATTTCCAGCGGCTGGCCTCCCTGTTTCTGGGGGAGGACGTGTCCGGGCAGGTTCAGGAGATTGACATATCCAAGTATTGAGGGATTATGATTGAGAAAAATGTAATTCTGTTCGTCCGCGGCGAGCAGCAGTTTGAGCAGGGGGAGCCGGAGGTCACGGAGCTGATGACCGAGGGCGTCATGACCCTGGCGGAGGACGGGGAGATCACCCTGACCTACCAGGAGACGGAGCTGACGGGCATGGAGGGCACCACCACCGCTTTCTCCATCCGGGACGACACGGTGGCCCTGACCCGCACGGGCCTCATCAATTCCCAGCTGGTGTTCCAGCGGGGCAGGCGCAACAGCTCCCTCTATGAGACCCCCTGGGGCACGATGCAGGTGGACGTGTTCACCAACCGCCTTGTCTACCAGCTGGACAGCCGGGGGGGCGTTCTGGAGATCAAGTTCAGCATCTCCGTGGACCATCAGGTCACCGGGGAGAACCAATTCAAAATTCGTGTACGAGAGAGCGGGAGGTAACCGTTATGACCAATATGATTCAGAAGGCCAAGGATCAGGTGCTGGAGCTGACCCTGGCCGCCTATGGGGCCGCCGCCGCGGCGGGGAAGCTCCCCGGCGGCGTGGACGTCCGGGCCGGGGTGGAGATCCCCAAGGACCCGGCCAACGGCGACTACACCACCACCTTCGCCCTGGCCGCGGCCAAGGCCATGAAGAAGAGCCCCCGGGAGATCGCGTCGGCCCTTCTGGAACATCTGGACCTCACCGGCAGCTACTTTGCCGGCGCGGAGATCGCCGGCGCGGGATTTCTCAACTTCCGCCTGGGCAGCGGCTGGTACGGGGCCGTGCTGGACGCGGTGAGCCGGGAGGGGGAGCGCTATGGCCGCAGCGAGGCCCTGAAGGGCCAGCGGATCATGGTGGAGTTCGTCTCCGCCAACCCCACCGGGCCCATGCACATGGGCAACGCCCGGGGCGGCGTGCTGGGGGACACCCTGGCCTCCGTGCTGGAGGCGGCGGGGGCCCAGGTGTGGCGGGAGTTCTACGTCAACGACGCGGGCAACCAGATCGAGAAGTTCGCCGTGTCCCTGGAGGCCCGGTATTTGCAGATCCTGCTGGGGGAGGAGGCGGTGCCCTTCCCGGAGGACGGCTACCACGGCGACGACATCCGGGAGCTGGCCCGGGCCTTCTATGAGGAGAAGGGCAGAAGCTTCCAGGATGCGCCCGTCCAGGAGCGCCGTCAGGCCCTGGCCGCCTTTGGCCTGGAGCGGAACATTCCCAGGATGCAGAGCGATCTGGCCCGGTATAAAATCCACTATGACCAGTGGTTCTTTGAGTCCCAGCTCCACGAGAGCGGCTACGTGGCCGAGACGGTCCGGCTGCTGACAGACCGGGGGTACACCTACGAGAAGGAGGGGGCCCTGTGGCTGGCCACGGGCCGGATCCTGGAGGAGAGCCTGCGCCGGGCGGGCAAAAGCGAGAAGGACATCGCCAAGCTGGAACTGAAGGACGACGTGCTGCGCAGGGCCAACGGCTTTTACACCTACTTTGCCGCCGACATCGCCTACCACCGCAACAAGTTTGCGGAGCGGGGCTTTGACCGGGTCATCAACATCTGGGGCGCGGACCACCACGGCCACGTGGCCCGGCTGAAGGGGGCCATGGACGCCCTGGGCCTGGACGGGACCGGCCGGCTGGACATCGTGCTCATGCAGCTGGTGAAGCTGCTGCGGGACGGCGAGGTGGTGCGCATGTCCAAGCGCACCGGCAAGGCCATCTCCCTGACGGACCTGCTGGACGAGGTGCCGGTGGACGCGGCCCGGTGGTTCTTCAACGCCAAGCCGGACACCCAGATGGACTTCGATCTGGGTCTGGCGGTCCGGGAGGACAGCGAGAATCCCATCTACTATGTGGAGTACGCCCACGCCCGGATTTGCAGTCTGGTGCGGGCCCTGGAGGCGGAGGGGTATCCGGCGCCGGACATGGCGGCGGTGGATCCGGCCCTGCTGGCCGGGGAGACGGAGACCGCCCTCATCAAGCAGCTGGCCCTCTTCTGCGAGGTGCTGCGTCTGGCGGCCCGGGACTATGACCCCAGCCACCTGAACCGCTATCTGGTGGAACTGGCGGGGTGCTTCCACCGATTCTACACGGCCTGCCGCATCAAGGGGGAGGAGCCGGCCCTGCTCGGCGCCCGGCTGAAGCTGGCGGACGCGGCCAGAAGCGTGCTGAAAAACGGACTGGCCCTGCTGGGCGTGGACGCCCCGGAGAAGATGTGATGATCGGCGGACCCGCCGGCTGCCGCCGGCGGGTCCGTCTTGTATGGGAAAAAACCGGCGGGGCCGCTTTTTTGCCCGGCTCCGGGTCATACTATCATCAAACAACTTGAAAAGAAGCAGAGCTTCTTTTCAAGCGCCCAGGCTGAACGCCTGGGCAGGCCGCTTTCGCGGCCTTGGTTTGGATTTCATCGTCAAATACAGCGCATTCCGCACGCAGGCGGGCAAAGCCCGCCTGAAAAACAGCGCTGCTGTTTTTCGAGTTATTTGACGATATCGAAAACCCTCCCCGGAAAGGAGAGAACACCGTGTCCAAACAAAAGCTGGGCGGCACATGGACCGCCTCCCACCTGCGGCGGCGGGGCTGGACCAACGAACTCATGCGCCAGCTCCTCCCCGCGCCCATCCTGTTCATGAATCGCGGCCACCCTGTCCGCCTCTGGAATCGGGACATTGTCCGCGAGGCGGAGAGCGATCCCCAGTTCCTGGCGGACAGAACCGCTCCGCCGCCCTCGGCCTCCCCGCCGCCGCCGGGGGCCAGATACGCCTGTAAGCTCCTGGACCAGTCCTGGTCTGAGGCGGAGAAGGAGGACTCCGCCCCCTGGCTCCTGGCGGGGTACTACCACAGCGCCCTCCTCTCCAGGCTGCCCACCGGGGCCACCAGACGGGAGCTGACCTCCGCCCAGGCGGGGTCATGGCTCAACGAATTTCTGGCCTTGGAGGAGCGGTGCACCGCAGCCGGCCTGCCGGCGGCCCTGAAGTGCTTTCTCAGGGCGGGGGCCTGGCTGGGCGCCTCCTCGGACCACGCCCTGGCCCGGGAGGTCATTGACCGCTACCCCCGGGTGCTCCTGGCCGCAGCCCGGCAGATTGCCGCGGAGTTCGCCGCCGCCCAGCCGGAGGCGGACCTGGAGGCCATGCTCCGCACGGAGGGCTTCCCGGTGTCCCGGCTGTACAAGGAGGGGCTGGCCACGGTCTGGTCCGTGTGGTACGTGCCCCAGGCCATCCGCACCAGCCTCTCCCTGCTCATCGCCCTGAACCCCAAGGACGAGTACCCGGAGGCCCGGGCTATGCGCCGCCGCTTTGTCCTCCACCTGGGGGGCACCAACACCGGCAAGACCTACGCCGGGTTTCAGCGGCTGAGGAGCGCGGAGACCGGCGTGTATCTGGCCCCCCTGCGCCTGCTGGCCCTGGAGGCCCAGGAGACCCTGCTGGACGCGGGGGTTGACTGCGGCCTCTCCACCGGCGAGGAGGAGGATCTGCGGGAGGAGGACACCCATGTGGCCGCCACGGCGGAGAAGCTGGATCTGAAGCGGCGCTGGGATGTGGCGGTAATCGACGAGTGCCAGATGATCGCGGACCGGCAGCGGGGCTACGCCTGGACCCGGGCCATCCTGGGCGTCCTGGCCCCGGAGGTCCACCTGTGCGCCGCCCCGGAGGCCAGGGACCTGCTGCTGCGGCTCATCGAGAGCTGCGGCGATACCTGCGAGGTGGAGCTTCACCAGCGCACCACGCCCCTCATCTGCATGTCCCACACCGTGGACTTCCACCGGGTGCAGCCCGGGGACGCGCTCATCACCTTCTCCAAGGTGGGGGTACTCAGCGTGGCGGAGGACCTGCGCCAGAGCGGGAAGGAACCGGCCATCATCTACGGCGCCCTGCCCTACGCCACCCGCCGCAAGCAGATGAAGGGGTTTCTGGACGGAAAGATGTCCTACATCGTGTCCACGGACGCCATCGGCATGGGGCTGAACCTGCCCATACGGCGGGTCATCTTCATGGAGACGGAGAAGTTCGACGGCGTGGAGCGCCGGGAGCTGCGGCCGGAGGAGATTCGCCAGATCGCCGGCCGGGCCGGGCGGTTCGGGATGTACGACAGGGGCTACGTGGGCGCCACCCAGAACCTGGGCGCCATCCGGGCGGGGCTGGAGGCCCCGGTAACGCCCCTGGAGTACGCCGTGGCCGGGTTCTCGGATCTGGTGCTGCAGGCGGACTTTGACCTGCTGGAGGTGCTCACGGAGTGGAACAGGATGCCCACCGTGGAGCCCTATCAGAAGCTGGACATCTCCCGGTATATCTCCGTCATCTCCAAGATACGGGAGATGGGGTTCCTCCTGACCAAGGACCAGGAGCTCCGGGCGGCCAACATCCCCTTTGACGAGAACGAGGACGGGCTGCGGGAGCTGTTCTTCCAGCTCCTGCGCCGCTGGCAGGAGGGGGAGAGCGTGGAGCAGCCGGGCCTGCCGGAGGGGGACCCCACCCTGCCGGAGCTGGAGCTGTACTACAAGAAGCTGGATCTCTACTTCTCCTTTGCCAAGGCCTTCGACTGCCCGGTGGATCTGGACAAGCTCCACGACAGCCGGGAGCAGGTGGCCGAGGAGATCAACGAGATTCTGCTCCACCGCCTGCGCAGCAACATCCGCTTCTGCCAGCGCTGCGGGGCCGCCCTGCCCCTGTACCACCGGGGGCGGCTGTGCGAGGCCTGCTACCGGCGGAGCTGGAGAAACGGTCCCCGGGGCGCGGACTTTTGGGAGGAGTAGGGCTGGCCCTGCCTTTCACCTCCTTCCCATTACGGGCCGGAGTTGGACGGTAATCAGGTGATACCATAAGCCGGCAAATTTCGCAAGCGGTTTACCGCGCAGGGGAGTGTCCTACCGCGCATTTTTATAGCACATATTTTTTCTGTTCCACAGTGTTAGAAGCCGCTCCTGTTGGGACCCACGCCTGTCTCACAAAAATATGGTATAATGAGGTAGGGTGATGATATGGACGA
>CANAZG010000081.1 GCA_947365965.1 uncultured Clostridia bacterium
GGGAGTGATTGAATCTCAACGCCAAACCGTTGACATAGTTCCTGCATCCTGGGACCAAAGAATTCAGTTCCCTTGTCGGTGATGATCTCATGGGGGAGACCTTGGGAGGGCCATTGGGTGGGGGCGATTTCAATCCCATGCTCTTGGCAATATTCAACTTTATCCTGGGCGGCGTTGGCGAGGCAGAGCATCACAGCAGACTCGTCGCACTCTAATCCAACGTAGATTCCTGCGATAAGCTGTGTCACCGTATCCACCGCCAAATAGATGTACGGCCTTCCAATTACTTTGCTCCTGTCATGGCGGGAAACCAGGTAAATGTCCGCCTGGGTAGCGTCCATTTGGTAGCTTCCAGAGACATTCCTCCGGGCTGCTGCCGAGCCGAAGACCGGGCGCTCGTTCCGCTGGTAGTTGGTCAATCCGGAGCGGGAAATCACCTTCCTTGGCTGCTTGTGATAACCTCTGGAGTAGAAATAATTCCGGAAGCTGGACCAGGATAGGATGTTTTTCATCAATTTTCCAGCCGAATCTGTGTACTTTTGAACCAACATCATGTCGTATGTAGCCCTCAAAGAGAACCTTTTTGCGGAGAAATAGAGCGTTTTAATTGCCCATTCGTAGGTTTTGTTGACATTAACCTCCCGATTTTTTGAAAACGCCACCTGCCCGGTTGCCAAGTATCGGTAGTACAATCTCAAGACCCGGCGGGGGGTAGTATTCTGCCGCTTGGCGATGTCCTTTGCGATGGAAAGCCGGAGCTGCCGGTCTGTAATGGCATCTACGTCCAGCAGCGGCTGGATGAGAGCAAGTCTTTTTTGTGCGGCAAGGGATAGATCGCACTCTTCCGGTACAAAATCCTGCGGCGCTGGAACACGCCGGAAACTGTTCATCTCCGATGCAGCTATACAGAGGGGACGCTCCATCGGATTATCGAAGGAAATCATCCAGCAGGCATCTTTATTTTCAAGCAGTACACGATAAGTCTCGCCGTTCCGAGACAAAAATTTTGATGTCATGACCTCTGCCTTCCTTCCATTTGGAATTCCTAATATATATGTGCAATTTGGGTTTACGGCGCAGAGCGCCTTTGCCGGCAGGAAAGATTGGCACTCCCACGCTGAGACAACTTCCCTGCCGGCCCTTAAAACATCTTTCTGCGAAGATTGCGGATGGAAAATTTCTGGTTGAAGCATCCTCTATATTATTTATGAAGCGAAAACCACTGCCAAATCCGTTTGTACAGCTTTTCAAAATCGTTCCATTCCAGGACGGTTTTTAAAAAATACATCCGAATTACACTGATTTAATTTCAGAAAAATATCTAATGAGCCGCGCTGTTTCAAATGCCAATCGAACGCAATGGCCCCTTATACGCCTTTTCTCTCTATAGAAGTTGATATCGTGTGTCCTTTGTCCAGTTTTTCCATTCCGTCCTTCCTTCAGTTGGTCTCACCGACAGGAAAGAGCGTTCCAACCTCTGCAACTCCCTGGCATAGCGAACTCAACTTCTCAGCTGCCTGTCGAAACTGCGGGAGGAATTCTGCGGAGGTATCATAATCCAGGTACAGCGTGGAGAAGATCGCGCTCCAAAACAGATTCAATGTCTCGTTGGACACATGATGCTCCTCCAGCTCACGGATCATCCCGTGGAGCATGGCAGTCAGTCTGCTCCATAGAAGAAAAAATTCATCCTCCTCCGGGATACCGAACCGTGCAAGCCAATCCCGCACCGTGTTGACGCGCTTACAGGAACCGCAGTTGGTATCAACCAGCATATATTTCGCTTTAACCGGACTATCCGACAGCCCACTTTCCAATGTCTCCGCATTGATGACTACCCTCCCTAGCGGGAACAAGGCGCAGACTGTCGGCTTACAGTCATGAATGGAGCAGAGACCATCCTTCAAGAAGGGACAAACCTCGTTTTTGCCGCGAGGAACCATGTGTACGACTGGGATTTTGGACGCGCTGCCGATGTACGTCTCGGCATACTCATTGATGACCTCCTCCGGTGTCATCTGAAGCTTTCGGGCGATGTTGAAAATATCTCTGCTGTTGAACAGGATCGTGTTTTGGTGCTTACAGCACTTGCCACACTTTCGACACTTGAATCGGAACTCGCTGTCCAAGTCCATCAACTGCCGCTCGATTTCCTCTGTGCGGCCCTCTTCCACTAATTTTCGAATGTCCATTTTCAGTGTACCTCCTTCGTCTTGATGTCTTTTCCGGGCGGGTGAAAAATAGGAATTGGAATGAGTTTGAGAAAGCCAAAGTAATAAAAGTAGTAGGGGCAAAGTCCATCATCGATTTCAACCACTTCGCCAAAGTCCATGTCAAGATCGGAGAGCAGCTCCTCCAATGGCTCCTCCTGCGCCGCCTGAAAGAATTGCCGTGCGTTCATACTGACGGGCATCTCCCGGCGCAGTGTGTAGTGGCTCCCTATCGGATAGATGTACGGTTCATTGGGATCAAAATTGGCGATAGACAGCTTCTCCATGTATTCCGATTGCTCATCCGCAAAGCCATAAATTCGGCAGAGCATAGGTGACAACCGCCTTGGACACCATCTGGGGATTTTGATTGCCGGGTCTGATCTGCGGAACCGCTTTGGCTTTTTGCGCTTGAATCCGCCGCAATAGCGGGTCGGATTGAAGATAGTACCCAATTCCTGATGATGCGGACAACTTCTGCAGCTCGGCTCTGGGAATTTGTATTTTTGCTTTTTCATGGGACACCTCTCTTTCTGATATTTCATTATCCAGGCACCAGGACAATTTTCCACTCATCAACATCTGTAGCGGCCCAGTACCGTCTGGAAAACTCCAGCCTCTCTACGGTGCTTGCCTTTTGCAGATTATCCGCCCTGACCAGCTCTCTGATGCCACGTCTTCCGTCTGCAAAGTGCAGCAGGAAATCCGATACCCAACTGGTTTTGAAATATAACTCTCTGATCCCTACAGGACTGATATGGCAGTAAAGTTCCTCTGACAGAGGCGCTCCCGCCTCATAGCTCTCTACCCAGGGCTACTTTTCCAGATATTTGGCGTAGTCTCTTGCTGTGGGGGAGTGCAGGCAAACCATTCCGCCATTCTTTTCACTAAAAAACTGGATATCTCTGGTCTTCTTTCCTGCTCGTTCCATTTTGTCAAACCTCCTGATTCTTAAATGTCAAAATCTCAGCTTAATTCAGCGGCAATTATTCTGAGATTTCGCGGTTCACGAGGAATTATTCTGAGATTTTGATGCTTCTGACCTGCAAAATCTCGGAATAATTCAAAATCTACCATCAAAATCTCAGAAAAAATCGAATTATTCGGAGCTACTATGTAAGCGTCTTTTTTAAGACGAACACTTTGTCTGAGCATTTTGTCACTTTGTCTGCCGAGAGATGTCCATTTTCAGCATGATTTTCAAATTCAAAAAACTCAATTTATGCAACTTTTTCCCCATTTTCCTCTGCTTGTCCGCCCCTGCGTTTTTCCCATTCAGATGGCATCTTCGCACACGGCATCCCTCATCAACCCCCCCTGCATTTCCCCCATTCATCTTCTCTTTCAGGAGGGATCCTTCGCAGCCACATCCCCCCAGCAATTTCCCCACATTCCCCTCGTTTTCCCCCCTTCCAGAGCATCCAACAGGCAGAATTTATACCAAAAAACAGACGGTTCCGTTCAAAATTGCAGCCTTTCCGGGGGGAATCATCACCTGCACAGAGCAGGAGGAAGGGGCTTTTCAGGGGGATTTTAGAGTATTTTTGCTCGAAGAATCAGCCTCGTTTGGGGAGGTTTTGGGGGTAAGACAGGGGAGAATTTTAGGGACTTTCACTCCGAAGGATCACCCTGAAAGGGAGAAAATCAGGGAGACGCCGGGGTGGAAAAATAGGTGCAAAAAAAGGGCCCGCAGCGATTTGCTACGAGCCCTTCTCAGGGTGTCATTATTCGAGAGATTTTATGCGCGTCTTATTTCAGACGGTATCAAAGCTTGTAAGCGTCTTTTTTAAGACGAACACTTTGTCTGAGCATTTTGTCACTTTGTCTGCCGAGAGATGTCCATTTTCAGCATGATTTTCAAATTCAAAAAACTCAATTTATGCAACTTTTTCCCCATTTTCCTCTGCTTGTCCGCCCCTGCGTTTTTCCCATTCAGATGGCATCTTCGCACACGGCATCCCCCATCAAAATCCCCTGCATTTCCCCCATTCATCTTCTCTTTCAGAGGGCGTCCTTCGCAGCCACCTTCTCCCCAGCAATTCCCCTTGTTTTCTTCCCTTTCAGAGCGTCCAACAGGCAGAATTTATACCAAAAGCCAGACGGTTCCGTTCAAAATTGAAGCCTTTCCGGGGAGAATCATCACCTGCACGGGGCAGGAGAGAGGGGCTTTTCAGGGGGATTTCAGAGTATTTTGGCTCGAAGAATCAGCCTCGCTCGGGGATGTTTGGGGGTAAGACTGGGGAGAATTTTAGGGAATTTTCCTCCGAAGGATCCCCCTGAAAGGGAGAAAATCGTGGGACGTAGGGGTGGAAAAATGGGAACAAAAAAGGGCCCGCAGCGATTTGCTACGAGCCCTTCTCAGGGTGTCATTATTCGAGAGATTTTATGCGCGTCTTATTTCAGACGGTATCAAAGCTTGTAAGCGTCTTTTTTAAGACGAACACTTTGTCTGAGCATTTTGTCACTTTGTCTGCCGAAAGATGTCCATTTCCAGCATGATTTCCAACTTCAAAAAACTCAATTTCTGCAACTTTTCCCCCATTTTCCTCTGCTTGTCCGCCCCTGCGGTTTTCCCCTTCAGAGGGCATCTTCGCACACGACATCCCCCATCAAAATCCCCTGCATTTCCCCCATTCATCTTCTCTTTCAGGGGGGATCCTTCGCAACCACATCCCCCCAGCAATTCTCCCACATTCCCCTCGTTTTCTTTCCCTTTTAGAGCATACAACAGGCAGAATTTATACCAAAAACTAGACGGTTCCGTTCAAAATTAAAGCTTTTCCGGGGAGAATCATCACCTGCACAAGGTAGGAGGAAGGGGCTTTTCAGGGGAATTTTAGAGTATTTTGGCTCGAAGAATCAGCCTCGTTCGGGGAAGTTTTGGGGGTAAGGCTGGGGAGAATTTCAGGGATTTTTCCGCCGTAGAATCCCCCTGAAAGGGAGAAAATCGGGGGACGTAGGGGTGGAAAAATGGGTACAAAAAAGGGCCCGCAGCGATTTGCTACGAGCCCTTCTCAGGGTGTCATTATTCGAGAGATTTTATGCGCGTCTTATTTCAGACGTTATCAGCGCTCTTTACTTAATCATGGAAGCGATCTCTTCCGCGAAGTTCTCCTGCTTCTTCTCAATGCCCTCGCCCTTCTCGAAGCGTACTGCGCCCAGCAGGCGGATGGTCACACCGGCGGCCTTGGCGGCGGTGTTCATATACTGCTCCACAGTCACCTCGCCGTCCTTGACGAAATCCTGCTGCAGCAGGCAGTTCTCGGAGTAGAACTTGTTGAGCTTGCCCTCCACAATCTTCTCCTTCACCTGCGCGGGCTTGGAGGCCATCTTGGGATCGTTGTCCATCTGGGCCAGCATGATGCGCTTCTCCTCGTCCAGCACGTCCTGGGTGACCTGGCTCTTGTCCCAGAAGCGGGGATTGAGGGCGGCAATCTGCATGGCGATATCCTTGCCCACCTCCAGCACCTTGTCGCTGGCCTCGCCGTCCACCTCCAGGTTCACCAGCACGCCGATCTTGCCGCCGGCGTGGATATAGGGCACGCTCACGCCCTCGGCAAAGCGGGCGAAGCGGCGGACCTTGATGTTCTCGCCGATCACCAGCACCATCTCCTGCTGCTGCTGGGTGACGGTCATGTCCGTGCCATCGTACTTGCACTCCATGAGCGCGTCCAGATCAGCGGGGTTCTGGGCGGCCACGGTGGAGGCCACGCCCTTGACGAAGTTGACAAACTTCTCGTTCTTGCCCACAAAGTCGGTCTCGGCGTTGACCTCGACCACCACGCCCACGCCGTTAATCACGCCGGCATAGGCCATGCCCTCGGCGGCAATGCGGCTCGCCTTCTTGGCGGAGGCGGCCAGACCCTTCTCGCGCAGGTACTCAACCGCCTTGTCCATGTCGCCGTCAGCGGCGGCCAGAGCCTTCTTGCAGTCCATCATGCCCACGCCGGTCATCTCGCGCAGGTTCTTTACATCAGCAGCTGTAAAAGCCATCTTTATTTCCTCCGTATTCATAATAAGATAAGTGACAGAAAAGCGGGGCGGGCCCGCCCCACTTCAATAATTTATTTACTCAGCAGCGGGGGCCTCCTGCTCAGGAGCCGCGTTCTGCTCGCCCTGGCGGCCCTCAATCATGGCGTTGGCCATAATGGAGGAGATCAGCTTGATGGCACGGATAGCGTCGTCGTTGCCGGGGATGGGGTAGTCGATCTCATCGGGATCGCAGTTGGTGTCGGCAATGGCCACCACGGGAATGCCCAGCTTGTGGGCCTCGGCAATGGCGTTGCGCTCCTTGCGGGTGTCCACGATGAACAGCGCACCGGGGAGACGCTTCATCTCCTTCACGCCGCCCAGGTACTTCTCCAGCTTGGCGATCTCACCCAGGTGCTTGATGACTTCCTTCTTGGGCAGCATGTCAAAGGTGCCGTCCTCCTGCATCCGCTTGAGCTGGTTGAGGCGGTCCACACGGGTGCGCATGGTCTTGAAGTTGGTCATCATGCCGCCCAGCCAGCGGGCGTTGACAAAGTACATGTTGCAGCGGCCGGCCTCTTCCTTGATAGCCTCCTGGGCCTGCTTCTTGGTGCCCACGAAGAGCAGGGACTCGCCGCTCTCGCTGAGCTGGCGGACGAAGTTGTAGGCCTCCTCCAGCTTCTTCACGGTCTTCTGCAGGTCAATGATATAGATGCCGTTGCGCTCGGTGTAGATATAGGGGGCCATCTTGGGGTTCCAGCGGCGGGTCTGGTGTCCGAAGTGGACGCCGGCTTCCAGCAGCTGCTTCATAGATACAACGCTAGCCATGGTTCGGTTTCCTCCAAAAATTTAGTTTTACCCTCCAGTCCCATCCTCTCTCCGGCCAACCGCCTGCCGACGGCACCGTCCGGAGATCCGGGGCTGTGCGGAATCTTAGATATAGTAGCACACATTTCCCTGGAATGCAAGTGCTTTTTTGCAAAAGCCCCCTGCCACGTCCGGTATTGCCCCGGGAACGGCTCCCCCCGTGGGCTGCGTGGAAAAACCATTTCCTTTTCATAGGAAGTGTGGTATACTGGGTCAGACGCGCCCCATTTTACGGAAAGAAGGTTATTCTCCTATGAAGCATACGACAAAACTCCTGGCCCTGCTGCTGGCCCTGGGCCTCCTGCTGACGGCCTGCGCCAGCCAGCCCGAGGATCAGAGCGCCCCGGCGGCGGACAGCGCCGGTAATGCAGACAATACGGACAGCGCAGCTGACAGTAACAGCAGCGGCGGCGAGGCCGGCGAGGAGCCGGGGCTCCGGTCCTTTTCCGCCGCCACCCTGGACGGCGGATCTTTCTCCCCGGAGGACATCGCGGCCAGGGACGTGACGGTCATCAACTTCTGGGCCCTCTCCTGCGCCCCCTGCATCGCGGAGATGCCGGATCTGGCGGCCTTTGCCGCTGCCCTGCCGGAGAACGTGGGGGTGGCCACGGTCTGCCTGGACGGCTACGGGGACCAGGAGACGGCCCTGGAGGTGCTGGAGGGGACCGATCTGGTGAGCACCACTGTGATCTCCGGCAACGGCGATCTGGCGTCCCTGTGCAGCGCCCTCGTCTACACGCCCACCACCGTCCTTGTGGACGGGGAGGGCACGCTGATGGAGGTGATCGTGGGCGGACAGGCGGATCTGTCCGGGACCTATCTGACGGCAGTGAACAAGGTCCTGGCGGCGTCCGGAAAGGCGGAGATCAGCCTTGCGGAATAGATCGGTCCTGCTTCTCCGCTGGGGTCTGCTGGGGCTGGCCCTGGCCATGATCGCCGCAGGCCTTCTGCGGCAGGAGCACCTGGAGGTGCTGGGAAAGGCGGTGAGAGTATGTCTGGAATGCATCGGCATCGGGTGAGGGGCCTGTCCCTCCAGCGGATTGTGCAGCTGCTCTCCGCCGTGCTGTTCAACGGCTACGCCATTGGCTTTCAGAAGGGGCGGATCTTCACCGGCGGCTCCAAGGCGGTCTGCGTGCCGGTGCTCAACTGCTACTCCTGCCCCGGGGCCCTGGGAGCCTGCCCCATCGGCGCCCTCCAGGCGGCCCTGGGGGGCATGAAGCGCCACTTCCCCTTCTACGTGCTGGGGATGCTCATGCTCTTCGGCGTGGTCCTGGGCCGGGTGGTCTGCGGCCTGCTGTGCCCCTTCGGGCTGGTGCAGGACCTGCTCCACAAGCTCCCCTTCCCCAAGGTGGAGGTCCCCAGGCGGATCGACCGCCCGGCCCGGTACGTCAAGTATGTCGTGCTGCTGGTCCTGGTGGTCCTGCTGCCCGCCTTTGCCCTCACGGACACCGGGGTGCGGCCCCCCTACTTCTGCCAGTACGTCTGTCCCGCCGGGACCCTGGAGGGGGGGATTCCTCTGCTGCTGGCAGACCCCATGCTGCGGGGGCTGGCCGGGGCCCTGTTCCAGTGGAAGGTGCTGGTGCTCATCGGTGTGGTGCTGCCCTCCCTGTGCATCCACCGCCCCTTCTGCCGCTACCTGTGCCCCCTGGGGGCCTTCTACAGCCTCTTTAACCGCTTCAGCTTCTTCCAGATGCGCCTGGACGAGCGCCGGTGCGTGGGGTGCGGGAGGTGCGAGAGGAGCTGCCCCATGGCGGTGGAGGTGACCAAGGATATCAACAGTCCCGAGTGCATCCGCTGCGGAAAATGCCGCTCCGTCTGCCCCACCGGGGCCATCTCCTCCGGGTTCGCCGTATCTGCGGGGGAGAAATCCGCCAACCGCAGGCCGGAATAGGGCTGGGGGCGAAAAAAATATGCGCCGCCCCCTTGCGTTTTTCGCCGTCATTTTGTATAATTATCTGGATCCATTTTTGGACAACATGGCAATAGACGCTGTGAAAAAAATCATGTAAGGAGCGTGACGACATGGCCGAGGAAGCCAAGACCCCCATTGCCGAGGAGGGCAAGCACTTCATCCATCAGTTTATTGACGAGGACATCGCGGAGGGTGGCAGGTTCCAGGGCATGACCGTCCACACCCGTTTCCCCCCGGAGCCCAACGGCTACCTGCACATCGGCCACTGCAAGGCCCTGTGCATCGACTTCGGCACCGCCGAGAAGTACGGCGGCCTGTGCAACCTGCGCTTTGACGACACCAACCCCACCAAGGAGGACGTGGAGTACGTCCAGGCCATCCAGGAGGACATCCACTGGCTGGGCTTTGACTGGGGGGACAGGCTGTTCTACGCCTCGGACTACTTTGAGAAGATGTACGAGTGCGCGGTGGAGCTCATCCGGAAGGGCCTGGCCTATGTCTGTGAGCTGACGCCGGAGCAGATGCGGGAGATGCGCGGGGACGTGAACGCCCCCGCCCAGTGCCCCTACCGGAACCGGCCCGCGGAGGAGAGCCTGGACCTCTTTGCCCGGATGCGGGCCGGGGAGTTCCCCGACGGCTCCATGACCCTGCGGGCCAAGATCGACCCGGGCAGCGGCAACTTCAACATGCGGGATCCGGTGATCTACCGCATCAACCACATGCACCACCACCGCCAGGGGGACAAGTGGTGCATCTACCCCATGTACGACTTCGCCCACCCCATCGAGGACGCCCTGGAGTGCATCACCCACTCCCTCTGCTCCCTGGAGTTTGAGGCCCACCGGCCCCTCTACGACTGGGTTATCGCCAACTGCGACCTGCCCGCCAAGCCCCGGCAGATCGAGTTCGCCCGGCTGGGCATCAACCACACGGTCATGAGCAAGCGCAAGCTCCGGGCCCTGGTGGAGGGGGGCGTGGTATCCGGCTGGGACGATCCCCGGATGCCCACCCTCAGCGGTCTGCGCCGCCGGGGCTACACCCCCGCCGCCATCCGCAATTTCTGCGAGCGCATCGGCGTGGCCAAGGCCTCCAGCACCGTGGAGTACGCCTTTTTGGAGCACTGCCTGCGTGAGGACCTCAACGAGACCGCCCGGCGGGTGATGGCGGTGGTCCGGCCGGTGAAGCTGACCATCACCAACTATCCCGAGGGGCAGAGGGAGACCTTCCAGGTGGAGAATAACCCCAATCGCCCCGAGGACGGCTCCCGGGAAATCACCTTCTCCCGCACCCTGTACGTGGAGGCGGAGGACTTCCTGGAGACGCCGGTGCCCAAGTACAAGCGCCTCTACCCCAACGGCCCGGAGTGCCGGCTGAAGGGGGCCTACCTCATTACCTGCACGGGGTGCCGGAAGGACGAGGCGGGGAACATCGTGGAGATTCTGGCGACCTATGATCCGGAGAGCCGGGGGGGCAACCCCGCCGACGGCCGGAAGGTGAAGGGGGCCACCATCCACTGGGTGGACGCGGCCACGGCTGTGGACGCGGAGTGCCGTCTGTACGACAACCTCTTTGACGATCCCACCCCCGACGGGGCGGACAAGGACTTCATGTCCTGCATGAACCCCAACTCCCTGGAGGTGGTCACCGGCTGCAAGGTGGAGGCCTCCCTGGCGGAGGCGGCGGCCCCGGCGGGCTTCCAGTTCATGCGGGTGGGCTACTTCTGCGTGGACAGCAGGGACAGCCGCCCGGACCATCTGGTGTTCAACCGCAGCGTGGGCCTCAAGGACAGCTTCAAGCTGTAGAGGCGTTCATAGAACAGAGAAAGCCCTGGGGCGTGCGAACCGCCCCAGGGCTTTGCCTATGTGTATTTTCGCGTATTTTTCCGGTTACTTGCCCAGCTTTGCCCGCAGCTGCGCACCCATGTCCTCATAGCCGGGTTTGCCCAGCAGGGCGAACATGTTCTTCTTGTAGGCCTCCACGCCGGGCTGGTCAAAGGGATTGACCCCCAGCAGGTAGCCGCTGAGGCCGCAGGCGTACTCAAAGAAGTAGATCAGCTCGCCGCAGGTGTAGGCGTTGATCTCGCCGGCGTGGATGATGAGATTGGGCACGCCGCCCTCCACATGGGCCAGCAGGGTGCCGTCCATGGCCTGGGTGGCGATGAAGTCCATGTCCTTCCCGGCCAGGAAGTTCAGCCCGTCGCCGTCCGCCTCGTCCTGGGGCACGCACAACTGGCAGGCGCTCTTGCCGAAGCGGATGACGGTCTCCAGCATCAGCCGCTCGCCCTGCTGGATGTACTGGCCCATGGAGTGGAGGTCTGCGGTGAACTCCACGCTGGCGGGGAACAGGCCCTTGTTCTCCTTGCCCTCGCTCTCGCCGTAGAGCTGTTTCCACCACTCGGCGAAGAACCGGGCCCGGGGCTCGTAGGCGGCCAGAATCTCGATCTTCTTGCCCTGCTGATAGAGATCGCTGCGGGCGGCGGCGTACTGCCAGGCCGGGTTGGCGGCCAGATCCGCCTTGCGGCAGGTCTCCATCATGTCCGCCGCGCCCTTCATCAGCTGGTCCAGGTCAATGCCCGCCACGGCGATGGGCAGCAGGCCCACGGCGGTGAGCACGCTGTAGCGGCCGCCCACGTCGTCGGGCACCACGTAGGTGTCGTAGCCCTCCGCGTCGGCCAGGGACTTGAGGGCCCCCCGGGCCTTGTCGGTGGTGGCGTAGATCCGTTTGGCCGCCTCGGCCTTGCCGTACTTCTTCTCCAGCAGGGCCTTGAAGAACCGGAAGGCCACTGCGGGCTCGGTGGTGGTGCCGGACTTGGAAATGACGTTGACGGAGAAGTCGTCATCCCCGATGAGGTCCATGACCTCCTGCATGCTGTCGCCGGACAGGCCGTTGCCGGTGAAGTAGATGTTGGGGGTGTCCTTCTTTTTCAGGTTGTAGTTGTTGGAGCCCACCAGCTCGATGACCGCCCGGGCCCCCAGGTAGCTGCCGCCGATGCCGATGACCACCAGGGCCTTGCTGTCGGACTGGATCTTCTTGGCCGCAGCCTGGATGCGCTGGTACTCGGCCTTGTCGTAGTCCCGGGGAAGATTCACCCAGCCCACGAAGTCGTTGCCCTGGCCGGTGGCCTCCTGGAGCCAGGTGTGGGCCTGCTGGAGGGGCTGGGCGTATTTTTCCGCGTTGGCGGAGCTGCTGGAGAGATCTAAGCGAATCATGGGGAGTTCCTCCTTAATATATAGTAAGGGTTTGACCGTCTAGGGTAAAGTATACCACATATCCCAGCATTTGCAAAGGGAAAATCTGTCCGGAGGCACGCCTGTCTCACAAAAATATGGTATAATGAGGTAGGGTGATGATATGGACGAA
>CANAZG010000082.1 GCA_947365965.1 uncultured Clostridia bacterium
CCCTCCATCCACATGTTCAAGGTGGACATCGAGTCCACCGTGTCCCCCATCGTGGGCAACGAGAAGCAGAGCGAGGACATGGTCAATTACCTCATGGAGAAGTTCAGCGGCGATCCGGCCCAGATCTGGGAGAGCAACATCTTCGGCCGCAGCTTCCACGAGCTGGTGAACGAGGACCTCCAGGCAAAGCTCTACCGGATGCCCATGGACGCCCGGCTGAAGTTCCAGGAGACCCTCCAGCGGATCGTCAATGAGGGCAGCGGCGGGCTTATCTGTATTATTCTGTAAATGAAGAATCCCCCAGGGCCCCCTCTTTGAGGGGGCCCTGGGGGATTCCTGGGCCAGGGACGTGAAGGGAGAGGAATACCCAGGCCAGGGCGGAAACCACTGCCAGCGAGGAAAGTACTGAAGAGAATATTCTATGTGCTGTGAACAGGTTGTAGGTGAAAGGCGCTTCCTTAATTTCCGTAAAAACTGTGAGATCATACAAAAAGAGACACATTGGCAAATTCTTGTTGACAAATTGATATATTTGATATATCTTAATTATAGAAAAAAATAATAAATTAGCAGAATTGCTGCCGGCTATAGTTAAAACGCCGGATGAACGGCTCAGAAACGTCCGCAGAATCGGCGCGAAAGAACGCCCTGCCATTCTCTCCAGGCGAAGGGACTGGGCCGGGACGAAAATCTGGAAAGCGTTGGGACGCAATGATGGGGCAGCCGGGCACATCCGCCCAGGGATTGATAAAAGAGGCGTGACACAATTTGTCGCGCCCTGTTTTTGCGGCCTGCCGCCAGGAGGAACGGCGCCTGCCCCCTGCGCAGGGGCTTGAAATACGATGGATAGGAGTGGGAGAAATGAGCAATATTAACCTGAAACAGCTTGAAGTCTTTGCGGCGGTGGTGGAGTACGGCAGCTTTACCGAGGCGGCCAACCAACTCTACATGGCCCAGTCCACGGTCAGCAGTCACATCCATGCCCTGGAGGAGATTCTCCAGACCTCCCTGTTTCACAGGGGAACCAAGAAGAACGGTACTCTCACCGACGACGGCAAGCGGGTCTATCAGCTGGCCCGGGACGTGTTGGAAAAATGCCGTGCCCTGGAGACGGGGCTGGTGGAGGAGAAGCGCAGCGAGCTGCGCATCGGCGCTTCCACCGCGCCCAGCTGCCAGCTGGTTCCCTCCTTTGTGGCGGCTTTCTCCCGCCGACGGTCGGACTGCTGCGTGTCCCTGCGCCACGGGGACAGCAGCGCCGTCCAGGAGATGCTCCTGGAGCGGGAGATCCAGGTGGGTTTTGTGGGCAGCGCGGACAACCGGCAGGAGCTTTCCTACGAGTGCATTGCCAAGGACCGGCTGGTGCTGATCGCCCCCAACCAGGAGCGCTACGCCGCCATGCAGGCCCAGGGGCGGCTGGGGCGGGAGCTCCTGACGGAGCCCCTTCTCTCCCGGGAATATGGCTCCGGAACCCAGGAAATGGTGGACAACTACCTCACCGGCGCCCAGCTCTCGGATGGCGGGGTCCGCGTAGCCGCCTACGTCAGCAATCCCGTTGCCCTGCAAAAGCTGGTGGCGGAGGGCATGGGAGTTGCCATCGTGTCCTACCTCACCGTTCAGGAGCGCATCGCGGCGGGAGAGGTGCTGGCCTTCGAGTTGGAGGAGCAGCCGGTGGAACGGAACATCTACGTAGCCTGGCGAACCAAGGGGGAGCTGAGCAGGGCGGCGAAGGAGTTTTTAGCCTTTGTGCGCAGGGGCGCGGAGGAAGTAGACGCATAAGAGGGCGGCTGCCGTTATGGCAGCCGCTCCCTCTTCTTCTCACCGCACGTCCCGATACCGGCGGGCGATCTCTTCAATATCCACCCCGGCCCGGTACAGGCAGCGGAGATGGAACATCTGCCACATGGCCGCCAGGGGACGCCGGTACCTCCGTCCGGAGGTGATGATCCGCCCCGGCAGCAGGCGCAGGGACACCCCGGCCCGCCGCATCCGGCGGGAAAACTCGTAGTCCTCCATGAGGGGCAGTTCCGGGAATCCCCCCGCCTCATGGAACAGCTCCCGGGTCATAAACATGCCCTGGTCCCCGAAGGCGATGCGCCACAGGCGGACTCGGAGGTTGGAGAGGGCGGCGTTGCACCCCATGAGGAGCCCCGGGCGGTCAAACCCGATGTGGAAGCACCCGAACCGAGCGCCCCGGTCCGCCGCCTCCCTGATCTGCCGCAATCCGTCTCGAGGCAGGAGGCTGTCGCAGTGGGAAAACCAGAGCACGTCCCCCTCGGCCTGCCGGGCCGCCTGATTCATCTGCCGGGCCCGGCCCTTGGGGCAGCGGAGGACATGGTACCCGGCCAGCTTCTCCAGGGTGCCGTCCGTGCTGCCGCCGTCGGCAAAGAGAAGCTCCGCCTCCCCCTCCAGCGCCTCCAGGTTGGCAAGGCATTGGTCAATGGTCCCCGCCTCGTTGTACACGGGGATGATGAGGGTGATCCTCACGGCATCACCCCCTGGAGAAAGTCCCGGTGTACGTAGTTTTCCAGGATGTGCCGGAGAAAATCCTCGGACAGGTAGGCCCGGATTTTCCGCAGGGTGTCCGGATTGGTCAGGGCCCGGCCCGGCTCTTCATACTCCCGCAGGGCCATGGCGCACCAGCTCACCCCCCGCAGGCAGGTGACGGTGAGAAAGAGGGGCAGCCGCTGGGTGAGAGTGCCGGTATCAAACCGCCCCGCAGCCGCCCGCCGGTAGGCCCGCAGAAACCGCCCCACCGCCTCTTGGTCCAGAATGTCGTCCGTTTTCCAGAAGGTGGTGGTGGGGGCCAGGAAGTGGGCCAGGTCCTGGGCGGCCTCGGAGAGGAGGGGCTTCTCCCAGTCCACCAGATAGCTCCGCGCCCCTTCGTTGATGAGGAAATTGCCGGAGTTGAGCTCCGTATTCACCATGCACCGGGGTCCGCCGCCGCCCTCCAGGGGCAGGCAGCCGATCTCCCGGATCAGCGTCTCCAGCAGGCGGGCGGCGGCCAGGTCCGCCCGGTCCCAGGTGAGGTATCGCTCCGCCATGGCGAGGCACTCCCCATAGATGCTCCGGGCGGGAGAGCCGGGGGACAGCAGGGCGCAGTCCGGCGGAACCGGCAGGGCGTGGATGTCCGAGAGGATCTCCGCCGCTGCCTCCAGGTCCGTCTCATAGCGCAGGGACCTCCCGGGCAGCCACTCCATCACCAGCGCCCCCCAGGGCAGGCTGGACCCGTCGCAGAAGAGGGGCCGGGGCGTTCTGCCGCTGGGGAGCAGCGCCTGAAGGGCGGAGAACTCGTACTCGATCTGCCGGTCCAGGTGCATCTGGCTGCCGGTATTCAAGCGCAGCACCAGCCGCTGGCCGGTCTCCGGGTGGAGGAAGCTGTAGTTGATGTTGTACTCCCCCTGGCCCAGAGGGGAGAGCGCCAGCTCCGTTCCCGCCGGCAGGCGGAGGGGCGTCAGAAAATCACTGCTGTGGACATAGGCGCGAAGAGCACTCTGGTCAATCATTTGTCGTTCTCCTCCCAGTGCAGCGTGTTCAGCAGGCGGCCGGTGTGGGAGTCCGGCCGGACCGTCCTCCGCAGGCGGCGCAGGTCCTCCGGCACATCCACGTCCGGGCAGAGCGGCCCGGGGCAGAAGGTCAGGCCGGCGGCCCGGATGGCCGTCAGGGTGCTCTCGTATACGCTGGCGCAGCCGAAGGTCTGTCCGGCGAAGATGGCGCGGCAGGGCCGTTTCAGGCCCACCAGATAGTAGCCGCCGTCCGCCGTGGGACCCAGGGTGACGTCCGCCCACTCCAGGGCCCGGAAGGCGGCCAGGAGATGGTCCGCCGTCAGCTCCGGCAGATCGGAGCCCATGAGCACGCAGCTCTCATACCCCAGCGCGAGGACCCGGGCCAGAGCCGCGTGCATCCGCTCCCCCAGCCCCTCCCCGGTCTGGGGGAAAACATCCAGGGCGGCGGGGAAAATCCCTTCCAGCGCCCGCCAGTCCCCCTCCGGGGCGCAGGCCGCGTAGAGGTCCGCGTCCACCTGCCCGCAGACGCCGGCGATGTCCCGCAGGAAGGCGGTGTGGAGGGCGGCGCACGCCTCCCCGTTCAGCAGGGGCATGAGCCGGGTCTTGGTGCGCCCCGGAACCGGCGGCCGGGTAAAACAGATCAGGGCCCGTTTCATAGGCATTCCTCCTGAGGAAAAAATACCGGATCCCCCACATCCAGGTCAAAGCGGAGCACATCCCCCTCCTGGAAGGGGACGGACCCGGGGAAGGTCTTCTGAAAAAGGGTCCCGTCCGCCGCCGCCAGGGTGACCGCCGTCTCAGGGCCCCGGAACCGGACCCTCTCCACCCGGAGGGCATAGGGGCCATTCTCCGCAGGCCGCCACATCCGCTCCCGCAGGCAGAGGGCGTACCGTCCCTCCGGCAGGGACACGGGGAGGGCCACCGGCCCGCCCCGGAAAATTCCGGCGCGCACCTCCCCGTCCAGAAGGGCGCAGCCGCCGAAGTAGTCCGCCGCCCGGCGGGTGGCGGGCCGGAGATACACCGCCTCCGGGGTATCGCACTGCTCGATTTCTCCATGGAACAGCAGGGCCACCCGGTCGCTCATGCCCAGCGCCTCCCCCCGGTCGTGGGTCACCAGGACGGTGGTGGTGCGAAACTCCCGGTGCAGGGACAGCACCAGCTCCCGCATGTCCTCCCGCAGGTTCTCGTCCAGGGCGGAGAAGGGCTCGTCCAGCAGCAGCAGCCTGGGCTCCGCCGCCAGGGCCCGGGCCAAAGCCACCCGCTGCCGCTCCCCGCCGGACAGGGAGCCCACCCGCCGCGCCCCATAGCCCGGCAGCCGGACCCGGTCCAGCAGCTTTGCCGCCTGCTCCAGCCGGGCCCTGCGCCCCACGCCCCGCATCCGCAGGGGGAAGGCCACGTTCTCCGCCGCCGTCATGTGGGGGAAGAGGCGGATGTCCTGGAAGAGGATCACCACCCCCCGCCTGTGGGGCGGCAGATGGGTGATATCCTCCCGGCCCAGGCGGATTCTGCCGCACTGGGGGGCCAATATGCCGGCCACCGTCTTCAGAAGGGTGGTCTTGCCGCAGCCCGAGGGGCCCAGCAGGGCGAGGAGCTCCCCCGCCTCCGCCTGGAGAGAGAGATTTTGCAGAATGTCCCGGCCCTCCAGGGCCACGGAAAGATGTTCAATTTCCAGCTTCATGGCCTGTCACCTCGTTTCTGCCAGCGGTGGATCAGGGTCTCAAAGAGGGCGAACACCCCCAGGGCCGAGCCGGTGAAGGCCAGGGCGTACACCGAGGCCAGAGATCGGTCTCCCCCCTGGATATAGGGCACCAGCGCCAGGGCCAGGGTCCTCACCCGGCCGCCGCCCACGATCAGAGTGGTGAAATACTGGCTGTAGGAGAGGATGAAGGCCATGCTCATGGAGGAGAGGATCCCCGGCGTCAGCTCCGGAAGGCTGACGGCGAAGAACCCCCGCACCGGCCCGGCCCCCAGGACCGCCGCCTGCTCCTCCAGCCCGCCTCCCAAAGCTGCGGTCACATCGGTGAGAATGGCGATGCTGTAGGGCAGGGCGGTCATCACGTGGACCAGCAGCACGCCGGCAAGGGTGTCCGCCAGACCCAGGCGCAGCAGCGCCAGGTGGATGCCCACGGCGAACACGGTACCGGGGATCAGCAGGGGCAGCAGGCCGGCGAATCGGACCAGGGGCTTGCCCGGGAAGTCGTAGAGGGCAGCGGCCCGGGCGGTGAGCAGGCCAATGAGGGTGGCCAGCGCCGCCGCAAGGCCGCCCAGGGCCGCGCTGCTCCCCAGCAGGGGCCAGATGCTCTGGGCCCCGAAGAGGAGCTCCCTCGCTGTCCGGCCGGACCAGCTCTCCGGCAGCAGATTGGGCCAGCTCCAGCGGGCGGCGGCGCTCCACAGGACCAACAGCGCCGCCGGCAGCAGGATGCAGAAGGCGGCCAGCCCCAAAAACAGCCTCAGAAAAAGAGCTTTCCTCATTGTCCGCCCTCCACTCTCCGCAGCAAATGGCGGGTCAGCAGGCCGTACAGGGTGGCCATGGCGGCGGACAGGAGCAGGATCAGCCCGTACAGCGCCATGGCAGCAGGCCGCTGGCGTAGGTCCGGGTGCATATAGGCCAGATGGGCATAGACCGGCAGGGCCTTGGGCAGGGTGGCCCCCAGGAGCAGAGGCAGCTCGTAGCCGCCAAAGGCGAAGAGGAAGATGATGAGAAAGGCCTGGGAAATCGCGGGCAGGGAGAGGGGCAGGGTTACGGTGAGGAAGGCCCGCAGGGGGGAGGCCCCCAGATTTTCCGCCGCCTCCCCCAGCGTACAGCTGACCCCCGCCATCAGCGCCAGGGTGAAGTAGGCCACAAAGGGGATCTCCTTCCACAGGTAGGCCAGGATGGTCCCTCCGTAGCCGGGGGTGAAGAGGAGCTGGGGAAATTCCCCGGGTTCGGAGATCACGCCCAAGGCCCAGGCCCACCGGGCCAGCAGGCCGGTCTGGGAGAGGAGGAGGATGGCAAAGAGGGCGGTCACCGCGTGGGGCACCAGGATGGGCAGCCGGATGAGGAGCCCCATGGGCCCCGGGCCCACCCGGACCAGGGCGGCGCACAGAGCCGTGCCCAGTACGGCCGCCGCCAGAGCGGAGAGAAGCGCCACCCGCAGGCTCACCCCCAGGGCGGAGAAAAACGCCGGATCGGCCAGGGCCTCCCGGTAGTAGTCCAGGGTCGGCTCCGTGAGGCCGAAGGCGGGGACCACACCCAGACTCTGGGTCAGCACGCTGCCGCAGGCCAGCAGTGCCAGGGCCGTCATCCCCATGAGGGGCAGCAAAAGAAGATAGGCAGTCCGTTTCTTTCTCATAAGAGCTCCTGAAAACGCGCTCAAACGGTGCGGTCTGGCCGCACCGTTTGAAACAGTTATTTCCCCACCACCTCATTGAGCCAGATCTCCTCGATGACGGGCACCAGCTTGGCGGGCATCTCGGGCAGACGGTGGGTGAGCAGCTCCTCCTGGCTGAGTACGCCCCGGCCCATGTCCACCGCGTCAAAGGCGGCCCGCTCCTCCACGCTGAGCTTGGCCGGGGATACCACCGGCAGATTGCGCAGCTGCTCGTACTGGGAGAGCTGGAGCTCAGCGGAGATCATGGCGTTGATGACCACCATGGCCCCGGCGGGGTTGGGGGCGTTGAAGGCAATGGACATGTAGTTGGTGTTGCCGATGGTGCCGTTCTCAAAGAGGAAGGTCCGGGTGGTGTCGGTGTAGGTTCCGTTCTCAATGCCCACCGCCACGCCGTAGGGGGAGTAGCTCATGCCCAGGACCAGCTCGCCGTCGGCAAACATGGCGTCCACCGTGGTGGAGGCGTCGGGGAAGGTCCGGCCCTGGTTCCACAGGTAGGGGTTCAGGCTCCGGAGGTAGTCCAGGGCGGGCGCAATGGCCTCCTTGACCGTGTCGTAGTCCGCCTCCATGGTCTGGAACTGCTCCCAGCCGCAGATCTCATAGATGATGTTGCGCACAAAGGCGCTGCCCGTGAAGTCCGGCAGGGCGGGGTAGGTCACCCTGCCGGGGTACTGCTGGCAGTAGGAGAGCAGCTCCTGGGCGCTGGCGGGGGTCTCCGGGGTGACGGCGCTGTCGTTGTAGAGCACCATCTGGGCCCTGCCGTAGGGGGCCTCATAGCCCTCGATGGGCATACAGAAGTCGTTCAGGGTCTCCGGGTCCTCCGTGTCGATGTAGGTCCCGGTGTTGGGCAGCTTGTCCAGGAACGCGCCGTAGAGCAGGCCGTTCTCCTTGGCGGAGTAGAAGTTCTCGCCGTTGATCCAGATCATGTCGATGCTGCCGGCGGCGGAGCCCGCCTCCTTCTCCCCGGCCAGCTTGGCCAGGATTTCGTCGATGTTCATGCCCACCACCTCCAGGGTGATGTCGTAGCGCTCCTCCATATAGGGCGCGGCCACGCTTGCCAGCCAGTTGTTGCGGTCCTCGTCGCCGCCCCAGCCGTAGAAGGTGACGGAGGTTCCCCGGGCGGCCTCCTCGATCTCCTCCCAGGAGGCGGCGGAGAGGTCCAGCGCGTTGGAGGGAGTGTCCTTTCCCCCGCAGGCGGACAGGGATAGCAGCATGGTCAGGATCAGGCAAAGGGCGGTTAACTGCTTCATCTTGATTTTCTCCATATATTATGTATCCTGGCGGCCAGGCAGGTCTCCCAGATCCGGCGGCGGTACTGCTCCGGGTCCCGGATCACCGGGAGCTGGACCGGAATGGCCGGGCCGCCCCCCAGTAGCATCCCCCAGGCCATGGACTCCGGCGTGGGGGTGATGCGCGTATCGTTGAGATCAAAGAGCTCCGGGCAGACCAGCTGGGCGGCCGCCGTCACGTCCCAGTTGACGATGCCGTCCAGGTTCCAGTGCTCCGCGTTATAGGCGTACCAGTCCGCCAGTGCTCCGGCCAGATAGGCCCCCACCGGGGAGCCGCTCTCCGCCAGCGCCGTCAGATCCGATTGGGGAAAGAAGGAGGACAGGCAGTTCTGGGCCGTGGCGATGCGGATATGATGGGCCCGGCGGAGGATCTCCAGGGAGGCCCGGGCGTCAATGGACAGGTTCAGCTCCGCCATGGGCTTTCCGCCCACCAGCAGGGGCTCCGTGATCCCGCCCATCAGGGAGATGGTGTGGAGCCGGTCCAGAAAGCCGCCGTCCAGGGACATCGCCCCCAGCAGGTTGGTGGTGGAGCCGGTCACCAGCAGGCGGAGCGCTCCGCTGTGCTCCCGGGCCGCGGCGGCCAGAAAATCCGCCGCCGGGGAGGAGAGCTGTCCCGGCCCCTGGGACCCCCGATAGACCGGAATATCCCGCCGCCCCCACTGGTCCAGCAGGCGCAGGGTATTGCGGTGTACGGCCTCCTGGGTGCTGTTGCCGTAGGAGCAGGTGACGCCCAGCAGCCGCACCCCCGGGGACCCCAGCAGGTACAGCAGGGCAAGGCCGTCGTCCACGTCGCAGCCCGGGAGGCCCATGGTGTTGTCGCAGTCCAAAATGACGGGAATTTTTTCAGCCATGGCCCTCTCCTCTCACCGCGCGGGTGAAGGCCAGACGGTTCCCCCAGCCCCGCGTTTTGCTTCTGCCAAAGAGGACCTCCAGCAGGTGGACCGTGTCCAGACCCTCCCCCCGGAAGGCGTCCAGACACCCCTCGCAGCAGCTGGCCACCGGCTGGCCCTGGGGGAACTCCCCTGTGCGGGCGGTGCGGAGGGACCGGCTCTTCTCCGGGTCCCGGGTCCGGAGCATCTGGACATTGCCGCAGCAGACGGTCCTGTGCCCGCTGTGCTTTGGCTCCGTTACCGCCGCGCCGGCCAGCTCCAGCAGCGTCCGGGCCGCCGCCAGCTCATCGGGCTGGTTCCGCAGGGGGCAGGGATCGTGGATGGTGACGGCCGCTGTGCTGCCGGATATGTCCTCCCGGCGGATACAGCGGGCCAGCACGGACCAGATGAGCCGCACCTCCGTCAGGCCCTCCAGCTCCCGGGCGCAGTTGGGACAGGCGGCGTACACGCGGCGGACGCCCCGCCGCTCCAGGAGAGCGGCCAGCCTGTCCCGCCGGGCGGGGAAGGACTTCTCCAGCAGATACCGGGAGGGCTGGCCGCAGCAACAGGCGGAGAGCCCCAGTTCCGGCTCCTCCCGCCGGAGGACCTCCGCCGTTTTCAGAAGAATGGCCGGGTCCAGCCCCATCAGCGCACAGCCGGGCCAGAACACCGCCTCCCGCTGGGAGAGCGCCGTCATGGGGCGGGCGAAGGAGAGGGTCTGGTGGAGGGCCATGCCCAGAGCGCCGGCTCTATTCATGGTTCCTTTTTTGAGCCTGACGCTCGGTGTAGATATTCTTGATAATCATCACCAGGATGCTCAGGGCGAAGATGCAGAGAAGGGCGGTGACAAAGTACTTCACGCCCCCGGTGAGCATCCCGCCCACGTAGGAGTAGACCACCGTGGCGGGCAGCTGGCCGATCCCCGTGGCCAGGAAGAAGGAGGCGAAGGTCACCGGCGTGAGACCGGCAAAGTAGCTCACCGCGTCAAAGGACACAAAGGGCAGCAGCCGGCAGATGAGGATGGTCCGGCTGCCGTACTTGGTGAAGTAGTCCTCCACGCTGGCCAGGGCCCCCCGGCCGGCGAACCGCTCCACCGTGTCCCGGCCCAGGGCCCGGGCGATGAAGAAGCAGAGGGCCGCCCCGGCCATGGCGCTGCTCCAGGAGAGGATCGCCCCCTGCCACCAGCCGAAGATGGCGGCGTTGGAGAAGGTGATGAGGAAGGCGGGGAGGGGGGCCACCACAGAGGAGAAGACCATCAGGGCAAAGGAGATGGCCATGGCGTAGGGGCCGTAGGAGCGGATGTAGTCCACCACCGCGTCCACGTTGGCCGAGCCCAGCACCGCTGCGGCCCGGTTGACATAGGCGTTGACGGAGGGGATGGCGAAGTAGAGCAGGCACAGCAGGATCAGCGCCCCCAGTACGTACCACTTCAGTCCTCCGGCAGATTTCTTTTCTCTTTTCATGTCTCTTCTCCGTTCTCAGTTGTGTCGGGAAACAGCCGCCGGCCCAGAAGGGCGGTGACGGCCAGCAGGGCCGCCAGCAGTCCCACAGCGATCCAGAAGCCGGGGGCGGTGAGGTCCAGAGCCTTGTCCCCAATGTTGATAAACACCAGCGTACCCGGGATGATGCCGATGGCCGAGGCCAGCAGGTACGGGAGAAGGCCCATCCCCGTGAGGCCGAAGGCGTAGTTGATAAGGTTGTACGGCACCGCGGGGATGAGCCGCAGGACCACCAGCAGCCAGAACCCCTGCCGCCCGTTGGCCCGCCGGAGCCGCGTCTGCCACACCGGCGGCAGCTTCTGGCGGATGTACCGCTCCGCCCGTTCCCGCCCCAGACGGCGGGAGAGGAGGAACATGAGGGTGCAGTTGAGCATGGCCCCCAGGAAGGTGTACACGCTCCCCCACATCAGCCCGAACAGCACCCCGCCCGCCAGGGCCAGAACTGCCACTGGGAAAAACGCCGCCGGCAGCAGCGTGAAGAGGAGGACGTAGCCCGCCGGGGCCCAGGGCCCCAGCCCTGCCAGCAGCTCCTGGAGGGCTCCGGCGGACACATGGGAGAGGGCCAGCGCGGATAGAGCCAGCAGGATCAGCGCACATTTCTTCATGGCAGAGCACCGCCTTCCCCGGAAGGTATCGTGTCACAGTATACGCAATGGTCCCCCGGCTTGTCAAAGCTTTTCCGGGGAAATGGGCTTTCGGATTTCCGATGGATTCCAAAAACCATCGGAAATCCAGATTTGACCCCGCAGGCCTTTCATGCTATAGTTGTGCTCGTTGCCGCGAAGGAAAGCGGCGGAAAAACAAAGGATTTTGGAGGAAAAAACCGTATGAAGAAGACACTTTCCCTTCTGCTGGCCCTTGTCATGGTGCTGGCGCTGGCCGCCTGCGGCAAAGAGAAGAAGGACGAGGCCCCTGCCGGCGATGTGGAGATGAAGTACATGACCGCCGACGAGACCCTGGCCGTCCTGGGTACCGACGGGTACACCATCATGGACATCCGCAAGGCCGCCGACTATGCCACCGCCCACATCACCGGCGCGGTCAGCGCCGATATGGACGCCGCCGTCAACGGCGACGCCGAGGCCGGCAAGGCCACCATGAAGACCGCCACCGAGGGCATGGACGACACCCTTATCCTGGTGTGCTACTCCGGCAAGAAGTACGCCCAGGCCGCTACCAACGCTCTGTCCGCCAACGGCTACGACATGAGCAAGGTGTTCACCCTGGAGGGCGGCTTCAACAACTGGAGCGAGGTCCAGCCTGACCACGTGGAGCCCTGATTTTTCACAACTCATCTGTCTGTTCCCCTTTTTCCACAAAGAGACGGCAGGCGCGTGATAAACGCGTCTGCCGTCTCAGTCTGTGATGGGGGGTATCTGGTTCTCCACAAAATTCTCCGCCAGTTGGGGCGTTTCGGCCTTTGTTGCCTGACCCCTGGAGACTAAGACACCGCCATTGCCGGCGGGTAGGGGGAAAACTGCTAGTGAATGGCAGAAGAAAAGAAAACGCCCCGGCCCAGGAGGAGCTTACGCAGACAAGCCCAACGAAACGTTGGTGTTATCTATAGGGGACTGCGATGATGCTCTGGAAGGCTGCGCCCTTTTACGGCAGCTCGGACTGGCTGGCTACACGGTATATCTGTTGATGGGGGCCTATAAAGACGATGAGATAAGGTCTTTGGCTATGGAGCTTGGTTACATAATAATGGAGGATACGTCATGAAAAAATGAGAAATTATAACCATAGCCTCAGCGGAAGAGATGGAAATCTCATAATCTT
>CANAZG010000083.1 GCA_947365965.1 uncultured Clostridia bacterium
TGATGCTCTACGAACAAATCATTAAACTTAAACTGTGAAAAGAGTCCGGCAGGGCGGGAACTTGTTCCCGCCCTGCCGGACTCTTTTCCGTTAAAGCCACAATTCGCCGCAGGCTGGGCTGTATGTACCCGAACCCCTTGCGCTGCAACGCTTACCCAAGTGCATCTTTTTTATCTACAGAAGGAATGGTAGACAAAACCTGCGTGTAATGTCACTTATACGCAGGTTTTGTCAATGTTTGGTGAATCCGCTGTAAAACCATGCTGCAAATTGGGCACAATCACATATTGTGAGATATTCCAGTGCGGGCTTGGGTGAGACTATTCTTGCTCAAGCCTGCTTTTATTCATGTTTAAGAAAGTGAGGCTGTTATGAAATTTCCGTATGGGTATGTTTTGGTTAATGAGGAAATCATGGTTCATGAAGAAAAGGCAGATGTTGTCCGCAGTATATTCGAATACTATCTTGCTGGAGCTAGCTTGGGAAAAATTGTAGCTATGCTTAATACAAAAGGCATCCTTTCCCCATCTGGTAATTCGAAATGGGGTAGAGCGGCGGTGGACAAACTTCTATCCAATGCGAAATATATTCCTATTGTCGGTGTGGAAACGTATATGGATGCTCAGTTTGAACGTGATCGTCGGTGCAATGTGGATTACGATAAAGCTGGTCATCCTAGAAAAACATCCAGATACCAATCTCCATCCCTTCAAATAAATTGAGACTATTCAAATCTCGCTTTTTCTGTTATAATGGCAGAAAAAGGGGAGAACTGGGCAATGACATCGGAAGAAATAAGCAACCTATACATACGCATTGCGTTCCAGTATGAGTCTGCACTTAATCAGCTTATTGATAAGGGGCTAGTGGACAAGAATCTGGCAGACAAGTACAAAGAGGCTTTTTACAACTCATTGGATGAAGAAAAATTGCGGACATCTCAAAAGATTAAAAGCCATACTGAAATCATACGTAGCTATATGCGAGGCATAATCTGTGAGGATATGGTGAACTGCACCCCGTCAAGTAGACAGTGAAATAAGATGCAAAATTTTCAGGCTGCTCTGTATTGGGTGAAGACTTCCATGGGTGTATGGACGCCCAGGCGGCGCTGGAGACGGCTGAAATTGTAGTAGGCAATATACTCCCGGATCATCCGGCACAGCTGCTCCCGGCTGGTGAATTTCCTGCCATAGTACCGCTCCCTCTTGAGGATGCCCCAAAAGCCCTCCATAGGCCCGTTGTCAATACACTTGCCCACCCGGGACATGCTCTGCGTCATCCCGGCTGCGGCCAACTTGTCGTGGAACACCCGAGTGGTGTACTGAAAGCCCCTGTCGCTGTGGAAGAGCGGATGTGCATCTGGGTTGGCGGCCAGGGCTTGGTCCAGCGTCTCATGGACCAGGGCGCTGTCGTTGGCATCCCGGAGGACAAAGGAAACGATCCGCCGGTCACAAAGGTCCAGGATGGCGCTGAGGTAGAGCTTATGCACGCTTGGACCCACATAATATTTGAACTCCGTCACATCCGTCAGCCACTTTTCGTTGGGCTTATCCGCATAAAACTGGCGGTTCAGCACATTTTCCGCCAGACACTGTGGGTCTGAGGCCAGCCGGGTACAGCCGTGCCGGGCATATTTGATGGTGGAGCGGACACCCAGACTGCGGCAGATACGCAGCGCCCGCTTGTCGTTTATTGGCGTGCCGTAATAACGCGCCAGATCGTCTCGGATACGCCGGTATCCCTTATCCGGGTCCTTAGCGTGGATCTTCTTCACCAGTCCGGCCAGCCGCCTGTTTTCCACCGTGCGGGCGCTGGCTCTGCCGGAACGCCACTGGTAATAGCCGGCACGGGAGATATGCAGCGCACGGCACACCTCTGTCACGGAATACTTCTGTTCCTCCGCAGCACGACGCACCGCCTCATACTGACGCTCCTGACGAAACTGTCTCAGTGATCCCCCCTCTCCAGCTCTTTCACTTTTTTAACAAGTCCAGCTCCATCTTCAATAGATAGTTTTCACGTTCCAGGCGGGCGTTCTCGATCCGCAGCGCCTCCTCCGGTGTCCGGGGGATCTGGTTTGCAAGACGTTTCCCTCGCCGGTCCTCCAGGCCAGCCACGCCCATTTCCTGGTATCGCTTTACCCAGTTTCGTACCACCTGGGCCGTTGTGCCATACCGCGCTGAGAGTTCAGAATAGCTCTTTTCGTCCTCCAGGTGCTCTCTGACCGCCTGGACTCGCTCCTCCAAGGTGTGCTTCCGCTTCGTCATAGTTACCCCTCCTGTCTCTTCAACAGAATTTCTATGACGATGATACTCCTTTGCCCAGTCCAACACAAGATTCCCGGAGCGCAGCTTGTACTTTTCCGCGATGGCCATGGCGCTGCCCTGGCCGGACAGATATTCCTCCACTGCCTTTTGACGGATCTCCTCGCTGTATCTCCGCCTCTGGGCGTTCCCATTCTCAGAGAGCGCCGAAACACCCTCCGCCCGATACCGGCTGATCCAGGTGTGCATGGTGGAATGGCTTACCCCGGCACGCCGTGCTGCCTCTCGCATCCTCATCCGCCCCGCAAGGCATTCCTGGATGAGTTTTTCCTTTTCTGCTAAATCCATTTCGATCCGTTTTCCCATCTTTCCTCCCTCTCCCTCTTATTATTTCCCTGTCTGCCTTTTAGGGAGCATATCATGGTGTCCTTAACAAAACTGGCAAGACAATACTCAAAGGATTCTCCAGGATATATCATTCAAAGTTGGATGCGAAGCCGTAATACTTTAGAGTTCCTACGTCAATGGGAAAAAGATATGAATAAAGAATTTAATGATGGGGCCTGTGAGGAACTAATCCATCAGGCACATACGACATCACTGACTGTTACGCCGTCTTTGTGGATACGAAGGACACACGCTGTCGGGATGCGTGTGAAACAGGGCAAGGGTGGGGGTGTGAACGCTTATCCTGAGATTGCAGCAGACTTTCACTTATGGCTTGATCCAGCGGAAAGATTGGTGCTGCTTCGTTTGGCTCGGGAGATAAGAAGCAGTGAAGAAACGAAATGATGTAATTTGAGACAAAATAGCACAAAATATGAATAGGCAGGGATACATCTAACAATTTCTGCAATATTAATTTTTACTTGCAAAGTCGGCTTTCTTTTTAGTTCAAAAAGGAAAACGGATTTTAATAGATGAATGTATCGTTTTTCCGGGAGTACAGAGGACCAGTAAAACGACCCACACAACACAACAACTGAATTAAATCCAGCAATATTTAGAGTTTTAAAACTATGTGGTATAGTTAAGTTGGGCGAGCTATTGAATGGTAACCAAGAGATTAGCGAGTTCGATCCCGCTTATCTTCGCCAGAGCGGACCATAAAGTCAGAACGTTGTGATCTATTTTAAAAAAGTGGGGATTTGGATGCCCAAAGAGCTTGGTATATTGGTCCCAAGCCCTTTGGAATCAAACTTATGGATTTTTGTCGAAACAGTCCATATGATTAATCAAAGCAGTCCAATCTTTTGTTTCGATGATAAAGGAAGATACAATGGGGGATTCATGATGGATATGCCAGGACCTACACTCTATTCTCTCGATCCGCCTCAGGTCAAGGATTCCGATTTATTTGAACGGATCGTAAAAGACTGTCTCTCAATGACATATCGCCAGAGGTTCGAGCAGTTTGGAAGATCAGGGCAGACGCAGTATGGGATCGACCTATGGACGCCGGATGGGAAATACGTTGTCCAGTGCAAAAACTATCTGACCTCTGACAAAAATGCATTTAAAACGGCTATAAAAAAGGACTACCGGACCGCAAGAGAGCAGTTTGACCACATGGAGCATTTTATAGCCGCCACATCTCTGCGGAGAGATGAGAAACTCCAAATCTACCTTGAAGGAGTATCCGACGAGGAAGTGCCTATCGAGGTCCTGTTCTGGGAGGACTTCGAGGAGATGCTTACAAAGGCACCGGATCTTTTTCGGTATTTCTATCCAATCCTTTGTGGGCATTTACCTGTAAAACCCCAGCTTGACCGTCCTGTATGGTGGATTAACCCCTACTGCGATGATTCCGAGCTTTGGTTTGACGACTGCCACCCGCTGCTATTGGACAGCTTCCTGCTGACCACTGCGGGACGAGGCGTGATTTTTCTCATTAGCGACTGGCCCGATGCCATTGGGGCCGCTTTGAACGACCTTGCTGACCGGGAAAAGCTTCCATTGACTTGGAAAGACCTGGTGCTGAACGAATACGCAACCCTCTCTCCAGAGGACAGCGGCACCATATTGACCATCCGCGACAGATTGGATGAGTCGCTCCCGTTGATCGAACAATGCCTCCAGCGCAGGGTGGCGGCAAAGGGCAGCTATCAGTTGATATTTAATTTCTGCGTGAGTCCTTGGCAGAGGGTGCTGCCAAAAATCAGGGAGATGGCAAAATATCTGCGCGGTAGATTTCTCCGCACCCATTTTGACTTAATCACCACATTGGATCCCTTCCTTTCCGCAGCCGACCTGGAGGATGAGGGGACTGTACGGGCGGCGGACGATTTTCTAGCCTCACTAGCAGGTGGTTCATTCCCGCCCAACAAGACCGACATGGTGAAACAGGTCCACAGGCATCCCGAACAATGTCGTGCTCTATTACAATTGGCAGTGAGATACAAAATGGTGCTACCAACGGTTTTCAGCTTCGCGTCGCACTCATTCACCGCACTGTGCACTCTGTTGGATGAGCTCCAGGCGGGGACAGTCTGTGATTTGTTGGACTGCGGAGTCCAGTCTGGTTTACAGCCGGACTGGGACCGGTGCGCATGGGAGTTCCACCGCCGATGTTTGTCTGGGCAAAGCCAGTGGGATATCTGCCTTTCCTTGGCTACAGAGCAATGTTCAGACGCTATGCAAGCCTTGATTTGCCGAGAAGAGTTTCCATTAGAGACGAAATATTTGCTCTATCTGCTTCGAGATGCCTCCGAAGCACAGATGCAGACATACTTACGTTGGTACGAACCCAATAGCCCACCCTATTTGGCCGTTCTGATGTGCAGCCGCCATTCTTTCGGAAATCTGACGGAAAAACTTCGCAACAGACGATTGGCAGAACAGTACCGTGCAATTCTGATGCCGGAATCTTTTTACAACGAGGACGAGATGACCGCAAGTAGCTACGGGGCACTGCGTCCAGTTTTATAAACGAGGTAGATGATATGATTTACACACACTGGTATTTTTGCAATGCATCCAAGCTGTTACCAGCGGATACCGCCGATTTTTTGGACATCCTGTATACCTTGGAAAACCCCCTCCCAATGGTCCGGCAGATATTGGCACTGAAGCGGCTAGATCAGCTGGACAGGCTTCACCGTACCTATGCCCTTCCTGTTCTGGTGGACTTGTTGCTTTCCGACCGCTCCCGCCAGCACCCGAGCCAGCAGGCAGACTCCGTTTTGAATGTGGAACTGCTGGACCGGTGCAAGCAGGCCATCATCGGGGCCTTTTCCGAAAATGGACCGGACTCTGTGCAAGCGGTTCAACCCATCCGTCAGCGATGTCCCCTATTGAGCGTGGTACACAAGCTGGATCGGATTGCACTTGATGCAGTTCCGGCCTTGGTACTGGACAGCATCAAGCGACATGGACTGCATCAAACTAAGAAGGTCAATTCCTACCTGGAGACAGATGAGTTTGGTAATGAGGTCCTTTGGCTATCCCTGTTGTGCACCGTGGGTCGCGCCAACCCCAAGCTGATTGTTGACCTGGATTTCAATGAGTTGCTGGACCCTGCTCTGGAGCAAAACTGCGGTGAGCTTCCATTTCAGTTGGCACTGGAGGTGCAGAGTTTTTCGTTGCAGCACTTCCAGGAGTTGAAGCAATGGTTCCCCACAGACTGGATTGTACGTCCGTACTGTGTGCGTCTGGCTCTGGAATATTTGGTCTGTTCGGGAATACAGCTGGGTGAGGAGGATAGTGGGGTAGGATTCCTGTTAAGGGAGGCCATGCAACTGGCACACTTCGACCTGTATTACAGCGAATGCCTGCCCAATCTGGAACCTGTCTGGATGGATGAAAAGCTTGATTCCTATGGTCAGCGTCAAATATGCGCCACGCTGTGGCAGTCTGTGGCGTGGGATACCGCCTTTAAACTGGCCCCGGAAAAATGTGTCAAAAGCTTTAGTGGGCTCTGGAGCGTTCCCCGTTTTGGCACGAGTTCCATTGATGTGGAGTGTACCTTAACCCAAAAGCTGTTGCTGGAAGGAGCAGGTGCCACTGCGGGGGACGACTACCAGCTTTCCCACGGCCTGTGTAGCCCGTGGCAGTGCGAGGAAAATGGATTGGCTAGAGAGCAAGAGACTCCTTTTGCCGCTTTTCCGTATCTAGCACACCCCTTCGTTGCATTGCGTAGCTTTACCGGTGCGATGCTGCTGCATAAAATTTTTATCAGTATGGGGAGCAACAAAAAGTTGATCGGATCCATCACCTATTACCGCCTGCTGCTGAACTTGGGTAGTGCCTTTGAGAGCTGGGGGGCCAGACTGGCGCGGGAAGGCTCCAATGTAGCCCAGATCTGGAGTGCCCCCTTACGCGGCTTGTCCGTCTTTGCGTGGCAGTGTGTCACGGACATTGGAACGGGGGCAGACTTTCCGCAGGCACCCAGAAACCTAGTTCAGATTCTGTGCAATCCAAGGCAGATTAATATCGTACAGATCCAAAAGCTGATTGGCCAGCGGGGCTTTTTTGTCTGCGCCCACTGGGCGGCCCAGAGCCTGCGTCGTGGTCGTTCCTCTTTGGACCAGACGGAAAACCAGTGGCTGGCAGAAATAGGCGGTAAATATGGCTCTTGTGCTCAGCAGCTGTGCGAGAGACTGTTTACCACCCACCTCCAACATTCTCGAAGCTCCAGCGATGCTCTGGAATTGCTGTGCCAAAAATACGGTTTTCTGCTGGATGATTTGGGACTCAACGGAAACTGCTGGGCAGACCAGTACCGACTCCAGCCTGAGGTATTTATGGCGGAGGGCTGTCAAGTCTCTGTCAGTGACCTTGTGTTGGCACGCCCTATAGGGCTACTGGAGTGGCGGGACTTTCTCTTTCTGCGCCGGGCCTGTTTCTGCGCCAATGGGTGGCCGCTGGTTCAGACCCTACGCCTCCAAGCTGCAGTGCGCACTCCGCGGGCGGACCAGAATGAGGGTACTACGGAACAGTGGTTCCGAGAGTGGCGTGGTTCCATTACAGACTCGGGGGCTACCGAGTTAGGAAATCAGCACCTGTTGTTGTACGCGCTGTGTGAGTTATTACGTCCTGTTGGTGGGGAAGGAGAACCCCTGGCCCAGGCAAACCAGATATTCCTTACCGCCATTGATACTGTCTACAGCGTTATTGACACCGACTCCATGTTCTATGCGGAACTCATCTCCCAGCATCTCAGCCAAATTGGGCCCGAATTTCCCTTTACAGACAGCACTCTAGCGCAAGCCCAAAAGGCCAATCTGCTGAAGCTAATGAATCTGGCGCAGACAGATAATAGATTCCAACGGCTACTTTATCGCTTCGTCGCAGATTGCGCCGCTTGGTTTCAGCAGGAATCCGTCCACTCTGTCCGCCAGCAGATGGCGATCTATTGGCGGGAACAGTGTGCTACAGCATCCAGCATGCGCAGGAAAACCATCGCCAAGGCCGAATGGAACCCATTGACCGATCGGTTTTTGCTCCCTAACGGGGAACAATTAGATGTAGCCCGTCTGACCCAGAACCCCACCAAAAATTTTTGGAATGACCCTGTGACGGACGCTTTCCACAACGTCGTGGATCAGACCGACCGGCAGCAGAAACTGCTGGGCATCATTATGGGAAGTCGGTATGATTACTGCAAGAGAGAGAGTTGCTATTTTGTAAACTGCGGTATCGGTGCACCAATAAATGCCTACCCCAATTCCCCGAAAAGGCGGTATTGGAACGGGCAGGTGGTAATCCTCCGCCCCATAGGAAACGACTATGTCATTCAGACCACCGCTTGGATGCCTGGTAGTTCCGAGGAAACCATTCAGATAAAAATTACGGAGTTAGTGTGTGAGCCCGTCCGAGCGGCTATGACCATGACACTACCTAATCATCAGGCGGTCACCATTCCCAATTCGGCAAGGGATGCGGACGGTGGTCAGCAGACGGCACGGTTATCTGCCCTGCTGGACTTTTGGTGTCCAGATACGTCCCTCTTTTTTGAAAGGAAATCCCCTATTTTTCCAAGCAACCAGACCTATGAAGCGGTTTATAATGAGGATTTGGATGCCTATGTGCCTACCCAGCGAAACTTCCTGCGACTTTTGCTGGAGTACATACTGACTCCAGGTAATCCAGAGCGCACTGTATCCCTGACTTTCATCAAAAACAGTGGAGATAAGGGCAGTGCGTCTATGCTGTTCAGCACGGCTCCTGGAGTTAATTACTTACTAACAGAGGAGGATTGGCTCCCGGGAAGCCTGGACAAACTCCGGGAAACCCTTCCAGAAGAAAGTTTTACTACCGGCTTGATAATCAACGCTGCGCTTACCATTGAAAACGACCGCCCCTGGCTGACACCAGACGATAGTCGCCCTTGGGACGACCGGAATTTGCGGTGGGCTGCTTTGTTCCAGCCAGGAGAGCTGTTTTATTTGGATTATGACAGAACCACCCATAGTCGATCTGCGGTCCGAGACTTGGATAAGGAAAAAGTCTGCATACAAGGTAGACTTATGTTCAAAGAAGAGGGCCAGCGTATTCCCATGCCCCATAGAGGGTGCAACGTTCAACTGGTGGAAAACGGTTGGGATATTATGCAACAACGCAAGGGACAAGTGCTGTGTGAGCCAATGGAGGACTATTATTTGTCCCCTCAGAGTTGCCAACCTGAATTGGTGCAACAACTGATTGACCTAACTCCAGGCACCTGCTTTCGGCTACATTGTGTGTTGAGGAAAAACGCTCCAAATGGCTATTACCTTGTGGCTTTGGACAACGGCATGCAAGCTTATTGCGCTGCGGAATCACTGTCCATGTCGGACAGCCTGGTGGACACGCTGATCAAGGGTCGCCTATGCATTTTGGAGAGTAGCCATCCACAAAGCAGAAATGATCCGCCCCAGACCGCCGTTGGCATCAGAATCTGTGATGCTGACCCACAGTGGACCATGCTGAAGGGTGTGGTGTCTCGGATCACCCCCATTTTGGACAACTCGTCGACGGAAAACCTACACCAGGAAGTCTGGCTCAAGCAGGGCGAGAAGTTACTGAAGTGCAGTGTTCCCACCTCTGCCTTTGAGATACGCCCCCACAGCCTGGGGGCGGTCGTCACTGCCCAACGGCAAGAGGACGATCTATGGATTTTTTCCGCTATGGACCGGATCATCAATATCCGAGCGCTGTGGCAACTCCAAGATCACACCCAAGATGTGACTGCGGCTTTCTGTGGGATTGCTCTGGGCCGGGATGTGCAAGTACCGAGGTATGGAAACTGTGCGGTCTCCCAAGACCCACGGGAGCCTGTTGTGCACATATGGTCCAATGACATATATCTTCAGGATGAGCCGCTGTGTGGCCTGGAAAGTGAGAAAGGCCTGGTGAACCAGCACCGCTTCAGGCGGAGCATTTATGCTACTTTCCCCTATGCGAAACGCACAGACCTAGTCTATATAAACCAGAACGGCGCAAGACAGTGGGGCGAATCTAGTAGTGGCGAGTTTGGCTACACTAGTCAAGCATGGTCTGTGGAGTGTGTGCTGGAAGTCCCCCGGACTAACCGAATTTCGGATCAATATGATCTCCGCCGAGTGTTCCACTGCGAGTCTAGTGCGGTGGAGCCGGAATCAGACCGCCGGAGCAGATTCATGCAAAATGTGGTGGACACCTATCAAGAGTGGCTGACAGAGACTGTGTTTCCGCTACATATTACTGGGACTATCCACGGCAACAAGTTGGTGATGAACGGACTCCAAGTGCCTGACTTTTACGATCATGATACCATAATGGACCACTGGTCGGGAACGGTTCCCTTTCTTCCCGATGGAACCCGGACCTGGGTGGCACCCAATCCGAACATGCCCTATTCAATCACGGTGCGCGCCGTACTCACCTGTGTAGACAATGTGTGGTACGCATCCTGCCGTAGAGCGAAGCCCTTCCGCGTAGACGACGTTCTGGTAGCGGAATTCCGTGCTGTCAGCGGGGAGGATATCCGCCGTCGGCTATACTGCGCCGGCCCAGAAGACGATGGACGCATTCGCTTTGAATGGGGTTGCGGCTATTGTTTCCTGGTTCGCCGAGAAGATATGGTGGATGCCTTTGGAAACAGCGCTGGGATGGAGTTGTTTTATGGGGATCGGATCGAGCGATTCCAACTGATTCGGGGCAACGGAGAATTCGGTTGGAGGATCTGCATAGCCGCAGAAGAAATCAAACACGAAACCCCATGGAAAATTGATTGTGAGGCCAGACAGAATATCCTTCAGCTACTGAAAATCCACATTGATCGCCAGGCCGGAACTACCGAAATTACGCACGCTTCCTTGGTGGAGTACGACGTTGGCAACCGTCGTATTGCTGACGGCTGGACGTTCCAACCTTTCCATAACGGCACCTTGGATCGGGGTAGCATAGACGAATTGCTGAATGAGGAGGGGTCCCAGGAGGAGGACCGCACCATTCTGGCCCATCTGGACTTGGACCGGGATGGGAGAAAATCCCGGGGACTATCATTCTTTTACATTTCTCTGGAGAAAATCGCCAACACTCCCAGCCTAATTGCCGGGAAAACGCTGTGTATGGTGGCGGGCAAGGTCAGCCCTAGTCATGGAGCCCCAACCCAGGATAGGCGACAGGGCTTCATACTACCCTCCAATGACTATCTGCTACGTTTCTATCTCCCTGATGGCCTAGCCCGGGAGGAGACAATGCAAAAGAACGGAACGCCGTCTGAGCCTCAACTCACGGTGTCCGTCATCCGCCGGTCCTTCTCTTTGGACGAGAGCAAGCTCAGGGTGCTGTACGAGACTGATCGGGCCAATGAATATTACAGAAACCGGATGCTTGTACGACTGAGCAAGCCCACTCCAAACAGAAAATACGAATGGCAGGGTAGCGTGGTGGGGACGCTGGCCCGTCCGAGGGCCAAGCTAATGGAATGGGTGGAAAACAAGACTATTTTCGTGATTTTAGATAAGCCTGACAAGGATACGGATCTTGTCCGTGTAGAAGTAGCACCGGGAATCATATATATGCTGGAACGTGAAACAATCACGGGAATTATCCAGCGGGGGGCCATTGCTCTGCTACAAAAGGACAAGAGCGGCGCACTCCGCGCAGAGGTTATCTTGCCTGGTGACGTCAAGTATGTCCCACCCAGTGGCCGTCCTGTAGAGCTGCTCCCTATGGACGGTGTTATCCGTCGTTGCTATGAATGGGATCGGGCGCAAGTCCGATTGGAGATATCGAACGGGCAACCTACGCTACAGCAAGTTATCGCCGCCGAAAAATCTCACTTCACTATAGCTGGTTTCCCCCAGATTTTGCTATACCAACCCAAGGTACTGGAGCAGATGCTCCCCATCGCCCCACCCCGTTTGAGCTATCTGAAACCGGACCCATATAACAACAGCTATACACTGGCTGACGTTCCCTTCAGCGCCGCAAAGTTGACTATCGACCCAACCACACGCCAGCCCATTCTACACTACCTCTATCCTGAAAAGAGAGTGTGCCAGACTGATTGGAGCCAGCTGTCCTTCTTGGACAATTCGGCGGAGGAGATTGCCGCTTTCGTCCAGCGGGGCAAGTGGCACTATCATGACAAGGAGACTGCCGTTCGCACTGCAGCCCGCAGATGGTATAATCATGCCCTTCCAAATGGCAAGCAGTACTCCACGATGATCTTTTTCCCCAATGCGGAGGGTGCTCTTCGCATCAGGCCGGAGCAGCTACACAAGTATGGCTATTCCGCCCGGGAGATTACTGAAAACGGTCTGCCCGTGAAGCGAGGGGCCTATCCCGTGGCACACGCCAGCCAGAACGGCCTATGGATCGAGCTCATGCCCGGGCGCGTCATAGAACTGCCAAACAAATATCTGTTCGATAGTGCCGGACAGCAGCCCCTACGCGATTTTTATAGCCAAGAGTTCCATCCGGGCGACCTAGTTTGGCTAGAGGAGGGTAGCGGCATTTTTGGAGGGCAGCGTCCAGTTCTGTTGAGCGATTTCCACTTCGGCGCCCGTTCTTTTTTCTCCAAGAGGCGGAATTTCTTACCTG
>CANAZG010000084.1 GCA_947365965.1 uncultured Clostridia bacterium
ACAGCAGGTCGGGGGAGCTGTCAAACAGCTTGTGAAGCAGTTCCTCGGTTTCCGCCGCCTGTACCACATCCCTGGCAATCAGGGCGTGGCACAAAAAGTTCGGTTCCCTGCGCTCAATAGCGCCCTTGGCGATGCACTTCTTAATGACGGTGTAGGTGGTGTTCATGTTCCAGCCGGTGCTTTCCTTGAGTATGTCCGAAATTTGTTTTGCCGGCATATCCCCTTCTTTCCATAGCACATCCATGACTTTCAGCTCCGAGTCAAAGAGCTTGACGGTCATTTCACTCACTTCCTTTCAAACTATTGCAATAGTTTACACTACATACACTATCACAGTCGTGCAGGTTTGTCAACACTATTCCAGTAGTTTATAAAAAGTTCAAATTTGACGGAACGAAAAATTTTTTTGAAAGTTGCATTGACGAACATGAGTTCCATGTGTTATTCTACAATACTCCCACAAGGGAGCGCCAACTGAATAGGCTATACTGACTGAAACAGGTAAAGCCGGTTACATACACAAACCAAAACGAACACCAGCGGGGCGGGGGCCGTCCTGCTGGTGTGTTTGTGTATGCAACCGGCTTCGTTCTTTGCCCAAAACAACTGAATGACCGTCTGAATGGGATACTCCGCTGTGACCTCTACCGTTAGGAGCGAGCGAGACAACGCCGCTGATGCTGTCAGGGGCAGGAACACCGTTCGGAGAAAGCGGCAAAACAGTGTGACGGCAAAAATGACGTCACTTAACCAACTGCAACCGGCCATGACGGCATTTTTGACGTCACGTCCAAAGAACAGACCAAACGCACCTGGGACAAAAAACCTCAATACCTCCCCTCAGAAAGAAGCCGAACCCGCCCGTTACCCTCCCAACAGACGTAGAGAGCATCCCTGTCCATGAGGATAGCGAGCATCGGATTTCGCCCCCCAGGGGGCAAAATCCATTCCCAGGGGAAACCCCTGAATACCCCCTCCCATGGCGAAATTTGACAGAATGGAGGAATTATTTTGAGTGTAAACAATGAAAAAGTACGGCTAAAAATCAGACTGACCGAAGCAGAAAAGACCAAGCTGGAGCATGACGCCGCCCAGTGCGGCCTGACCCAATCTGAATATCTCCGGCAGATTTGTTTGGGTAAACGACCCAGACCCAAGCGGTCTCTGGAGTTTTGGGAACTGCTGGATGCCCTGTATGAAATCCACGATAAGCTGGAACGGCTGACCGTCTATTACCCGGAAGCGTCAGAGGAATGTTCCCAGCTTGAAAGGCTCGTCCTGATTTTGCAGGAGGTGGCGTGATGGCGACCACCAGCCTGTGGCACAGCAAGGGACAGCTCGGTGACCTGATCGCCTACGTTGAGAACCCGGAGAAAACCGGCCCCAAAGGCACCGAGGACTTTTTCAATGTATTTTCGTACATCCAGAACCCGCAGAAAACCGCAGACGGCTCGTATGTCACCTCTATTAACTGCTTAAAGCAAACGGCACTCCGCCAAATGATCCTGACCAAGCAGCGGTACGGCAAAGAGGATAACTATATCGCTTGGCACGGCTATCAGAGCTTCAAACCGGGAGAAGTCACCCCGGAACGGTGCCAGGAGATCGGCGTGAAGCTGGCACAGGAGATGTGGGGCGACAGGTTCCAGGTCATCGTCACCACCCACCTGGACAAAGGCCACCTGCACAACCACTTTTGTTTCAATTCAGTATCGTTCAAAGACGGCAAAAAGTACAACTACTCCAAGGCCGAGCAGCAGCGGCTCCGGGACACCTCAGACCGTCTTTGCCAGAAGTATGGGTTATCTGTTATTGTGCATGGCCGCAAGGCCCCCAGCCGTCCCGTTTGGCTGGACGAGCAGAACGGCAAGCCCACCCGTTACAACATCTACCGAGCGGACGTGCGGGAAGCGGTCAACGGCAGCCGCACCGTGGAGATGATGGAGAAATACCTCCGGCGAAAGGGCTACCTTACCGATTTCGCAGGCAAGCACTGGAAGATACGCCTACCGCAGTACCAACATTTCACCCGGCTGGACACCCTGGATGAGCGGTGGACGCCGGAGAACATCAGGCGCGGCCTGGGCGCACGGGCCACATTCGGCAACAAGCGCCCCACCGTCGATTTTGCCCCGGAGCTGCCAGAGGAACTGCGGGTATATGTGCCGTTCCAACGCACCACCCACATCTACCGTCTGTTCCTCTATTGGGAGTACCAGCTTGGCGTTTTATCCAAAGGGACAGGCTATCAGCCCACCAGCCCTTTTATGAGAGAGGAATTGCGGAAGCCGGATGAAATTACCGCACAGACGGATTATCTGGCGAAAAGCCGCATTGAAACGCTGGACGATCTTCTTTCAGCCCGTGAAACCCTCCAAATCGAGTTGGACACGCTGACCGACCAACGGACAAAACTTCAAAATAGAATTCGCAGAGCGTCACCTGCCGAAAAAGAATGGTTACGGACTGAAAAACAGGCTGTGACTGCTCAGATCACCGCCTGCCGAAAGAAATTGAAGCTAAATGTGGGCATTGAGCAACGCTCCGTCAAAATTCAGGACACGATGGACATGGTCTACACCAATGAGGAACAGCACCGCCGGATGGAGCAAGATAGAAAGAGAGGATTGAAAATCAGATGAACAATATTAAGCTGTGTTGCCCTGCCCGCTGGCTGCGGGTTTAGGCAATCCCCAGTAGCATATATCAAATGAGCATTTCGCGTTGTCGGTAAAGGGGTTTTCCCATGTGACGTTCGCCATTTTCCTCTATCTGGAGGTGCTGCACCCTGAATATCACGCACTTGCCCCTATACACATGACAAGTGCCAAGATGACGTGTGTTTCAGCTTCTTTCACACGTAGACGTCGGATATTTCCCAGCTCTGGCTGTCAATCAAGCAGTTTAGCTTTCATCCTCATACGCGAATTTTCATCCCTATATAGAGCAGTTTTAGAAACTTATTGTCTGCGCTATATCCGCTGCAATTACAGCGACACCATGCTGCACTCCCCATTGGGTTTCCCCTTCCGGATAAGGTGTGAGATGACGGGGTATTTTTTCACCTGCCTTTCTTTGATATCTTTCTTCCCGCCGCTTGCTCAAGGCGGCATTTGATATATGCCCTTATGGGCGCACGTAAAGCTCGGTCATACTGTTCGACACAGGCGTACCTGTGGCGAAGATGACACCCCTGCCGCCGGTCAGCTCGTCCATATACTGGCACTTCATGAACATATCCGAGGACTTCTGCGCCTCGGAGGTGGAAAGCCCCGCCACATTCCGCATCTTGGTGTGGAGGAACAAATTTTTGAACGCATGGGCCTCGTCCACAAAGAGCCTGTCAACGCCCAGCTGTTCAAAGGTGATCACATCGTCCTTGCGCTCCGCGGCTTGCAGCTTCTCCATCCGCGCCTCCAGCGTCCTGCGGGTCTTTTCCATCTGCTTGATGGTGAAGCTCTCGCCCCGCATGGCTTTCATCTCGGATATGGCGTCGGTGATCTCGTCGATCTGCTCCTGCAAGATGCGCTCCTGCCGCTCGGCGGAGAGGGGTATCTTCTCGAACTGGCTGTGGCCGATGATAACGGCGTCATAGTCCCCGGTGGCGATACGGGCGCAGAACTTCTTTCGCCTGGCCGTCTCAAAGTCCCTTTTGGTCGCCACCAGCACCTTTGCGCTGGGGTAGAGCCGCAAAAACTCGCTGGCCCATTGGAGGGTCAGGTGGTTGGGGACCACGAACATGGACTTCTGGCACAGCCCCAGCCGCTTTGCCTCCATCGCGGAGGCCGCCATCTCAAAGGTCTTGCCCGCGCCCACCTCGTGCGCCAGCAGGGTGTTCCCGCCGTACAACACATGGGCGATGGCGCCCCGCTGGTGTTCCCGCAGGGTGATGTCCGGGTTCATGCCGCCGAACACGATATGGCTCCCGTCATACTCACGGGGGCGGGTGGAGTTGAAAAGGTCGTTGTAGGTCCTGACCAGATCAGCCCGCCGCTGGGGGTCACGCCACACCCAGTCCCGAAAAGCGTCCTTGATGGCCTGCTGTTTCTGCTGGGCAAGGGTGGTCTCTTTCTTGTTCAGGACCCGCTTGGGCTTCCCGTCCGCGTCCTCAACCTGGTCATAGATACGGATGTCCCGGAGGTTCAGCGTGTCCTCCAGGATGCGGTAGGCATTGGCCCGGTCTGTGCCGTAGGTCATATACGCCGTGACATCGTGGCGGCCTGTGGCATTCTTGCCCGTGACCTGCCACTCGGCGGTGGTGGGGGAATACTGCACCTGGACCACATCCCGCATCCGCCAAGGGGTATCAAAGGTTTCCACCATGAACTGCTGGATATAGTCCTTGTCCAGCCATGTGGCGCCCAGGCGCACGTCGATCTCGGAGGCGTCCAGGTCTTTGGGCTGTGCCTGTTCCAGCGCCGCCACATTGACCTCGTAGGCGGGGTCTGCGGCCGCCGCCATCCGCGCCACCACCAGCTTGTCCCGGACATCGCCGGAGAGGTAATCGTCCGCCGTATGCCAGCCGCGGGCGGGGTCATCCGCCACCGCCTCACGGGGGTCGCGGAAGATGACGCCCCGCAGTTCCTCCGTGATACGGCCATACTCACCGGGCGTACCCAGCAGCCCGGACATGAACTGCAAGTCCACCCTGCCGCGCTCCCCGATGGAGACCGCCAGCGCCTCGCTGGGCGTGTCCACGCTGGTGATGTGCCGCTCCGGGCGGATGGTGCGCTTGGTGAACATATCCGCCTTGCTCTCCAGCTGCCCGTCCTCGCCGATGTTCTCCAGCGAACAGAGGAGGTAGTAGGAGTCCTCGTCAAACACCCTGGCGTTGGCGCTGGAATTGATGGTCCCGTACTTGGCGTAAAAGGCGTCATAGGCGGCGCTCAGCTCCGCCTGCTTCGCCCGGATGTCCTCGTCCGGGAAGTCCTCCAGCTGGTAGGCGATCAGGTCGTTCACGATCTCCCGCAGGCCGATCATCCCGGCCACGCGCCCCTTGGCGGTGGGGGACAGCTCCACGGGCTTCATCATGCTGTTCTCCCGGTAGTACACCTCCCCGTCCACAAGGGTATAGGAGAGGTTCTTCACATCCGGGTCGGCGGGCAGCCAGCCCTTTTCCTGGCTGGCGTCCGCTATATCCGCCTCGTCCCGCTCCACCGCCTGGTAGCTGCCGTGGATATGGGAGACGGCCTCCCGGAGCAGTTCCGAGAGGTCTGCGCCGGGGATGGGGGCAACGGTACACTCCTCCCGCCCGTACTGTGTGCTTTCGGTGGTCAGCTCGCCCAGCACCATTTCCGGGTGGTCCACGAAGTAGCTGTTGATGGAAAGGCCGCTGTCCGTCAGCCCCAGGTGTACCCAGTCCGGCTCGATGTCGATGGGGCGGTCCCGCTTTTGCAGGAACAGGATGTCCGAGACGACCTCCGTCCCGGCGTTGGCCTTGAACGCATTGTTGGGCAGACGGATCGCTCCCAGCAGTTCCGCCCGCTGTGCGATATACTTCCGGGCATCGGGGCTTTTGGCATCCATCGTATAACGGCTGGTGACGAGCGCCACCACGCCTCCCGGACGCACCTGGTCCAATGCCTTGGCAAAGAAATAGTTGTGGATGGAAAAGCCCAGCTTGTTGTATGCCTTGTCGTTGACCTTGTAATCCCCAAAGGGGACGTTGCCCACGCAGAGGTCAAAGAAATCCCGCCGGTCGGTGGTCTGGAACCCCGCCACCTTGATGTCCGCCTCCGGGTAGAGCTTTTGGGCGATGCGCCCGGTGATGGAGTCCAGCTCCACACCATAGAGGCGGCTGCCCTGCATGGCCTCCGGGAGCAGGCCGAAGAAGTTGCCCACGCCCATGCTGGGTTCCAGGATGTTCCCGGTCTGGAACCCCATCCGGCCTACGGCGTCATAGATGGCCTTGATGACAGTGGGGCTGGTAAAGTGGGCGTTCAGGGTGGATGCTCTGGCGGCGGCATACTCCTCCGGGGAGAGGGCGGCATACAGTTCCCTGAACTCGCCCGCCCAGCTGTCCTTTTTCTCGTCAAAGGCATCCGCAAGGCCACCCCAGCCCACATACCGGGAAAGGACCTCCTGCTCCTCTGGCGTGGCGTCCCTGCCGTCAAACTCCAATTCGTGCAGGAGGTTGATGGCGTCCATATTGGCCCGGAACTTCGCCTTTGGCCCGCCCTCGCCCAGATGGTCGTCCACGATGCGGTAATTGCGGGCGGCTGGCTGTGCCGCCTGTTCCGGCTGGCTGTGTTCCGGCTCCCCGAAGTGCAGACGCTCGACCACCACATCAAAGGGCAGGCCGTTCTTTTCGCCGGGGTAGACGGTCTCGGTGGTGGCGGTGACTTCCGGCTCGGACTTCGGTGCAGCTTGCGCCGAAGTTGGCTCGGCATCTAACTTGTGCGCGTTTTGCGCCCAAGTTGCGTCCGGGTGGAGGACCGCCTGTACCTGCTCCCGCAGTCCGGGGGTGTCTTTCAGCTCGGCTTTGTCAATGAACGCATACGCCTCGTCCCATGTCTTGAAAGAAGTGGGATAGCCGCCCAGCAGCTCTCCCGCACGGAAGATCAGGGGTTCCAGCGCGGTGCTGGCAAGGGGGTCATAGAAAAACCCCGCCGTCTGCATGGCGTCCACGATGCGCCGCTGTTCCGGCTCCAGCGCGGCGATGGCCGTTTCTGTCTGGCTCTGGTAGTCCGCCGCCCATCTATCCACATCCGCAAAGGGATTTTCTTCCTCTACGGCCTTGTCGTCCGGCAGATATTTGGCGTTGCGGTCGTCCCTCCGCAGGAGGCTTTCCAGCCGCTCCTTGCTCTCGGCACGGAAAACAGGGTAGGCCAGCGCAGGGTCACGGAGCCGGACATCGAACAGCCCGACCTCCTCCACGATAAAGGCGGTGTCATCCAGATAGACGGTATCGCCCACCTGATAGGACGGCCCTTGCGAGGCGGGGGTGCCGGTAACGCCCTTTTCCTCCGCTTTGGAGGTGGGATGGGTAGTTGCTCCCCCCAATGTTTCCGAGGTCTCGCCCTCCGGCGTTTGCCCCGGTTCTGTACCAGAGACAGGCTCCGCATGGACTTCCTCCGGCCCCTCCATGACCCGCTCCGCCTGGGGGCGGTGGGAACGGAGCGCCGCCTCCGCCGCCTCAAAGGATGCAAAGCCGCCAGCCGTTGCCATAGAAAAGCGGCTCTGCTCATTGAACCCGTAGTGATTGTAGAACTGCCCGTTGGGGTACTGCTGGATGACGATGGCCTCCTCGCCGTTCCGATAGCTGGCAACGGTCTGGACGGCCTCCTTCGGCTGTGCGTCCCGGATCAGTCCGCTCCGCAGGCCATACTCGAACATCTCTCTGTCCATGAACACCCGGTCCTGTCCCGGCTCATCGGCATAGACATAGAAAACATCATCGTCCCCGATATTGGTCAGGACGATCTCTTTGGCGGCGCCCTCGGAGTAGACTGTGAACCAGTCCCCGATGGCGTATTCCAGCGGCGGCAGCTTGGCCCGCTCCACCGCCAGCCAGTCGGCGGCGTCCCGTTCCGCCGCCTCTTTCCGGACCTGCGCCAGATAGTCCTCGGCCTGCCACTCGCTGGCAAACTCCTCGGAAACGCCCTCCGGGTCCACATATATCTCCTCCCGGATGTCATCCCAGACAGCGTAGCCGCCCTCGGTCTCGATCAGGGTGAACCGCGACCGGGAGGCAAGGCTACCCGCCTCCGCCAGCTGTGCCGCCTGTGCCAGCATCTCATGCTCCCGCGATGCCTCTGCGGTCATCTCCGGCGCGGCCTCCAGCATCCCGTAAACCCGGTCAAGAAGCTCCTGGCGGAAACGGTCATGGTATTCCGGGGCATCGAAGTACAGCCGCATAAAAGCGGTATCCTGTATCGTGAGCGCCGCCCGGTCGATGGCCCGCAGCCCCTCCATCGTGGCAGTCTCCTGGTCATTGTTGCGGCAGGCGTTCCGAAACGCCGTGTCCTCCAAAAGGGCGTCCGCGATGACGGGGAAGTACCGTTCATAGATTTCCTCCGGGGTGGACGGGAAGCTGTGTCCCGGCGCAGGGAGGGGGATGCCGCCGAAAGCGGCGTAGTCCCGCTCCATGTCGGCATACCGCGCCTTTTCCGACTCGCCCAGATAGAGGCCGCTCTCCACCAGTCCGCCGATCCTCCGCTCCACCTCGGACCAGCGCAGGCGGACTTCCGCCCCCTTATCGGCGTTGCGGATCACAAGCCCCTGGGGGCGGTACTGGATATTGCCGTGGGTGCCGTCAGAGAACTGCCAGCTGCGCCCGCCGTCCGTCCCATGCTCGTTTTTCAGGTACTCGGCACGGTCTGCGGGGGTGCTGTCCCCGGCATAGAGGACGGCGATGCGGAGCTTGTTGCCGTGATAGCCGGAGCCGTGGCGCAGGAGGCGGTCGATCTCGTCATCGGGAATGGCAGGGGCAGGGGCGTCCTGTTCGGGCGTACTTCTTTCGGCCCCCCGCGCCATTTCCCCAAGGGTCGGCCCCATGAAGTAGACGAAACGCTCCCCGCTGTCTTTGCCCACCTTGGAGACCGTCACGCCATACTTTTTACGGAGTTTTTCGATGTTCCCGTTCAGCGCATCGGCGGGAAAGCCGCACATGGCGACACGCCCCACATCGGGCAGGGTGCGGGTGGTGAGTTCCAGGTCCAGCAGGGAGGCGGCGGCACGGGCATCCGGCCCAAGCATCTCGAAGAAGTCCCCCACCTGGTACAGAACGATGTCCTTGGGGTGCGCCTCCTTGACGGCGTTGTAGTCCTCGATGAAGCCGGGAACATCGCCGGCCGTGGGCTGTCCCTCTCCGGGCATAGGAAAAGGGCCGGGCTTTTCGCCCGACCCCTGCTGGTCGATGAATGTGATCTGCTCCATCTCGGAGGGGAACAGCCCCTCCAGCGTCAGCTGTTGATAAGCTCCGCCACCACGATCTCCTCCGCCTGTGCTTTCAGCGCGTTCATGTGCCGCACCCAGTCCATCTGCCGGGTCTTCTTGTCCGGCGCCGGGTCTGTTTTCAGCAGCCCGTCCATGATCTGCTCCATCCGGGCGTCCGCCGCTTCCTGAATCTCCCACAGGTGCGGGAACAGTTTCCCGGTCAGGGTCAGGTGGTTGTAGAGAAGTCTGTTGTTCTCCTCCAGGTACATCCGCCTCATCCTGCCGTACCTGCCCAGAGGCCGGTCCTCTGTCTCCTCCAGTTTGATGTTGGGGATCAGGAAGTCCCCGCTCCTCGTGTAAGTCAGTTCTGCCATGTTTACCGCTCCTTTCCTCAGCCTGCTCGACCTGTTTTGCCCTCTCGTAGGTTCGGATGGCCCGCTCCACCTCGCGGAACACCTGGGAAGATACCTCGCTGACCGCCGTACCCAGCACATTGGACGCCGCCTGGGTGTTGAAGTCAAAGACATCCATGAAGTCCTCCGGCTCGAAATAGCTCTCCGGGTCCTCCACACAGCGGGAGTAGAGCATATACCTGATGCTGACCTCCGCCGCCCTCCGAAAGGAAACCTCTACGTTGAACTCATCATACCCGTAAAGAAAGGAATCGTCAACGATGCCGAGGATGGCCTCCTTGTTCCCGTCCCAATATTCCGAGGCGAGGCGGGAGGCGATGGCCCCGATCTGCTCCTCCAGCCCCGCCCCGGCCCCCACGCCGTAGGCCCGCTCCAGCGCGTCCTGCACGGCGGGGACATACTCGTCTTTCATCGTCCAGAGGTTGACCGGGCGGGAGTTGTCCCGCTCCCCCGTGTCCGACACATCGAACACATAGCGCAGCCGGGGGCGGCTGCCCGAATTGTCCACCAGCGCGATGCCCTTGGAACCCCGGCGCACATAGCGGCGCATGGTCTTGTTCCACAGGTCGTACTCCGCACACGCCGTGGCGTCCGGGCGCTGCTTGTAGATCATCAGCTGTTCGTTGTAGGGGTATTTGTAGAGCCGGGCCGCAGTGGTCAGAAAGGCTGTCCACTGCTCCCGGCTCCCGGTCACTTGTCTGGCGGCTTCTTCCGCCATTTTGGTGTAATATGCCGCTTTATCGTTCTGAGGAAAAGGCACGACCTTCGCCGCGCCTGGCCCGTTCCATGCCATAGGTTGCCTCCGTTTCTTTCAGATTTTTAGATGCCGGTATCAGATGTCCGGGTACAGGTTCAGGCTGTCAAACTCCCCGTCTGTCATGCCGGCCAGCTTTTCCAGGATGCCCTTGGAGAGGCGGCGCAGCCGCCGCTCCTGGGGCGTGAGCTGGGAGCGCATGGCCTCCAGCTCCGCCATCAGCCCCGCCCGTGTGCCGGGGTTGTAGAGCATCATGCAGATCATCTCGTCCCTTGTGAATTTAGTCATCGCCCGTCCCGTTCAGCCTGTTTCTGGGGCGGCTTGCGCTCGGCCTGCTCCGTGCCGGAAAAGGCTTTCAGCGCGTCCAGCACGGAGTGCCGCTCCTCCACAGACCCGTCCTTTCTCCCGTTATTGATGATCCCATCAATGGAGTTGTAGTCGTCCTCCACCGCCATCTCAGCATTTTTCAGGTAGTTCTCCCGCAGGGCGAAGTTCTCCAGCTCCTTAAAGCCGATGGAATCCACATAGTGGCAGGATACCACGCCGCCCACCTTGAGAGCCACGATGTCGCTGACGGACAGGCTGTGTCCCGTAAAGTCCTCCGGGCGGGCGGTGTTGAACTGCACATAGAACGCCTCCAGCCGCTCCATCACCTCCTCCGGCGTGGCGGGGGCCTGGGGCAGGGCGCCGTGGTAGACCACCTCGTAGTGATCCACATCCGGCTCCCTGCCCTGCCTCTGCAAGCTGGCGTAGGACTCGAACCGCTCATAGACGGTATCGTCCGTGCGCCGCAGCTGCAGGATGGCGTAGGCGTCGGTGGCGCTCTCCAGAAACGCCGTCAGGCGGCCGGGGGCGTCGTCCGCGCCGTTCACCTCATCCCATTTCTTAATGTCCGGCATTCTGCTCCTCCTTTTTCAAAAACGGCAGGCCATGCTCCTTTGCGTCCTGCCTCTGCTGCTGTCTGCGCTCCTCGCTGTACGGGGGGCGGATGCCCACACACCGCTTGGGTATCTGGTAGGTCACGGACCGCCCCGGACCGGACCGTTTCAGGACAAAAGCCTCCGGGAACCGCTGGGAAAGCTCCCGGAGCTTGCCTGTGAGCCTTGCGTCATGGGTGTAGACCTCCGCCGTATCTGTGCCGTTGTCCCACAGGACGATGGTCTCCTGTTCCGCAAGGCTCAGTCCCCGGCGGCTCAACGGCCCTCCTCCCGGTGCTTCTTCTCCGGGGCGGGGGCGGCCTTGTCTTTCTGTCCGCTTTTCAGGGCGG
>CANAZG010000085.1 GCA_947365965.1 uncultured Clostridia bacterium
ACCTGGCCGGTCTCGCCGTAGGTCACCAGCTCGTAGGGGTAGAGGGCCACGTCAAAGTCCAGGTTGTTGTCGATCATCACCTGGAAGGCCCGGGCCTCCACGCACCGGCCCTTGTACTCGTCAATGCTCTTGCCGTAGAGCCGCCCCTCGGGCCGGAAGCGGTAGCCGTAGATGCGGCCGTGCTCCCGGAGCTCCTGGGCGAACTCCTTGGCCATCTGGGCGTGGTGCTGGGGCGGGATGTAGCGCAGGGCGTTGCGGATGGCCAGAGCCTTGTCCGCCTCGGTGAGATGGGCCTCCCGGCGGGGGGCCCGGCGGCAGCCGGGGACAAAGGCCGGATAGGCGGGCAGCTCGTCGTCCAGCCGGATGGTCATGGCGGCGCTGGGATTGTATTCCATAGGAAAGACCTCCTTGTTTTTTGTAAACATACTTTTTCTTGAAAGAAAAAGTATCAAAAAGAACTTCAAAAGGATATTTTGGGGCTGCCGGCAGTCCAAACAAGCACATCTAAAATTTTCTTTTGATTCTTTTCTTTTATAAAAGAAAAGAATGATTACTTATTTATTCGAACGCCGGCGCCAGCTCCTGGACAATGTCCAGCAGCTCCCCGCTGCGGACCATGGCCTCCACGGCCTGGATGTCCGGCCAGAGCTCCCGGTCCACCTCCATGAAGTCCACCTTCTCCCGCACGCGGCGGAATACCGCATCCCCCACCGGGGACAGGCCCGTGCCCCAGCGGCCGATCTGGCGGCGGATGTCGATGGCCTGACAGGCGGTGAGCAGCTCATAGGCCAGCACGGACCGGGTGTTCTCCAGAATGGTCCCCGCCTTCCGGGCGGCGGTGGTGCCCATGGACACAAAGTCCTCCTGGTTGGCCGAGGAGGGGATGGAGTCCACGCAGGCCGGATGGGCCAGGACCTTGTTCTCCGAGGCCATGGAGGCCGCCGTGTACTGGACGATCATGAAGCCGCTGTTTACGCCCCCCTCGGTGGTGAGGAAGCGGGTCAGGCCGTTGGAGAGGGCGGCGTTGACCATCCGCTCCAGCCGCCGCTCGGAGATGCTGGCCAGCTCCGCGCAGGCGATGCCCAGAAAGTCAAAGGGCAGGGCCATGGGCTCGCCGTGGAAGTTGCCCCCGGAGATGACCGCCTCGTCCTCGCAGAAGAGGAGGGGGTTGTCTGTGACGGCGTTGAGCTCGATGTCCACCCGGCTCTTGATGTACCCCAGGGCGTCCCGGACCGCGCCGTGGACCTGGGGGATGCACCGCAGGGCGTAGGCGTCCTGAACCCGGTCCCCCTGGCAGCGCTCCAGAATCTCGCAGCCCTCGGTGAGCAGGCGCATGTTCCTCGCCACCTGGATCTGGCCCACCTGTCCCCGGGCGGTGTGCATCCGCTCCTGGTAAGCGTCCAGCTGGCCGGTGAGGGCGGTGAGGGTCAGGGAGCTGATTAGATCCGCCAGACGGGCGGCCTGGAGGGTGTCATAGAGGTGCAGAGCCCCCACGCTGGTCATGGCGCAGGTGCCGTTGGTGATGCCCAGGCCCTCCTTGCACACCAGGGTGTCCAGCACGGCGATGCCGGCCCGCTCCATGGCCTCCCGGCCCGGCAGACGCTCTCCGCCGTAGAAGGCCTCCCCCCTGCCCAGGAGCACCAGCCCCATGTGGGACAGGGGCGCCAGATCCCCGGAGGCCCCCAGGGACCCCTTCTGGGGGATCACCGGGGTCACGTCCCGGTTGAGCATGTCCACCAGCATCTCCACCAGCACCGGCCGCACGCCGCTCAGGCCCACGCACAGCGCGTTGGCCCGCAGGGCCATCATGCCCCGCACCTGCTCCCGACTGTAGGGCTCGCCGGTGCCGGTGCAGTGGCTGAGAATCAGGTTGGTGGACAGCTGGCTGGACAGCTCGTCCGAAACAGCCACCGTGGCGAAGTCGCCGAAGCCGGTGGTGATGCCGTAGGCTACCCGCTTCTCCCCGGCGATCTTCTCCGCCAGGGCCCGGGAGCGGGCCATGGCCTCCCGAGCCTCGCCGGCCAGCTCCACCCTGGCGTCGAACCGGGCAATGGCCACCAGGGCCTCCAGGGTCAGGCTGTGGCCGTCTAAAACGACTTGTTTGATCTCCTTGGGTTGTACCATGTAGATTCCTCCTCTGTTTACTGCAAGATTACCGCCCCCTATTGTACTATATCTTTTTTCTGTTTTCAATAATTGTTTTGTAAATAATCCGCGCTAATTTGTGCATTATTGCGGTAATTCGGTAATGCGGTAGCGGATTATCCGTTTAACGCGCTGATGTGGAAAAGAACGAGGCCGGTAGGCGGCGGAGCGGTCCGCCTGCCGGGAAACGCGGCAGATGGAGGGCGGGCAGCGCCTGTGGCGCGGCCGCATCGTTCCCTCTAATCTGGTGGATCAGCTGTCCTCTATCAGGAGGGAGATCCGATGGATCAGGGCGGCGAACTGGGCCCTGGTGGTGACGCCCTCGGGGTCCATCCGCAGGCCGCCGACGCCTTTGAAGATGCCGTGGCGGTAGAGGGCCTGGAAGGCGATCCGGCCGGCCTCGCTCATCTGGTCACCGTCCTCGAAGTCGATGCTGCCGCCGTCTGTGGGAGGGACGCCCATGCTGACCAGGTAGTTGTTCAGCATAATGGCGAGGTCCTGTCGGGAGATGGGGGCGGTGCCGGTGAAGGTCTGGTTGTCCGGCAGGAGGCCGGCCCGCTGGGCCCAGACGGCGGCCTGAGTATACCACATGCCCGGCGAGACGGAGGGGGAGGCGTCATACTGGGTCAGATCCACCGCCATGATCCGCGCCAATACGGTGACAATGGTGGCCTGGGAGACGGACTGCTCCGGAACAAATCGCTGGCCAGGATCCCCCAGCATCAGCCCCTGCCGGTAGGCCCAACAGACATCCTCATAAAACCAGTCCCCAGCGGATATGTCCGCAAAAGGGACTGGCTTGTCTATTGGCAGATCAGAGCCCTCCGGCGGGCTGGACATGTCCGGTTGCGGCGGGTCATCGGAGGAATCCGGGAGGCTCGGGGGATCGACGTCCTCCGGTGGAGCAGGGTCTTCCGGCGTGGCGGGCAGGCTCGGCTCCTCCGGGACAACCGGCAGATCCGGCTCCTCCGGGGGCTCCGGGGGATCAGGTTCCTCCGGGGGCACTGGCGGATCCGGCTCTTCCGGTGTGACCGGCAGGTCAGGCTCCTCCGGGGGCTCCGGTTCCTCCGGGGGAATAGGAGGATCCGGCTCCTCCGGCAGAGGCGGGACGGCGTTGTCCGCGATTTCCAGCGAGAAGGTCCGCTGGTCGCAGGCGATGGCGCCGCTGGAGAGCTTCACTGTGACCTCAAAGGTCCCGTGAACCTTGGGGACGCCGCAGATCTCCCCATCGGGTCTCAGCTCCAGGCCGCCGGGGAGGGGGCTGAGAGGGGAGAAGACCACATCCTCCCACCCGTCAGAGACCTGTATCTGGAGGCGGTGGGAATAGGGTGAGCCCTGGGCGGCCTCCGGAAGCGCTTCAGTGGTGATGACAGGCAGGTCCAGCTGGCCTGGGAGGCGGATATGTACGGGCTCGATCCCATCGGCGGTGATGGTCAGAAGGCCGGCGGGCTGGCCGTCCCCGGTCTTCACCAGACGGAGCTTGGTCAGGTTGAAGAGTGCGCCGTACTGGGGGCGTTCGCCGGAGGCGGTGAGGGGTTCGGCCGAAGTAAAAGCGGCCAGAGAACTGGCCGCACCAAAATCCCAATAATGGTCCAGCCGGACATTTTTTCCGCTTCTCAGAGAGACTTGCAGGTTGGTTATGGCCTCGTCGCCGATGTTCGCCGTAAGAATATCATAAAATCCCTCCCGATCCATATCCGGAGAGATTTGGAAAAGGCCCGCCTCGTCCCGGTTCCCTCCGTTGGTCACGCCGCTGATGAAGAGGGCTGGACCGCCGGTCTGCCGGGTGAGAAAGGTGACGCGGTAGGGGCGTTCCCCCTGTCCGGTGACGGCCAGATAGGGCAGGGCCTCCCCGGGGCGGAAGGGCTGCTCCGTCTCGCCGCTGATCTGCGGGGCGGTGTCGCTGTAGATGGACACGCCCCGGCCGGCGGTGAAGACCGGGCGGATGCGCTCCGCCGTGACAGGTTCTCCCGTCTGATGGAGGAGGAACACGGTCTGCCAGCCGTCGGCGTAGAGACTGTCATCGCTGCCGCGCACACAGTAGGCGGCATAGCCGCCGTCCACGCCGGTGACGGAGAAATAGGGGTCCTGATCCGAGGGCAGCGTCTCCCCCTGGGGGACATAGGCCCGGGTCTGGAACCGGCGGAGGTGGCGGAGACCGTGGCAGTCAAAGATGGAGAAGACCACGCCCTGGCTGTAGTCCGCCGCGTAGCCGCTGCTGAAGAGACGATCGGCGATGTTCTCGCTCCCGGCGGCCTCCGCAGCCTCCATGGAGGCGTAGCTGCCCACATAGGCCCCGGCGATGACAGGCTGACTGCCCTCCGGAGCGAGATCGGTGGCCTTCAGGACCAGATGATACCGCCCGCCGGGGTCCGCGCCCTCGATCAGGGTGAGGATATCGTCATCCTCGGCCCGGTCAAGGACAGGGTTTTCAGGGGTGGCGTCGAAGAGCTGGGAGCATCGGATGCGGACAGACGCTTGCGGGGAGAGGATCAGGGAGAAGGGCATCACTAGGATGGTCTCCCCGGCCCGGGCCACTGTCAGGGTAAAGAGCGCCTCCCCGTTCTCCACGCCGCACCCGGCCGCGCCGCTGCCCCAGATCCGTTCCGTCACGTCCGCATCCGGCGGGATGTCCTCCGGAGTATGGAAGGCGCCCCGGTATACGCGGGCCTCCACGCCGGTCAGGTCCCGGAAGTCGTCGGAGAACGCCATCTTCAGCACAGCCCCGTCCTCCGGCGTCCATGCTTCATTGGCGCTGCCGGTGAACTGGGGGAGAGAAGAGGCGTCCCAGAGCGCGCAGGAGAAGTCATCGGCAATCTGTTTGCCGTCCGGATTCCAGGCGGTGATTTTGAGCAGATTTTTCACAGTGGAGACCTGGACAGGCACGATATAGCGGACAGCCTGCGGGTCTGTGGGATCGCCGGGGACCAGAATCTCCAGGCGGCGCAGGGAGATGGCCGCAGTCCACAGACCGGAGAGGTCCAAGGCGCTCCCTCCGTCTGATATGGTATAGGAGCTGTTGTCGAGAAAGCGCCACGCGACGGTTCCGTCCAGGTCCCGCTCACCCAGCAGGGCGGACAGGGGAACGGCCCGCAGCTCGTCCGGCAGTCTGCCGGACAGGTTCACCAATGCCAGCTCCTGTTCCTCCAGGGGAAACAGGGAGGCTGGCGTGATTTCCGCCTCCTGGCCCGGGGACGGGCCCGCCGCCTCTGCGGCGGACACGGGCGCTGCCAGTGAGACCAGCATGGTCAGTACTGCCAGCAGGACGGTTAAGCCCTTTTTGCGTTGCAGCATCATGTGTATACCTCTTTCTCTGTTTTGTGCCTTTTTACCGAAATTAAACGGCAAAATAGGCCAATTTTAGTATACATGCTATGTCGAAAGGTGTCAACCGCTTTCGTTTTTTCCCGCCGTCTTTCAGAGCAGGGCGGTTCAGGCTGGGGCCCGGGGACCGGCTGGCGGGGAGCGGGAGAGCCCAATGGACCTTCGTGTCCCCGGCAGAATCTCGTCAATGAAGATTCAAATGCCTGCGGCAGTGGGACAGAGACCATAAAGAGAGGCTGGCCACCTGTCATGGCCAGCCTCTCTGCGTTTTGGTGAGAAGGGAATGAAAAAGCGGAGGCTGACGCCTCCGCTTCTCTGATCGAACGGGAATTAGTCCTCCGCAGCGGCGCTCTTGACCTGACGGCCGTTGTAAGTACCGCACTCCGGACACATTCTGTGGGGCAGGCGCATCGCGCCGCACTTGGGGCAAGGGGTCAGACCGGGAACCTTCAGCTTCCACACGGAGCTGCGGCGCTTGTCACGTCTTGCCTTAGAAACTTTACCCTTGGGGACTGCCATGATGACACCTCCTGTATATCTGAATTTTGGTTACTGGTTGGAATCCTTCTCCAGAAGTCTGGCCAGCGCCGCCAATCGGGGGTCCACTTCCTTTTTACAGGTGCAGCTCCCTTGGTTGAGATTGACGCCGCAGCCGGGACAAATCCCCCTGCAGTCCTCTGAACAAAGGGTCTTTGCGTCCATCTCCAGGATGAACGCCGTCCGGGCCAGCTCGCCTACATCCACCGCGCCGTCGGAGAGAACGACGATCTCGTCGCTCTCCTCCTCCACCCGCTCCGCCAGCATGTACTCACACCGGACGGACTTGGGGTTATCGAAGCGCTTGAGGCAGCGGTCACACACGGACCGGAGGACTGTGCCGGCGGTGAACTGCAAAAGAAGCATCCCCGCAGTATTGCGCACATCGCCGGTTACCACCACCGGGTCCTGAGCGGGATACAGGCCGCTGAAGTCCACATCGGACAGATCCATCTCAAACTGGAAGTCTATCCGCTCTCCAGGGGCGTTGATGATCTTTTGTACATTCAGAAGCATAGCACACCTCGCAAAGACACGAGTAATATTATAGAGGATACGGACAGGAATGTCAAACATTTTTTTGGTAAACGGCAATATTCGTGTGATACCGCCGAAAGGTGGCGGTCCGAGCGGTTTTTTGCTGGAAACATCCGACAAAGAGGGCGGGAAAATGACGCGTTTCGGTATGAAAGCCGCATGGGCCGGGGCCCGCGCGACGTTCCCCGCCGTCATCCGCGGCGCGGGACGCTCCCCTTGCCCCTTTCCGAAAAACGTGCTAGAATAGATCCCGCCGGCGCGGGGGAACGCCCGCGCCAGAAAGGATGGAGACCATGAAGAGTGTACTGACCATCAAAAAGCGAAGCGAACAGAATCCGGCGGACTGCTGGAGCGTCGAGGACCTGTTCCCCAGCGATCAGGCCTGGGAGGAGGCCTTTGCGGCCTGCCAGGGCCTGCCGGAGGAGCTGGGGGCCTATCGGGGCCGGCTGGGGAGCTCCGCCCAGGCCCTCTTTGACTACCTGGAGCTGGGGGAGCGGGCGGAGCGGCAGGTGGATCTGGTGCGGACCTACGCCTTCCTGCGCCGGGACGAGGACACCGCCAACCCGGTCTACCAGGACATGATGGGCCGCTCGGCCGCCTTCCTGGTCCGGCTCAGCAGCGCCCTGGCCTTTGAGGACCCGGAGCTGGCGGCCATCCCGGAGGAGACCCTGGAGGGCTTCTACGCCGCCCTCCCCGCCCTGGAGAAGTACCGCCGGTACCTCACCAGAGCCCGCGCCCAGCGCACCCACATCCTCTCCCCGGCGGAGGAGACGCTGCTGGCCGGGGCCGGGGAGGTGGGGAGCTTCCCGGGGGAGATCTTCAACAGCTTCATTGACGCGGACCTCAAGTTCCCCCCTGTGGCCGACAGCCAGGGCAGGGAGCATCCGCTGACCAACGGCTCCTATATCTCCCTTCTGGAGAGCGGCGACAGGACCCTGCGGAAAAACGTCTTCCACGCCCTCTACGCCGTCTACGGCGGCAATCGCAACGCCCTGGCCGCCATGCTCCGGGGGTCCGTGACCAAGGACCTGTTCTTCGCCCGGTCCCGGAAATACGAGAGCGCCCTGGCCGCCTCCCTGGCCCTTTCGGAGGTGCCGGAGGCGGTGTACCACAGCCTCATCGACACGGTCCACCGGAACCTGGACAAGATGTACCGCTACATGGACCTGCGCAGGCGGGCCCTGGGGCTGGAGACGCTGCACATGTACGATCTCTTCGCCCCCATGGTCCCCGCCTCCCAGCGGACCATCCCCTTCTCCCAGGCCCGGGAGGAGGTGCTGGAGGCGGTAGGGGTCCTGGGGGAGGACTACCGGCGCATCGCCGCCTCCGGCTTTGCGGCCCGGTGGATGGATATCTATGAGAACGAGGGCAAGCGCAGCGGGGCCTACTCCTGCGGCTGCGCCGTCCACCCCTATATTCTCCTCAACCACAAGGACGATCTCCACAGCGAATTCACCCTGGCCCACGAGCTGGGCCACGCCATGCACTCCTATCTCAGCAACCGCAGCCAGCCCCCGGTGTACGCCGGATACGTCCTCTTTGTGGCGGAGGTGGCCTCCACCTGCAACGAGGCCCTGCTCATGCGGCATCTGCTGGAAAAGACCCAGGACCGGCAGCAGCGGGCGGCCCTCATCAACTACTTCCTGGAGCAGTTCCGCACCACCCTGTACCGCCAGACCATGTTCGCGGAGTTTGAGCTGGACATCCACCGGATGGTCCAGGCCGGGGAGATTCTCACCGCCCAGCGGCTGTGCGAGACCTACTACCGGCTCAACCGGCTCTACTACGGCGAGCACGTGGAGGTGGACCGGGACATCGAGATGGAGTGGGCCCGCATTCCCCACTTCTACCGCCGGTTCTACGTCTACCAGTACGCCACCGGCTTCTCCGCGGCCATGGCCCTCTCGGAGCGCATCCTCACCGGCGGGCCGGCGGCGGCGGCGGACTACCTGCGGTTCTTGAGCGGCGGCTGCTCCACGGACCCGGTGTCCCTGCTGAAGCTGGCGGGGGTGGACATGAGCACGTCCCAGCCGGTGCAGGACGCCCTGGACCTCTTCGGCCGCCTGACGGAGGAGCTGGAGGGCCTGCTGGCATGATCTGCGCCCTCTGCCCCCGCCGGTGCGCCGCCCTGCGCACGGAGACCGCCGGTGAGGGCTTCTGCGCCATGCCCAGCGCCCCGGTGGTGGCCCGGGCCATGCTCCACCGCTGGGAGGAGCCCTGCCTGAGCGGGACCCGGGGCAGCGGGGCGGTGTTCTTCTCCGGGTGCGTGCTGGGGTGCGTGTACTGCCAGAACGGGAGGATCAGCCGGGAGGGGTTCGGCAGGACCGTGTCCGTCCCCCGGCTGCGGGAGATTTTCCTGGAGCTCATCGCCCAGGGGGCCCACAACATTGATCTGGTGAGCCCCACCCCCTTCGCCCCCGCCATCCGGGAGGCCCTGGAGGAGCCCCTGCCGGTTCCGGTGGTGTGGAACACCGGGGGCTACGAGCGGGTGGAGACCCTGCGGAGCCTGGAGGGCCGGGTCCAGATCTGGCTGCCGGACATGAAGTACGCGGACCGGGCCTTGGCCCAGCGGTACAGCGGCGCGGCGGACTACTTCGAGGCCGCCTCCGCCGCCATTGTGGAGATGCACCGACAGGCGGGGGACTACGTGATAGAGGACGGGCTGCTGCGGCGGGGGGTGGTGATCCGCCACCTGCTGCTGCCCGGGGCCCTGGACAGCGCCAAGGCGGTGATGGACTGGGTGGCGAATACCTTCCGCCCGGGGCAGGTCCTCTTCTCCCTCATGGCCCAGTACACCCCCCAGCCCGGGGCGGAGGGCCCTCTGGCCCGGCGGGTGCGGGGTGGGGAGTACCGGGCCGCCGCGGCCTACATGGAGAATCTGGGCATCACGGACGGCTACTGCCAGGACCTCTCCTCCGCCCGGCGGGAGTACACCCCGGCCTTTGATTTGCAGGGGGTGTAGGGGCAGCCGTGAGGTTGACATTTGTAGAATGACGTGTTATACTGCGCTCCAGGGGTCCGCTCCAGGCGTCCCCGGCTTTCTACGCCCACTGGGGAGGTATGACGATGACCCGAAAATATCTGGCCGCCCTGCTGGCCCTGCTGGCGGCAATGATCCTGCTGCTGGCCGACATCTGGTACGTGGCCCGGGGCGGCGGAATCTGCCGCCTGCCGGTGCTCATGTACCACCACTTTGCCCAGGAGAGCCCCTACGGGACCATTGTGAGCTTTGATAAATTCCGGGAGCAGATGACCGCCCTGCGGGACGCGGGCTATGAGACCGTCACCATCCCCCAGATCATCGACTTCGTGGATGGCGGCCCCCCCCTGCCGGACAAGCCCGTGCTCATCACCATGGACGACGGCTACACCAGCAATCTCACCGACGCCGCGCCGGTGCTGGAGGAGCTGGGCATGAATGCCACGGTGTTCGTCATCGGCGTCAACGAGGGAGAGGAGATCTACATCCACAACGGCGAGCCCCTCTCCCCGCCCCGGTTCTCCTACGAGGAGGCCGCGCCCTGGGTGGAGAAGGGGGTCATTGACGTGCAGAGCCACACCTTTGACCTCCACCAGACCGCCTCCTACGGCTACAGCTGCCGGGACGGGATGCTGGCCATGGACGGCGAGAGCGGCCAGGACTACCGCCGGGCCCTGGCGGAGGACATGGCCCGGTTTCGCAGCCGCCGGGACGGCCGCGCGGCCACGGACCTGGTGGCCCTGGCCTTCCCCTTCGGCTTCTATGACCGGAATCTGGACGACATCCTGGCGGCGGAGGGGATCGCCGTCACCTTCACCATCGACGAGCGGATCAACCGGCTCACGCCCTACGACAGGCGGTGCCTGCGGATGATGGGCCGCTTCAACGTCACCGAGGATTGCAGCGGCGAGGAGCTGGTCCGCCGGCTGGATTGGCGGGCTGGGCACTGAGCGCGCCGTTACCGCAGACTTTACTTCTACCTTTACTAGCCTATACTGGCCTCTGTCGAGACCTCTGCTGACCGCTGTTACTTTTTCTTATTCTTTTCTTTGTGAACAAAGAAAAGAACCAAAAGAAAAACTTTAACTTTCTTACTCCTTCTTTCATCTTTTTTCCTTAACCTTTTCTTCTTTAACCTCTTCTTCCTTAATCTTTCCTTGATACATGGAGGAACCTATGGACAACCGTATAGAGACCATCTGCGTCCAGGGCGGGTACCGCCCCGGCAGCGGCGAACCCCGTCAGGTACCCATCATCCAGTCCACCACCTATAAATACGACTCCAGCGAGGAGATGGGCCGCCTCTTTGACCTGGAGGCGGAGGGCTACTTCTACAGCCGCCTGCAAAACCCCACCTGTGACCACGTGGCCCGGAAAATCGCCCAGCTGGAGGGGGGCGCGGCGGCCATGCTCACCGCCTCCGGTCAGGCCGCCAACTTCTACGCCGTCTTCAACATCGCCTCCTGCGGGGACCACGTGGTGGCCAGCAGCTCCATCTACGGCGGCACCTATAACCTCTTCGCCGTGACCATGAAAAAGATGGGCGTGGACTTCACCTTCGTCTCCCCGGACTGCACCCCCCAGGAGCTGGACGCGGCCTTCCGGCCCAACACCAAGGCGGTGTTCGGCGAGACCATCGCCAACCCCGCCCTGACGGTGCTGGACATCGAGAAGTTCG
>CANAZG010000086.1 GCA_947365965.1 uncultured Clostridia bacterium
GGCATCGCCATTCAGAATTTCCCGGAGGGGGCGATCATCTCCATGCCCCTCCAGGTGGAGGGGGTGGGAAAAGGACGCGCTTTCCTATATGGCGTTCTTTCCGGTATCGTGGAGCCTCTGACAGCAATCCTGACCATGCTGGCGGCAGGACTGATCCTGCCCGCTCTGCCTTATCTGCTCAGTTTTGCGGCGGGAGCGATGATCTATGTAGTAGTGGAGCAACTGATCCCGGAGGCATCCGCCGGAGAACATTCCAACTTGGGAACGCTGTTCTTCGCGGCGGGTTTTACCATCATGCTGGCGCTGGATGTGGCACTGGGATAAAAGGGTCTTGACAAAGAGGTTTCTGTCTGCTATTCTGTAACAGTGATATATAACACTCTTATGAGCGAGGTGTACCATGGAAGTACAGAGTGAGACTTTGGCTCGTATTCATCAAGCGGCTATGGAGGAATTTCTGGAAAAGGGCTTTGCGGATGCCTCACTGCGGCAGATCGTCAAGAATGCCGGAGTGACTACCGGAGCCTTTTACGGATACTACTCCAGCAAGGACGCTCTGTTCACCGCCTTGGTAGAACCTCATGCGGCGGCGGTCATGGGGATGTTCATGCGGGCGCAGACGGCGTTCTCCGAACTGCCGGAGGCGGAACAGCCCAGCCATGTAGGGGTAGAATCCAGTGATTGCGTAAAGGAAATGCTGGGTTACGTCTATCAGCACCCGGAAGCGTTCAAGCTGCTGGTTTGTAAAGCCCAGGGAACCGGATACGAAAACTTTATCCACAACATGGTAGAGATCGAAGTGGAAGCCACCCAGCGTTTCATGGAAGTCCTGCGCAGACAGGGCCGGGACATCCCAGAGCTGGACGATCAGCTCTGCCACATCATTGCCAGCGGGATGTTCCACGGGATATTCGAGGTCGTGGTCCACGATATGCCCTATGACCGGGCAAAGCACTATGTCAAACAGCTCCAGGATTTTTTCCTTGCTGGCTGGCACAGTATGATGGGGGTCTAAGACCCCTTTCATTTGGCTCGTAAGTTAGCTATAACTAACTCACGGGGATGGATATGAGAAAGTGTCCGCGGCGCTTTCTGTATCATAGATCATTTGTCACAAGGAGGTATCCACTTGAAGAAAAACAGCAATCTCCAGGAGCTGATGGGCTATGCCGGGGGACACAGGTATCTGACCTACTTATCCTTGACCCCATCATGATCACAGCAATGAGTGCCCAGGGTAAGGGAATTGAGGGGGCGGCCTATGCCACTGTTGCCTCACAGATCGTAACCGCCGCAATTACGCTGTGGTATTTCCTGACGAAAAGCAAGGTTGTCCGTATTCGCAGAGTCCGGCTGGAAAGCTCCCTGATCTCTGAAATTTTTGGGGTGGGCTTTTCCGCCATGCTCATGCAGGTAATGACAATGGTACAGCAGACAACCCTCTATCATGTTGCGGCCAGACATGGCGGCGACACTTGGCAGATCATTTTGGGAGCGGCGTTGAGCATCCAGTCCTTCACGATGATTCCTCTGTGGGGAGCCAGCCAGGGCTTCCAGCCCGCAGCCGGAACGAACTACGGCGCAAAGCAGTATGACCGTGTGAAGCATATTACAAGGGTCTTTATGATCGGTGTTACTGTGTTCAGACTGATTTTCTATATTCCGATTCAGCTTGCGCCAAAAACAATTCTCTCCTGGTTTATCAAGGATGCCGGAATCGTCAGTCAGGGTGTGGCGGACTTCCGTATTCTGTTCAGCACATATATTCTGCTGGGCTTTGTCCTGATGGTCATTACCCTGATGCAGTCCCTGGGGAAAGCGTCTAAAGCCAGCGTTTTGGTCATGATGCGCCAGATCATCTTGTTCGTTCCCTTGGCCATTCTTCTGCCGCAGATCGGCGGTTTGGGTGTGCATGGCGTATTCCTCGCCCCCGCTGTGACAGACTTGATTATTTTGGTCCTGGCAGTCGTAATGCTGGCCGGAGAATTTCGAAATATTTCAAAACTGGCCACCCAGGGGCAGAGATGAAGCTACACACATCCGGCGAGGATTATCTGGAAGCAGTGTTGATGCTCCAGCAGAGGCATGGCATGGTCCGTTCCGTTGATCTTGCCCGGCACATGGGCTATTCCAAGCCCAGCATCAGCCATGCGGTAGGTGTCCTGCGAGGCGGCGGTTTCCTGACGGTAGATCAAGATGGTTTTCTACACTTGACAGGCGTAGGCCAAGAGGTTGCAGAAAAAATCTATGAGCGGCACCAGTTCTTTACACAATGGCTCATAGGCGCAGGGATTGACCCGGAAACAGCCGAACAGGATGCCTGTCGCATGGAACACGGCATCAGTCAAAAATCTTTTGAAAAAATACAAAAAACATATCAAATCCAATTGTCTGATCAGTAATAGAATGGAGTCAATGGGATAACTCCATTTCTACCCATTGACTCCATTCTAGTTTGTTCAGAATATAAACTCGATTATCCCAAATCAAAAGCAAATCTTCAGAATTTATTTTATGCTTCTGAATATTTTTGTGCAAGTAACATTTCAATAAAAGCAATAACCAATTGTCTCTGTTTGGGTGTGCATGATACCAACAGACGTGAAGCTCTGTCCAAATCCGGATTCTTCTCGAACAACTCTGGATAAAAAATACGATCAGAGGGAACTCCAATGCCTCGAATCAGCCTATAAAGAGAATCCACACTTGGGTTCTTTTCTCCTAACTCGATTGCCGCAACATGGCGTAAGCCTATATCCGTCCGATCAGCAACCTGTTCGCGTGTCAAATGGTTCTCTTCACGAAGTTCCCGCAAAATACTCCCTAAACGGTCAGTGATTTGGCCATACTTCTTAGACACCAGTAGTTCACCTCCTTTGCTTTTTATTGTAACGAAAAATCTCCCCCATCGGAATGTTCTATTGGCGATGTCATTTTGGCTCTTGTAGTGGTATTCCACTTTAGTTTGTCATGTACGTTTTAGATTATTCCGTCAAGATACCAGATCGCTAAGGCGCTCACAGCGGATGGTATCCCTACCCCTGCTGGCAAGTCGAAATGGGGAACCACCACGGTGGCCTCTATCCTCACAAATGAGAAGTACAAGGGGGCGGCGCTCCTTCAGAAGTGCTTTACGGTGGATTTCCTCAATAAAACAAAGAAAGTCAACGAGGGCGAGGTCCCGCAGTATTACATTGAAAAGAGCCACCAGCCCATCATCGACCCGCAGGAGTTTGATTTGGTGCAGGCCGAGTATGAGCGGCGCAAGGAGCTGGGCCATCGCTATAGCGGCGGCAGCATTTTCGCCTCCCGCATCGTCTGCGGCGACTGCGGCGCTTTCTACGGTCCCAAGGTCTGGCACTCCAACAGCAAGTACCGCCGCACCATCTGGCAATGCAACGAAAAGTTCAATGGTGAGAAAATGTGCAGCACCCCGCATCTGGTGGAGGAGGATATCAAGGCCCGGTTCCTGGTAGCGTTCAACCAACTGCTGGACGGCAAGGGGACTCTGCTGGAGGACTGCCGCATTATGCAGAACCACCTCACCAACTGCGCCGCCATTGACGCGGAACTGGACGAGTTGCTCCGAGAGATTGCGGTGGTGACGGAGCTGACCCAGCGGTGTATCCAGGAAAACGCCCGGAGCGCGTAGAGTCAGGAGGAGTACACCGAACGCTATAACGGTTATGTGGCCCGATACGATGCGGCAAAGGCCAAGCTGGGCACACTCCAAAAAGAGAAAGACCAGCGGCTGGTACAGGCAGATGCCATCGGCAGATTTATGTTTGAACTGTCCGAGCGCAGCGATGCCATTACCGAGTTTGACGAACGGCTCTGGCTGGCGGTGGTGGAGAAGGCCGCGGCATACCACGATGGGCGGCTGGTGTTCACCTTCCAGAATGGTACTGCGGTAGAGGGCTGATACAGATAAAACCCGTTGATTCCGCAACATGGGATCAACGGGTTTTACATCGTGTCCATAAGCTCCAACAGAAGGCTCCTCTGTTTGTTCGACAGGGAACTCCGCTTTGCATACAGCGTCTGCTGCTCCTCGGTCAGTTCCAGGGGGTTCCCTTCAGCGAAGAATTGTGCCAGAGTAATACCGAACGCCGCACACACCGCCTCCAAGGTCGGCAGCGTGGGTGCATTGTTCCTGTTGAACATATTTGTAACAGTGGAGTGGGACAGGCCGGACTCTTTCGCCAGTCGGTAATCTGTCCAGCCCCGTTCTTCCATCAGCTTTTTGATCTGCTTTTGTGCGTCCAAGCCATCACCACCCATCTGTAACTATTATAATTCCCGGAATGGTGTTATAATAGGCATGATAAGTAGATAGCAACGTTCCCTAAAGGAGCATACAGCTTATCCGGCTTTTGCCGGGAAACCTTAATGACTGTAAGGAGGTCAGTATGGAAAGGCCAAAGATATTATTTGAACGTTGGGCGCAGGAGAGGAATATCACAGCAGAAGAAATGCGGGCCATCATCGCAGCCCGCATTGAGCAGGGAATGAAAGACCCTGACCCGGTGAAACGTGCGTCATGGGAGCGGATACCACGGGCTGGGGAAATCCCCACGCCGGAAGAATGGCTCCGCTATGCGGTAGAGCGGCTGGAGGAGGAAGGGCGGGGCGATTTGCTACGGTGGTATCCGAATCTATAAATCTAAGGAAGCTCTGAATAAATCCCCGCACACATCTTCACCCATAAATTCCCACCCTGGATGTTGTCAGAAAACCTTGAAACCCTTTAGAATTCCTGCGGGTTTCTTCTTTGCCAGTAGAAATTTCTGGCGCAAATCTGTGCACGTTGATTTAATCAGAGCTTCCCTAATACAATATTAGTTAATAGCTATTATCAGCACTGTGGTTTGCTACATGTTGTTCCTTTCAAAGTTTATTCCGTTATAGGTGGGGGATGCACATTGAAATTTTGTTGGGCCAAATGCTGGACTTTCAAATAATAACCTGATATACTAAAATAACCTTAGAAATGCTTTGCCTGCATTTTTAGGGAGAATTAAAAGATTCGTCGGCAAATAACTAGAGAGTGCGGTGAATTTATGATTATTAATGATATATATGCAGGTAAGCCTGATGCAAGCGATGAAATTCGTGAACGGGGGTATGATGAATTCGCAAATAATTACATCACACCATCTGGAATTAACATAGGCCGATTGTCAAGCACCGAATATGGCACACCCATTTTTATTATGGGGGACAAGGGGACTGGGAAAACTGCTCTTTTGCATTTTTTGCAGAATTATATAAAAGTTAACGATGTTTCTGCTTGTTCATCTTTTATCTTTTTTGATAGCGGATTTAGCCATGTTACTCGGGAAAAATTCAACGCCATTTCTCAATCAATTTCTACTTCTATCGCCATAGACAACAGGGTTGCATCGTTAGGACAGAATAGAGAATGTGATTTTACATACATTTGGAGATGGCAATTTTACCAAAAAATTATTTCTGATAACGAATTTTTTAATGGCAGTCTATTCGAAAATGATAAAAATTGGGCCGATTTTTTGAGTGAACTCAGCAAAGTTAATAAAACTATTGAGAAGGAGAAAATGCATATTCCTGCCAAGGTTACTCTTACTGCAACGCCTGAACCAGAGCGTGGTACATTTACTCCAAGCATTAATCTGGAACCATTGGATCTATCCCAGCGCAATTTCGACAAGAGCAAAAGTTACACTGAATTTGTAAAAATAATTGATAAGGCAGACCATTTAGCCCGGTGTTTAAAGCGTAGCGATACGCCCTATTATATCTTTATTGATGAACTGGAAGCCTATAGAGGGGAAAATGAAACATTTTATCGCGACTTGAGAATGATTCGCGACTTGCTTTTTACAGTAAAACAGTTGAACGATATTTTTCAAAGTGGGACAAAAATTATTTGTTCGGTGCGACTCGAAATCATACACGCAATTAATCGGTTTATCCAGTCCAATCAATTACATAAAATTATGCAGGGATACGATGAGCGGCTAATTTGGGAGCATACAAATACAAATTCTTTTGATCATCCAATTGTGGGGGTCCTTCTTAAGAAAATTCAAAGCGCAGAAGAAAAGAATACGACTGCCCCTATTTCTCGTGATTATATTATAAGGAAATGGTTTGAAACAACAGTTTATAATGTGCATGTCTGTAGCTATATATTGGATAATACATGGCATAAACCAAGAGATATTGTGCGATTGTTGCTATCTGCCCAATCAAAGAACTCTAAAAACTTCTCCAAGTTTAACCAGAACACGTTTGATACCTTTATGCCCACGTATTCAAAACAGTGCTTAGTAGAAGTGCAGGAAGAAATGCGTGCGCTCTATAGCGCCGAGGAAATTGAGTGTATCTTCAATTGCTTGAAAGGGTTTAAGGCGTTGTTCACGTTTCAAGAAATCACCGAGCGGGCAGAGACTTTATATCCACAGAGTACCTTGGCATCCAATCCAAGGACGGTCTTAGGCGATATGTATAGAATTGGTGTAATCGGCAATTATTTAAATAGGGATCATTCTCCTAGATGGGAATATAAAGAGCAGTATAATTTAATAATTGATGCCCCTTGGAAGATGATTATTCATCCTGCATTGCGGATAGAACTTGCTGTAAATAGTCGAATTGATAGATTTATCAATAAGAATTCTGCTCGCAGAATTGTACCAACATATTCAGCGATAGTCGAAAAAATAGAACGTCGGTATGTACTTGTTACATTTTATAAAGATAATTGCAAGCAAGACGGGTACATATTTATGGGGAACCTTGGAATAGCAGGCGTTGAAGAGGGAACGTTAAATTCGTTTATAAACATAGGTCAAGAGTTGAGTGTGGAAACTTTGGGATATGCAAATTACATTTCCCGATGGCTACTACGTATACATAAGTAAGTCGTTTATCAATCTTGCTGAATATAGCAATTCTTAATTATTTTTATGCACACCCTTGTACAATGCACCCCCAGCAAGCAAGGGTGTGCATTTGTATCAGATTTGGCCACCTTTGCCATAGAATCGTTCGGATTTGTTTAGAATCCGGACGATTTTTTGTTCTTTTCCGCTATGTGCGCTAAAAAGTTACGGAATCAGTCGGCAAAAATCTGTTTACCTCACCAACTACCCCTTACAGGATTTTTTCTGATTTGGGGTAGTTTTTATGCGCTGATAAGAACATACCGCCTGCATCCACATCGATGCAGGCGGTATGTTCATTACGCATCTTTCTTCACGCGCTGGATCCGGTTGAGTACCATATCAAAAACTTCATTGTCACAGGAAATGATTTGCCGCCCCTTTTGACAGAGCTGGAAAACGTCCAGAACCCGGAGCATTGGAAATATCAGGGATGGGCGAACGAGAAAATCCTTCAGCAGTGGCTGGCGCATATCCAGTCCGTTCGGCAGACCTTAAAGGAACACTTATAGGAAGGAGGCCCAGCATGGCAGATTTATAGGCGGCGCTTTCGGAGGCTGTCAAGCTGAACCGGAGCATTGCGCAGTTTCGCTGAAGTAGTAAATTAAATGCAGAAAAGGTTTTTCAACCTTGCCTCGTCGGGCTTTTCGTCGAAAAGGATTTGCACGCGGTTGATTTCCTCGTTGGTGATAATCGTACCGCCGTCAAATTCGATTTCGGTATGCTCCATTTCGTCCACTTTGCGAAGCTGGGCGAGACGGTCCTTGATGCGCTTGATTTCGCCGTTGCGGTTGGAAAGCTGCCAGGCCGGGACCGGGCGGCGGATGCCCTCGCGCATTTCGGCAAGCTGGGCGTCAGCGCTGGCCGCGTCCTCGTCTGTGATACCGGGACAGCCTTCGGCGGGCCTGCTGGGGCGCACAGTAACCTCAAACGGGCCAGCCATGCCGCCGTCCTCTGCGAGTTTACGAGCTAATTCCTCTGTTTGCGCCTCGAAGTATCGGCGGACTTTTCGTTTTGTGGAAAGATTTTTCCCTCTTATATCGAAGCAACCGTAGCTTATCAGACCACCAGAGGGAGAAACATAGCCGTCAAAGGCGGACAAGGGGATGATGGGGAAAGGACTGTGCTTGTGAAGCGGCGGGTCGTCAATGTAACAAGAACTGGATGAAGTTGTAATAGTAAAAAAAGACACGACATCACCACCTTTAGGGGTTAATCGTTTCCAGGAAGTTGTCTTTTTTCGTGCTTGTTTTGTGGCAATGCGTACATTTGCAGGTAAGGTCCTTTGTGGGGACTGTTACGGAGTTTCCGCAATACGGACACACGCCGTTTTGCGCGTCCTTGAATTGCTCGACACCGGCAAGAATCATCATCGCGCTGACAGCAAGCCCGATGATTCCGAGAGGCAGGAAGAACAAGCAGAATAAAAGGCCACCAAGGGTAACTACCATACCTAAGATGCACAGGAACAAACCATACCCGCGTGAGGGTGTTTTTTCGGTTAGCGGGGTGCGCTTGATTTGGTTTGCGGCTGCTTCCCGTATAGCGTAGCCACAATGCGGGCAGGACCGCGCCGCGTCGGAAATCTCTTTGCCACATTCGGGACACGATATGAGGGCCATATTGATTGCATCTCCTTTTTATCTCGATTATGTTTGTGTGATATTACCACAAGTGGGATATTGCCATAATGATACACCGACAATGTGGTAATGTCAAACAAAAATATGTAATGCTGCACACAATTTCGGGGGTGACAGAGTGAAAGCCTTTAACTACAACGGCCAGCGGAACGTATCGGGAGAGAGAATTAGGCAAGAACGAACGAGGCAGCGATGCACACAATCGGACCTGGCGGCACGGGTGCAGGTGAACGGCGTTATCCTGGAGCGGGATTGCATCAGCCGGATTGAAAACGGCCTGCGGATGGTGCAGGACTTTGAGCTGCGGGCCATTGCCGGGGCGCTGGGCGTGACAACCGATTGGCTTCTGGAGGCAGAAGAAAAATAATTTTGCCGTAGGCTTTTTAGCCTACGGCAACTCTGTTTTTAGAACGATTGAGCTATTGACTTTCTGCGTTATTATGCGGTAATATCCCACAAAAAGCAAGGGGGGATCCCGCTATGAGCAGCGAAAAAGGACGGATGTTTTCGCACCTGCAATGGAAAGACCGGCTTAAAATTGAAAAAATGTTAAAGGCGAAGAAAAGCAAGGCGGAGATAGCGCGCACTCTCCGAGTAGACTATACAACGATAATGAGGGAAGTCAAGCGGGGGCAGACCGTCCAGCGGGATACTAATCTTGTGGACAGGCTGGTGTACTGCGCGGAGACAGCGGAGCGGAAGTATCAGGAGAATTTGCGGGCAAAGGGGCCGGACATCAAACTGGGGAACGACCACGAGCTGGCGAACTACATCGAGGGGAAAATCGCGGATGATGGATACTCCCCGGAAGCGGCCCTGCACAAAATCAAGGAGGACGGCTTGACCTTCTCCGTGACCCTATCTAAGTGGACCGTGTATAAGTACATCAACGACGGGGTATTTCTGCGAGTGACCAACAAGAGCCTGCCGATGGGCGGGAAGAAAAAGACAGAGCACAAGAAGGTACAGGCGGCAAGGGCACCGAAGGGTGAGAGCATCGAGGACAGGCCGGAGGAAGTGGGGACGCGGGAAGAACCGTTTCACTGGGAAATGGACTCCGTGCTGTCTGCCAAGGAGGGCGGGAGCAAGAAGCGGTTCCTGACCATGACGGAGCGGAAATCGCGGGCGGACCTTATGTTCCTCCTGCCGGACGGGACAATGGCAAGCGTGGTGGCGGTGCTGGATATGCTGGAAAAGAAGCTGGGAAGTTTCAACTTCCGGCGGATATTCCAGACTATCACCGTGGACAACGGAAGCGAGTTTCAGGACTGGGAGGGAATGACGCGGGCCGTGGACGGCGAAGGGGACCGGACACATATCTACTACTGCCACCCTTATAGTGCCTACGAACGAGGGAGCAACGAGAACGGAAACCGCATGATTCGGCGGAAGGTCCCGAAGGGGACAGACTTCACCGGGATAACGGAGGACGACACGCTACAGGTCCAGCGGTGGGTAAATGAATACCTGCGCGGCATCCTTGGGGGAAGGTGTGCCGGGCGGGTGCTGATGGAGCTTGCCCAGGAGGCGGGGGTCGAGGGGATGGAACTGCTTTTGTAAATATTGCACAAAAAAGAATTTTAGATTTTTCTGCATTTAACCCTTGACATTTTCCGCCCTGGACACTCCCCCAATACCCCTTGCATTTTCCTTCCGGATGTGGTATTCTATTATGGTAATAAAGGGCGGTCCTCTGTCAAGGGCGGGACGACCATGTGTCTGTCTATGCAAATTGTTAAGAACGCCTATATATTAGGAGGAAAATTCTCATGGATCTTATCAAAGAACTGACCAAATCCCAGATTAAGGAGATGCCCGAGCTCCTGGTAGGCGACACCGTGAAGGTCCACGTCAAGGTTAAGGAGGGTGCCCGTGAGCGCATCCAGGTCTACGAGGGCATCATCATCGCCAAGAAGCACGGCGGCATTGAGGAGACCATCACTGTGCGCCGCATGTCCTACGGCATCGGAGTGGAGAAGGTGTTCCCCCTCCACTCACCTACCATCGACAAGATCGAGGTTGTACGCCACGGTGTTGTGCGCCGCGCCAAGCTCTACTACCTGCGTGACCGCGTCGGCAAGGCTGCCAAGGTCCGCGAGAAGCTCTAATCTCTCCCCCAAAAAGGACGCCCGGCAGGATGACTTGCCGGGCGTTTTTTCATGCCGGAGGTGAAAGGAGAGAAGATTGCGTCCGGCGATGAAACGATGGTTACTTCCCGCCGTTCCAGCTGACCGGGGGATGATCTCATACCAATTATAGCAACGATCAAAAATAAAGCCAAGAGTTGACAGCAGTGGTATAACAGTGGCAGGAGATGATGGTATGCTACCCAATGAAGCGCGGGAACTACTGGTACGAGGCTATGAAGCTACCCATAATGCCGAGGGGATAGCGAAGGCGTATTCAGTGAGCAAATGGACAGTATACCGGCTGGCCGAACAGAAGCGGAAAACAGGCAGGGTGTGTTGTGGTCATCGTACTGCTGGCACAGGAGCGAACGGGAAGCGGAATTACTACAGGTGCTGTCCGCCCGTGAAAGCCTGACACGGGAGCAGCTTGCCGCCGCTCTGGGGGAGCTGCGCCATGAGGTGAAAAATCATTATTTGGTCCTGCAAAACCTGT
>CANAZG010000087.1 GCA_947365965.1 uncultured Clostridia bacterium
GATCGAGATCGTCTGGAAGTTCCGGGATGTGTTTGATATGCAGAGACATGACAACAGATAAAGGTTTCTACCTCACGATAAAGCGGATGCCGGGGGCGGTCTGGAAAAGACCTGTTAGCCGCCTCTGGCATCCGTAAAAAATTTGGTGTTTAGTTGACACAAAGAGACCTTTCCCGCTTGGGGAGAGACTACATCACTGTGGGTTATTACCTTGAAATGTTCTTTCCTCATGAAAACGTCCGTTTTATATCAATTAACGACCAGTTTGATACCACCGATGGCATAACCAACAGAGATAAATCTACATATATCCAATCCAGAACACGCATACCGCTCATTAATCTGCTCAATGAGCGGGTGTCCATTGAAACAAAAATGAAAGTTGAGGCTGTTTTAGACATGAAAGCACAACATGGTGAGTTTATCGGGCCAAGAGCCCCATTTGGTTATCAAAAATCCAGTGAGAATCCCGGCCAACTTGTTCCTGACCCGGTAGCCGCCGTTATTGTTCGGAAGATTTTTGAGATGGCTGCAAGCGGCACTGGTGTGACCGGTATCGTTCGGTACTTGAATGATCGGAGCCTTCCCACCCCGATCCAGTACGCCAGGGCTCACGGTTTGGATGGGGACTTTGATGATGGCATCGGCAGTTGGAACAGCAGGTCAGTCAAGTATATCCTTACCAATCGCACATACACTGGGATGCTGGTACAAGGGAAGGAAAAGCGGGCGGTGGAGGCCACCCATGAACCGCTGGTCGATTCAGGCACGTTCGATGCCATTCAGAAAGCATTCCAGGCCAGGGCATATAACGTGGTTCCGCAGGGACAGTCGGCAGATAACATTCTGAAGGGCAAGGTGATTTGTGGGTGCTGCGGTGGAAAGATGCAGCGCAAACGCGGCACCGGCCATGCCGATTGGCACTTTTTTACCTGCATCACCAAAAATCGCTTGGGAGCTGATAAATGTACCGGGATGTATGCCCGAGAGGAAGATGTGTTTAATGCAATCTACCGCCAGTTGAAAGACTATGTGAATGAGCGCTATATCACAAATTCAACATATAAGCAGAAGATTCAAGAGTACGCAGAGCAGATTGCTGATCTCACACAGCGTAAGACGACAGCTTGGATCAACGCAATGGAGCACTACGAACAGTATATGCAGGGAGAAATCAGCAAGGAAGAATTTCGCGCGGTACAGGATGTTGCGAATCATGCGAAAGAGGGTCTTATTCAGGCCACAGAAAGCAAGGATGCCTATGAAAAGCAATATGCCAGGTTCCGCAAGCTCCTTTCTGCTAGCAGTAAAGATATTCCGCTCAGTGAAATTGTGGACTGTATTGATAAGGTTGTAGTAGACAGTAGGGGGAAGATTGTGGCCAAATGGTTAATGCAGTGGTAAAATAGAAATAATTAGATGCACATAGTTGTACAATTAAGTACAGTTTTGCTATATATTTTGAGGATTGAACCAAGCACAATATACTGTGTTTTCTTTGGGATTCAAAAATTACCTCAATAATGCAAACAACTTTATAGAGTACAGTGTAAGAATTTTGCAAAAGACAAATTGCACGAAAATCAATTGATATATTTGTAGAAAAATTGCATATATTTTTGTGCAATTTGATGCTATTATAATGGAGAAGATAATCTATAATAGTATTCAAAGTAGTGAAGGGGGAGGAAACGTGGCTAATAGATATTTGCTACCAATTTACAAGGTTTTATATGATTGCGATTTTTCCTACTCTGATTTTGATAAAAGGATGGAAATGCAGAAAGGAATTTATTTATTACAGGATATGGGGGTCCCTGTAGGGGACTATGGGTTTAGATGGTATCGGCATGGTCCCTACTCACAAGAACTGCAGGACGATATGTACTATGAGGATGGAAAAGAAAGGTATACATTATCTCTATCTGAAGAAAATGCAGAAAGTGTCAACCGTTTGTATAACATAATTCATTCATCCAAGCGAGAGAACTACACGATGAGTAGATGGGTGGAGGCATTGGCGTCACTCCATTATTTGCATGAAAACATTCTGAGTTTCAATGCTAATGCTGAAGATGTTGTGGCAGAATTGGAAAAGCGAAAACCACATTTGGATAACCATGAGGCGAATTTGTCTGCTTTTGAGTTAGTGGAAGGACTTTTTCGGTGACCTATGGAAGAAAGAATAGCATTTCTGGGGCAAATCCTTGACAATGTGCATGGCTTTATTCCTTATACAGAAGCAGAGCGCAGAATTATGGAAACGTTGCTTTTCAAGCGATTGCAAAGCATCAAACAGTTAAGTGTTGTAAACTGGGTTTTTCCGGGCTCAGAGCATACGCGTTTTATCCACTCGCTTGGTGTTATGCATATTGCCGATAAAATGGCACAAAGTTTAGGCTTAAAGATCTCAGAACGGAAAATGTTAAGGCTTGCCGGGTTATTACACGATATTGGACACTACCCACTTTCCCATGTTTGTGAATCTCCCTATCGCAAACCATTTGCACTACAAGAAGTTCAAGACGACCAATTCTGCTTGAATAATATTGACGAAGTAAAGTCAAAGATTGAAGGATTTTCAATAGAACCTAAAATTACACTGATGTCAAAATCTACTGGGCGACATCATGAAGCAATAGGGAGTTTAATTGTTCAGTATAATCAAAAAATTCGGGATATAATTGTTTCCGAATGCGGGCAAGGTGCTCCAGGAATAATAGCAGATATCATAACAGGTAATGTTGAGCGCGCAGAGATTGATCCTTTGCTTGTCCAGATTCTACACTCTGAACTTGATGCAGATGGTATTGATTATTTGATGCGCGATGCAACTTTCTCAGGTACAAGTTTTGGGAGTTTTGAAATTGAGCAATTAATTCGATGTCTAACAGTTGGAAACTATCGGGGAAAAAGAATCCTATGCGTTACCCCAAAGGGGATTGCAGCAGCGGACCAGTATTTAATCAACAAATTCTTTTCTTATTCGCAAGTCGTTTTCAATAAGCATATTGTTGTTTCAGAGTGGATGGCAGAGCAAGTTGTCAATTGGATGCAAAAGCATCATGCGATTTTTCCCAGTGGTACTACTCTCGAAGAATGGGTTAAAAATCCGCAAGATGATAAGAATTACTTGAATTTCACTGATAATATGTTCTGGTCAGCCCTTGAAAAAATACTATCAGATGAACTTAGCGATCTTGTTCCACATTACATAAAAGTATTTTGTGGGCATTTGCTTCATCATGAGGAACCGGCCTATGTAAAAGGCAGTGAATGCCGTATTGTATCAGATGATCCCCAAAAAATTCGTGACTGTCTTAAAAAGTCCGACATTTTTGAAAGGCCCGAGTTCAACAATAAGCAAATCGCAATTTTATCCAGCCGTTGTATGAGTAAGCAGGTTCCATATGAGCGATTTCTTAACGTTATTCGAGAGAAAAATGTCGATTCTGAGCTTACAGAATCGGAACTAGAACTGGGGCGTATGATGGAATGCATTAGTGTAAAAGAAAACGATGGTAGCACCCATGTTTTGTGTGATGATGAGCGGTCTCTTATGCAAAAGGTGTGTGATACAACTTTTGCTGTCGTGCGACTATATGAATTTCCTCAAAACGGGTAGCATTTAATAAAATGGTGATTTTGTACAAATAAAATCACCATTTTATTTTTGTCTTGGGCTTGACATTTGGGTGCCTGAGATCGTGGAATCGGATATGCTCCAGTCCGGCATCCTTAAGGATCTTCTCGTGGAGCTTCACCACGGAGTCGAGGTAGTACATCTCCCCGGTGGCGCTGGAAGGGAACATATATGGATTCTCCGGGTGCTTCTCATGCTCCTGGATCAGCAGTTCCACCGCTTCTTGGGGGATGGACACCCTCCGCACCGAGGTTTCGGTCTTGGGCCGGGAGAGGGCCAGCTTCCCGCTGGGGTTCTTGATGTACTGCTTGCTGATCGAAATGGTACGGTTTGCGATGTCCAGGTCATCCCAGAGGAGGGCCACCAGCTCGCCCTTCCGCAGGCCGCTCACCAGTTCTAGATAGAACATGGGGAGCACTCCTCTGGCATCGGCGGCGTCCAGGTAGGCTTTGAGGTGCTCGGGCCGGAGGGTTTTCATCTCCACCTTCTGCACTTTCGGGGCGATACAGTCATCGGTGGGATTCCTGGCAATCAGGCGTTCCTTGACCGCCTATTCAAAGGCACTGTGGAGCATCAGGTGGACGCTTCGGACGGTGGTGCTGCTCAGGCCGGGATTGCCATGGCCGCTCCGCTGGTTCACCCGGCCATGCTCCATCAGATTTTTGTAGAGCTTTTGCAGGTCGCGGGAGGTCAGCTTCTTCAGCTTGATCTTCCCGATCCGAGGGATGGTGTAGGTTTCGATCATCAGCTTGTAGCGGTCTGCCGTGGCCTGCTGGATGTTAGGCAGGGCGTAGAGATCGTACCAGGCGCGCAGCCAGCTGGCCACAGTGTACTCGTCGGTGCGGGTGACGTCCACCTGCTGGGCCTGCTCCACCGCCGCCTTGAGTTTTTCCTTGGCCTCGGCCTGGGTGCGGCCCAACACGTTTTTGATGATGCGCTTGCCGGTGTCGGGGTCGTAGCCTGCGGTATATCGGCCCTCCCAGCGGCCATCGGAACGCTTCCGCAGGTTCCCTTCGCCGTTGGCGCGGCGTTTTGTCATTGATTATCAACCTCCAGTTCTAATATCGCCATCGTTTTCATCCATACAACTCCATTGTAATTTTGGCTCCCAGCCGGAACCCCAGGATGAAATTTTCCAGTGCTGTGATTCCGTCTATCTCATGCTGTGATTCAACGAGTTTTCCCAGCACTGCCTGCCCAGCTTCATCAAGTTGTTCCGTGAGTTGGTTTTCGAAGCGGGCGACACGGTCTGCCGCCCGCTTCAGCTCTGAGTGGGGTGCCATGTCCTGCGCATTGGGCGTGATGTTGCCATAGTAGAGATCTTCCAAGGTATTTCGCATCGTTTTTGCCTCCTTTGCAGCGACACACCATACCACAGGCTGGCGGGAATAGCCATGGCAAATGAGAAAGATTATCAGTTCAGACATATCTTTTTTCATCTGCGTTGGCGGTTCTTTTCTTTGAAGGCAGTGGTGCAATCCGCACCCCCGCACAGCGGCGCACAAAGGGGCCGACACGGGGAAACAAACTGGGTGGCGTCCCGTGTCTGCGGAGCGCCGCCCGCTTGCGTTTCAAAGTGCCATTATTCTGGATAGCGGGTGTAGAGGGTGAGATCGGGTTGCTGTTCCAGCCACCAGCGGGGGTACTGCCCGCCCCAGTATGCTTTTTGGGTGGTGCCGCTGTCTGTGAAGGTGACCCACTCCGCGTCAATCTTTATTACTACGATGACGTGTCCATTGCGTTCGTTATCGTACCTGACCAAATCGCCGGGGCGGATTTGATTCCAGCTCGGGTTGTCCACCCGCCGCCAGGGTGGGTTCCAAAAGCTGCGTCCGAACACAGGGTGGCCCAGCCTGCGCAGTTCATGCCGCTGTAGTATGGCCCGTTGCTGGTAGAGCGGTAGGGCGCGGGCCATGTGGAGCCGTGAGGATACTGCTTGCGAAGAGCTTGCAAGACGGCCTGGACGCTTTCCTCGGTGGGGCCGGACGGTGCGGCGGAGGTTTCCTCCTGGTATGGTTGTGTGCTATCGATGCAGACGGAGTTGGTGGAGGCGTCATAGGTCACACCGAAATCCACCGCCCTGCCAATGTCCCGGAGCTTGACGTAATTGTTGCCGCCGATGTTGTAGGCGGTCATGGAGACTTTCTGGCCGTCCACGTAAATTGGTTGACTGCTCAGTGTGGCAGTGATGCTGGTGGCTGTCTGAGCTGCTGGCCCACTCAACGCGAGACCTGTCAGGATGCCGAGCCCCATAAATACTGCTTCCCGTTTTCTGTTCATGATGACTTCTCCCTTCAGTTTTTATTGTGCTTTTGGCAAACACAACCATGCTGGAGGAATGTTAGGAAGTCAAGCACAATAGGGGCGGTGGCGTGGAGAAAAACAGGGTCACAAATGAAGCAGATTGCACAGCAAGGGATTCCCCTATTGTTTTCTGCGGCGCAGATTTTACAGAGGGTCACATGGTTTGCTCGCAGTGCTGGTCGCCGCTGAACTTCTGGCCCATGGCCATTTTCTTGATGGCCTCGCGGCGGCGCTGTTTGCTGTCTGTCCAGGTGGGCGGCGCGGGGAGCTGCCACTCATCGTCGTGCTCCAGGTCGGCCGCCACCTGGAACCACCCGGCGGCCAATTCTCCCATCCACCCCTCGTCCGGCCCCGCCGTCTGGGGACGGAAGCCTGTGGCCTGACGGTAGAGGAACAGCATCTCCAGGTTTTCTTTGAGGAAGGTTTCGTCGTGGAGGCTGCTGTCCCGACATTTGCGCCCGTTGGGACAGGTGAAGGTGATATGTTTCCGGCTGTCAGACCAGAAGACCTCATAACCTTCTATCTCCTTGTTTTCGATGAAACTTTCCCGGCTGGTGGCGTATTCCAGCGCCTCGTTGATGGCTTGGATGAGATCCAGCTTCCAACTGTTGCCGCGCAGGCCGGCCTGGTATTCACCGGACTTACAGCTCTCGCTGTATCCGGCTTTCCATCTTCTCACAGTCTGCACTGTGAATTTTGGCATGGCACTCTTGGCAGACCACCAGTGTTTTCCGGTTTATCTTCTTCATGAATGCTGCCCAGGGCTGGCTCTCGTCCAGCTCTTTCAAAGCCCTGACTTGGTGCATAACAAGCTCTAAGGTCTCTTTTCCACACCATTCGCACCGCCCGGCTCTCAGCCGGTTGGCAAGGCTCGGCTTTTTCAAGATACCCTTTGGTTTATGGACAATGTCTGCTTCCGCCCCCAGCGGATAGCTTTCTTTCGCAAGACTGCCTTTCCATAGCAGCCTGACACGCTCCTTACCGTTCTTGTCCTGGAATTTGACGCCGATGTCCTTTCCGATGCGGTATTTTTCAATGGTTCTGCGTTTTGAGGTACGATATTTGCAGGTCAGCGTTTTGTAGAAGCTATACTCCATGATGCAGCGGAATTTGTGGAGCTTGGAGCGGTTGTTAGCGATGGCATAGTAGTTGCAGAAGCCCCGTACCTCTCCGTTGTACTGGTCCAGGATATTCAGGTCAGTCCGCCCAGTGAGTTCTCCCCGATGGGCAGCTTTCCATATTTCCTTTCCGCCATGGACTTCGATTTTCATTGCATGGAGTTCCAGCAGCTTTTTCTGAATTGCTGCCGTTGGAACTTCCAGCATGACGTGGCCGCTGTAATTTCTTGCTGTTGTACCTCTCTTGGTTTTCCTGGTGTGGTTGCTTTGCGGTGTAACCCTGATTTCATAGCCAAGGAATTTTGCTTTGTCAGTCGCTTGGGTCACAAGTGTCTTTTCTTCGGATAGCTCCAGTTTCAGATAGTCGGCAATGTATCTGCCGATTTCCTGTTTGATTGTCTGTGCATCCGATTTTCCCCCGATAATCCCTATGATGAAGTCATCCGCATATCGAACATATTGCAGTCGCCGGAAATTTGCGTCCAGCGGGTCTTTACAGGGAATGGACTTGTGAACTTTGTCCAATATATCCGGCGTTGAGGAACTTGCGGATTAGGCGCAGAAAGCGCTCGCCTGTTATCCTCTTGCGGAGAATGTCGATCATGACATTGTGGTCGATGTTGTCGAAGAAGCCCTTGATGTCTCCCTCCACAAACCATTTGCATCTGGTGAAGCGGTTTTGTATCATCCTCAGCGCCGTATGGCAGCTCCGGTTGGGGCGAAAGCCATGGGAGGTATCTTCAAAACTGTCGTCATACACAGATTCCAGCAGCATCCGAATAACCTCCTGCACCAATTTATCGTCAATGGACGGGATTCCCAGTGGGCGCAGTTTCCCGTTTTTCTTTGGGATATAAGTCCGTCTTGACGGTTTCGGCTGATAACGTTCATCTCTCAGGGCCACGATGAGCCGGTCAATACGCTCTAAGCTCATGGCGTCGATGGTCTTCCCGTCTGTGCCTGCGGTCATGTTTCCCTGGCTGGCATAGATATTTTGGTAGGTTTGCAGGAAAAATTTCCGATTGAACAGGTTGCGGTACAGCCTGCCATAGACATAGCCGGGTTGCGAGGAATGTTTTTGCAGACTGTTCAATACATTTTCTGGATTTCTCATGCCTCACGCATGTTCCTCTCTTTTGTATTGAATTGAGAAAACTGCCGCCCTTCGCCATGTATGTGCCATTAACACGCTCGGACTACTACGGCGGCTCCGTTGCCATATTTGGATATTCAGGGTCTGCGCCCATAGCTCTTTGAGCGTTCCAACTTAGGCAATCCCCATTTAGCAGCAGAGTAAAAAGCTGCGTTCATTGTCGGGTGCGGTTTTCGTCCTCTTATGCTGATACATATGGGCTGTGCATTTGGTTTTGCTCTTTAACGTGTGTAATTCCACGCTTGAGATGCACAGCGCAACGGTTATAGCTGTCTTCCGCTGCGACCACCACAAATGTCCCTCGGACTGCCGTTCAGCCAATCCAGGCTTTACCCTTATGAACTTTTGGTCTCACTGCTCAGTCGTGGCATAACAACTTGCCAACTTGCAGCGTTACGGTCATGCTGTTGTCCCCTTTGGGTTCCCCCGCCTGGTTAGCCGTTGACCACAGGCTTGAAACCTCACACCTGCCGCTTGCTATGCGGATTTACTCTGCCCCTTATGGGCGCACCGGCAAAGTGGTTATGATAGGTTCCAGTATTGAAGTGGGTGGCGACCACCACCTCGAAGTCCGGGAACTGCCGTTGGGCAAATTCCAGGCCGATGGAGTTGGCCTCCTGGGGCGTGACGTTATCCTCTGCGGAGAAGGACTGGACGAAGTGGTAGAACTGTGTCCCGTCAGCTTTGCGGAAACGCTCCTTGGTCATCTGCATCTCGATGAAGGCGGACTGTGGAACACAGTTGCTGCCGGAGACCAGCCACGCGTCACCCAGGCGCGTTTTTTTCTCCTGCTCTACGTAGTCGATCACGCCGCGCATGGAACTGGCGGACTGTTTCTTGCATCGGATTGCGGTGAAGGTTGCCATCAGCGCACCTCCCGAACCAGCGCGCCCAGCGTGTCGCACAGCCGGGTGTACTCACTGATCAGATCGTCTCCGCGCAGAATGGTGATCCGCCCCATGTTGACCAGGGTGGTGAGCCGGTTGAGGTTGCGTCCCTGGGCTTTCAGTTCAGAGAGCAGGTTGTCCGGGCCGTCCGCCCGCACGATCTCCTTTCCCTTGGCGCAGGTGGTGAGGCAGTCCGTGACGGTCATGCCAGCGGCCTTGGCCCGCTGGTGGATGGCTTTCTTATCCGCCGGGGTCATCCTGGCGGTGATGATTTCGGTTTTCTTTTTCTGCATTAAACTCCTTTCTCCCTCGCCGGCGCAAGCTGCATATCCCTCGCCCTGCCGCAAGCGGCAGGGCTCGCTCATTTCGCTGCGCCTCCTCTCCCCATCGAACCCGCTTCGCTGGGCCCCCTTTAGGGGTAGGGGGGCCGGGGCAGGGCCTCGGCGAGGCAGGCATCCGCCCCAACGGGGCGCTTCTGCACTACCTTACCCGGTGCCCCCACGTCACTGTGGCGGGACCAGGCTGCACACACTCACGCACAGCGGGCTACACGGGGGCCGGCACCGCGTTTTATGTGGGGGAGGTGTGCGCCTCACTCCATCCGGTTCACAGAAGGGCCGCAAAGGGCCTTACAATGCGAAACCGGGTGGTTACGCATTGAGCTGGAAGCGAGTGCGGGCGGTTTCCAAGTGCCAGCAGCTCCAACTGCCGCTGATAGTGGGCTTCCAAAACATTTTGGAACGGGGAGGCGGTGTAGAGCAGGTTCCCATTCCGCTTTATGCCCGCCTTGGTGGTGACGGTAGTATTTTCGGTTTGGATAAGGCCCTTGCCTTCGAGGCTGCTGACATATTTTGCGACAGTGTTTTCCGTCATGCCCACCGCTCTGCCGATCGCCTTGTAGCTGGGCCAGCACTGGCCCGTTTTCCGGTTGGCACAGCAGAGCAGATAGGAGCAGACGGCCAGCTCGCCAGGACAAAGCCCGAGGATGAAAATCTCGTTGGGGAATGGGAAGGTGTTCTTCAAGGGATCGGTGTTCTGCCGCCTGCTCAACCGCTGTCACCAGCCTTCGTGTGCTGCTCCACCCACTTCACAAATTTCTCCTGGGGGACTACCAGCTGACTGCCAATCTTTAGAATAAATGGGGAAGTCCGCTTCATGCATCAGCTCGTAGCTGCTGGATGAGGCAATGCCCAGCACCTTTGCCACTATCGCCGCATTGAGGAACAGTGGCAGGTCGTCATAGCTTTTGTACTCAGATAATTTCATGTTCATCTTCCTTTCGTAAATTTCTATTGGCCACCAACCGTACCCCTTCCCTTTGGGACAGCTCCATGATAGAATAGGCATAGAGGGTTTTACATCAGGAAGTGATCTTTTTGGAAAATAAATTGCTTAGTGGGCCGCAGCTGCTGTTGGTGGAGAAAGGAGCTGGGCTGTTTTCTGCGGTGCTCCGCTATGGGGATGGGACGGAGAAGCAGCTTCCAGCTATCACACCAGCGAAGGATTTGATTGCCGCCACAGAAATCGATTATCGTGGATACCGCAGAGAGATCAAACGCTTTCGGGAAGAGCATCCGCTATTTCAGGTGCGGCTTGATATTTCCGTGGCCGGCTTTGAAGACCTTGTGGCGGAAGCACTGCTGCTGCCGTCCATACTCCAGAAGAGTGACCCGGTAAGCTTCTTCGTCTTGGGAGAGCTTCTGCATCAGAGTTTGCAGGCGGAGGACGATGGCAGTGCGTCATTCCTGCTGAACGCCGCAGAGGATCTGCTGTATGTGTTAGAAAATCCAATCCGCACACAGGTCTGTCTGCGGAATATTTTTGAGGTGACCTTTGATGGGATGGAGCGGGCGACACAGCAGGAGCGGTTTGAGAAGCTGCGCCAACTGACGGAGGAGGAATTCCTGCGGCGGATCGATACGACCCACGAGCTGGACAGCTATGAGGTTGGCAGGGCGGAGTTGGTGGAGGAAACTGTTTGGCAGCATATGGTGGCTGGGAACCTTGCGTTTGAAGCGGAAATGCACTACCCAGAAACGATACAGGTGC
>CANAZG010000088.1 GCA_947365965.1 uncultured Clostridia bacterium
TTTTTGGTTTTCTGTGTTGTGCTATTCCGTTCTTGATTTATTCTGACACCTGGGTGGGGGGCGGCGCCGGGGGTCCGCCCACCATTTTCTATCTATAAGAGCGGGGAGGCATGACCATGGGAGAGACAAAGCGCCATACCTTCTTCGGCTTCCAGACGGAGGTGGACGAGGCCGCAACCCGGCGGTGGTACGCCCAGGCGGAGCCCTGGGGGTGCCGCTGCGGCCCCTGCCGGAATTTCCTGGCCCTGGCCCGGGAGCGGCGGCTGCCGGAATTTGTGCTGGAGCCGCTGGACAGGCTGGGCATTCCGCCGGAGAAAGCCACCTATGTGTGTGAGCTGTACCGGCAGGAGGGCGGCCATCTCTACCAGTTCAGCTGCCGCGTGGCGGGCCGCATCCTGGACGGCCATGGCAAGCCGGGGGCCCAGGGGACCTGCTGCCACGAGATCTACCCATACGGCGCGCCGGACTTCCCGGAGCCCCACTTTGATCTGGAGTTCGGCCTCACCCTGCCCTGGACGCTGGAGGAGCCGGAGGACGGCCCCGCCACCTGAGGGCGCGGAACCCAAAAGAAAAACGCGGTCTGCTGGCGGGGCTTGTTGGATGGGCGGGGGCGAGCGGCGCCCGCCTCTGCACAGAGCCGTCAAATGCCAGCCTGTCGCAGGAAAAGCCGTAATCTGACAAATGGAAATGGTGCGCGGACCTTGGTCCGCGCACCACTTATTTTTCTGCCCCCTCAATTCATCCCCCCGTCGTTGATCTCAAGCAGCTCCCAGGTGCGCTGGGCGATGAGGGGGTGATTCTCCAGCTCCGGGTCCTGGTCCAGCAGCTCCCGGGCGGCCTGCTGGGCCTCCTTCAGCAGGGCCATGTCCCAGCTCAGATCCGCCACCTTCAGGGCCGGCAGGCCGTGCTGGCGGCGGCCGAAGAAGTCACCGGGCCCCCGCAGGCGCAGATCCTCCTCCGCGATGCGGAACCCGTCCCCGGTCTGGGCCATCACCCGCATCCGGGCCAGAGTCTCCTCGCTGCGGTTGTCGGTGATGAGGACGCAGTAGGACTTGTGCTTTCCCCGGCCCACCCGCCCCCGGAGCTGGTGGAGCTGGCTGAGGCCAAAGCGGTCCGCGTCCTCGATGACCATCACCGTGGCGTTGGGCACGTCCACCCCTACCTCCACCACAGTGGTGGACACCAGGATGTCCGCCTCCCCGCCGGCAAAGGCGGTCATGACCGCGTCTTTCTCCTTCCCCTTCATCCGCCCGTGGACGCAGGCCACCCGCAGCTGGGGAAACACCTGCTCCTGGAGGACCCTGGCGTACTCCGTTACCGCCTTGCGGTCGTCGGCGCCGTTCTCCTCCACCATGGAGCATATGATGTAGGCCTGCCGGCCGGCGGCGATCTCCTTGGCCAGAAACCTGTAGATCCGCGGGCGGTAGCCTCCGGTGACGGCAAAGGTGTCGATTTTCTGCCGCCCCGGCGGCAGCTCGTCAATAACGGACACGTCCAGATCCCCGTAGATCATGAGGGCCAGCGTCCGGGGGATGGGGGTGGCGGACATGACCAGCAGGTGGGGCCGGTCCCCCTTGTTGGACAGGGCCGCGCGCTGGCCCACGCCGAAGCGGTGCTGCTCATCCGTGACTACCAGCCCCAGCTCCCGGTAGCGCACGTCTTGGCTGATGAGGGCGTGGGTGCCGATTACAGCCTGAATCCGGCCGCTCTCCAGCCCCTCCAGCGCCGCCCGCCGCTCCTTGGCCCGGGAGGCCCCGGTGAGCAGGGCGCAGGAGAGCCCCAGCCCCTCCAGCAGGGGGGCCAGCCCCCTGTAGTGCTGCTCCGCCAGGATCTCCGTGGGGGCCATGAGGGCGGCCTGCCGGCCGCTGCGGGCGGCGCACACCATGGCCGCCGCGGCCACCATGGTCTTGCCGGACCCCACGTCCCCCTGGACCAGCCGGTTCATGGGCCGGCCGGAGGCCAGGTCTGAGACGATGTCGTCCACAGCCCGCTGCTGGGCCCCGGTGAGGGAGAAGGGCAGGCTGCCGTAGAAGGCGGAGAGGTCCAGATCCCGGAGGGGGGCGCAGGTCACATCCTCCCGCCGGCGGCGGAGGGTCTGGATGCCTGCGGCCAGCAGGAACAGCTCCTCAAAGGCCAGCCGCCGCCGGGCGATGGCCAGGGTGTTCTCGTCGTCGGGGAAATGGATCTGGTCGTAGGCGTAGCCCGTGTGGCAGAGCTGGTGGTCCCGGCGGACCTCGTCGGGCAGGGGGTCCGGCAGCAGATCCCGGCAGGCCGCCAGCCCCTGCTCCACGGACCGGGTCATGGTCAGCTGGGAGATGCCGGCGGTGAGGGGGTAGACGGGCATGATCCGGCCCGTCATGGTCCGGCTGTTCTCCCGCTCCACCAGGGGGTTCACCATGGTCCGGCGGCTCCCCTGGACCTCGGCCTTCCCATAGAAGGTGTAGTGCTCCCCGGCCTGGATGTGGTCGCGCATGTAGACCTGGTTGAAGAAAGTGATATCCAGAACCCCGGTCTCGTCCACGGCCCGCACCTTCACCAGCTCCATGCCCTTCCGCACCCGGTTCAGGGTGGGCTCCGCCGCGGCCATGGCCGTCACGCAGGCGGTCTCACCCGGCTCCAGGTCCCGGATTTTCCGGAAGGTCCGGCGGTCCTCATAGTCCCGAGGAAAGTAGGAGATCAGATCCTTCAGCGTGAAGATCTGGAGCTTCTCCAGGCTCTTGGCCCGCTGCTCCCCGATGCCCTTGATATAGCGGACATTGGTGTTCAGCTCCGGCATGGCGGTCCTTCCCCCTCCCTCTCGTAGACCAGGAACTGATAGGCCGTGTCCCCGTGGGCCAGGGCGGCCTCGGATCGGGCCAGCCTCCACTGGGGCAGACGGTCCAGGTCCGGGAAAAAGGCGTCGCTCTCCGGGGCCTCATAGACCCGGGTGATGTGGCAGGTCCCGCACCAGGGCAGCAGCAGCCGGTAGATCTCCCCGCCGCCGCAGACCCACACCCGGTCCGGGTCCTGCCCCTCCAGCAGGGTCAGAAGCGCCTCCGGGGAGCGGACCGCCTCCACGCCGGGGCGGGAGAAGGCGGCGTTCCGGGTGAGGACAAGATTGCGGCGGTTGGGCAGGGGCCGCCCCCCGGGCAGGGAGTCCAGGGTCTTGCGGCCCATGATGACCGTGCCGCCGGTGGTGAGGGCCCGAAAGCGGCGCAGATCCTCGGGAATGTGAAAGAGGAGCTCCCCGGCCCGGCCGATGCCCCAGTCCCGGCTCACGGCGGCAATGGCGTTCATACGGCCACCTCGATTCTCTCCCCAAAGGCCCAGGGCTCGTAGCCCTCCAGCCGGAAGCTGTCCACGGTGAAGCTGTAGAAATCCGTCACATCCGGATCAATCGCCAGCCGGGGGGCCGGACGGGGCTCCCGGCGGATGAGCTCCTCCACCAGGGGCACGTGGCGGTCATAGATGTGGCAGTCCGCGATGACGTGGACCAGCTCCCCCGCCTCCAGGCCCGCGGAGCGGGCCATCATGTGCAGGAGAGCCGCGTACTGGCACACGTTCCAGTTGCTGGCGGTGAGCATGTCCTGGCTGCGCTGGTTGAGCACGGCGTTGAGGGTGCTGCCGGTGACGTTGAAGGTCATGGACCAGGCGCAGGGGTAGAGGCCCATTTGGTGGAGATCGTGGTGGTTGAAGAGGCTGGTCACCATCCGCCGGCTGGCCGGGTTCTCCCGCAGGTCCTTGAGCACCCGGTCCACCTGGTCAAACCAGCCGTCGCTGTACTGGTGGCGCACCCCCAGCTGGTAGCCGTAGGCCCTGCCGATGGTGCCCTCCTCATCGGCCCAGGCGTCCCAGACGTGGGAGCGGAGGTCGGCGATCCGGTTGGACTTCTTCTGCCAGATCCACAAAAGCTCGTCCACGCAGTTGCGGAAGGCCGTGGGGCGCAGGGTCATGATGGGGAACTCCTCCCGGAGGTCGTAGCGGTTTACCACGCCGAATTTCTTCACCGTGTGGGCGGGGGTTCCGTCGGTCCACCGGGGCCGCACGGGCAGGTCCGTGTCCCAGAACCCCTCCGCCAGAATGTCCCGGCAGACGCTGATAAATACCTGATCGGCGTAACTCATTGGATCGTCCTCCTGTTCTCGTCAGATGCTATGGCCTGTTCCAGCCGCCACAGCAGGGGCTCAAAGTCGATGCCCTCCCGCCGGGGCAGGTCCTGGGCTCCGGTGCGGGCCGCGCATTGGCTGGTGAAGTCCGCCGCCAGCTGTGCCCCCTGGACCAGGGACATGCCCCGGACCAGCGCGCCGGCCAGGACGCTGGCGAAGAGGTCCCCGGTTCCGTGGAACTCCCCCGGGGTCAGGGGGGCGGAGACCAGCTCCGCAGAATCCGTGTCCCGGTCATAGCACACCGCCCCTGCGGCGTCCGGGGCCAGGGCGGTTCCGGTGAGGACCACGCTGCGCCGGCCGTCCAGGCTCAGGGCCCGGGCCCATCTCCGGCAGTCCTCCGCCCGATCCAGGCGGATCTGCTCCCAGTCCACCCCCAGCAGCAGCGCCGCCTCGGTGGCGTTGGGCACGATCACGTCCGCCCGGTCCGCCAGCTCACCCATGGCCCGGCACATCTGGGGGGTGTAGGTCCGGTAGGGCCTGCCGTGGTCCCCCATGACCGGGTCCACCACGGCCAGGGCCCGCCCCTTGCCGCAGAAGGCGTCCAGGAAGGCGGCGGCCAGGCCGATCTGCCGGGCGCTACCCATGAAGCCGGTGTACACGGCGTCAAAGGCGAGGCCCAGCTGCTGCCAGTGGGCGGTGACCGGGGCCATCTGGTCCGTGAGGTCCAGGAAGGTGTTGCCGGTGAAGCCGCCGGTGTGGGTGGAGAGATAGGCCGTGGGCAGGGGGCAGCACTGGACTCCCATGGCGGACAGGGCGGGCATGACGATGGTGAGGGAGCAGCGGCCGAAGCCGCTGAGGTCGTGGATGGCTGCGACGCGGGGCGTGGTCATGGCGAGTTTCCTCCTTTGCGGGATGATTCCGTATAGGAAAAGCGGGCGCTCCCGGATGGGAACGTCCGCTCTGTCGTGGGTTCGGACAGGGTATCGATGCTGCAAATCACAGGCCTGTGGAAAGCATCTTCTTTCCATCCGCCTGTTTTGTCCTGTGATCCTTCTTCATCGCGCCCTCTGCCGGCTGCGCAATATTCATCGGCGGCAAAACGATAGGCGTTGTCTCTGGCTGAGCGGTTAACTTTGAAGATATATTACAATTTCATGTGCAAAAAATCAATAGCAAATCCGTCGAATGGTCGATACTTTGTCAAAGCAGCTGGAATATTTTGGGTTTTTGTATAGCTTCACAATGAAAAACGGCCCTGAAACAGGGCCTGCGGGAGGGGGGAAAAGCCAGAGCTGCGCCTGGAACACCGCGTTCAAAACCGCTGAACACGGACTGGCCGGTCTTTTTGCCGCCGCTCTGGCCTTCAAAAGGACCGCTGCCGGTTCAGACTCCCGGAGGCGCTATCCCTTCTCCCTGTTTGACCTCCTTTCACTGACCGTTCGGACACGCCCGAATCAAAAAGCTGCGTTGCCTTTTTCTCCTGGCTGTGGTAGAATATGTAGCCAAAGAGCAGGAAGAAAGCCAACCGGAAATGAATAACCAGAAAGGAATCACGCTATGAACATCCTGGTCATCGGCGGCGGCGGCCGCGAGCACGCCATCATCAAAAAGCTGAGAGAGGACCCCCGGGCGGAGCGGATCTTCGCCCTGCCCGGCAACGGCGGCATTGCCGCCGACGCGGAGTGCGCCGGCGTTTCGGCCACCGACATCCCCGGCATCCTGGCCTTTGCCCGGGCCAACGCCGTGGACTTCGCCGTGGTGGCCCCCGACGATCCCCTGGTCCTGGGGGCTGTGGACGCCCTGGAGGAGGCCGGGATCCCCTGCTTCGGCCCCCGGAAGAACGCCGCCATCATCGAGGGCAGCAAGGTCTTTTCTAAGAACCTCATGGAGAAATACCATATCCCCACCGCCGCCTGCCGGATCTTCGACGCCCCCGGCGAGGCCCTGGCCTATGTGGACGAGTGCCCCCTGCCCGCCGTGGTCAAGGCCGACGGTCTGGCCCTGGGCAAGGGCGTGCTCATCTGCGAGACCAGGGAGAGCGCCCGGGAGGCCGTGTGCTCCATTATGGAGGACCGAATCTTCGGCGAGAGTGGGGCCAGAGTGGTCATCGAGGAGTTTCTCACCGGACCCGAGGTCTCCGTGCTGGCCTTCACCGACGGGGATTGCGTCAAGCCCATGGTCTCCTCCATGGACCACAAGCGGGCCCTGGACGGGGACAGGGGCCTCAACACCGGCGGCATGGGAACCGTGGCCCCCAACCCCTGCTACACGGAGGCGGTGGCGGCGCGGTGCATGGAGGAGATCTTCCTGCCCACCATCCGGGCCATGAAGGCGGAGGGCCGGCCCTTCCGGGGCTGCCTGTACTTCGGCCTCATGCTCACGCCGGCGGGCCCCAAGGTCATTGAGTACAACTGCCGCTTCGGCGATCCGGAGACCCAGGTGGTCCTCCCCCTGCTGGAGGGCAGCCTGCTGGAGATCATGCTGGCTGTGTCCCAGGGCCGGCTGGAGGATACGCCGGTCCGCTTCCGGCCGGGGGCCGCCTGCTGCGTCATCCTGGCCTCCCAGGGCTACCCCCAGAAGTATGACAAGGGCTTCCCCATCTCCCTGCCGGAGACAGGCCCGGACGAGTACATCTATATCGCCGGCGCGTCGGAGCGGGACGGACAGCTCCTCACCAGCGGCGGCCGGGTGCTGGGGGCCGCTGCGGTGGCCCCGGATCTCCCCGGCGCCGTGGAGCGGGCCTACGCCCTGGCGGACCGGATCCATTTTGACAACGCCTTCTGCCGCCGGGACATCGGGCGGCGGGCTCTGGCGGCGATAAAGGAGGGACAGTGATGGTCTATCGTGTATATGTGGAAAAGCGCCCCGGCATGTCGCCGGAGGCGGAGAACCTGCTCTCGGATCTCCGGGGCTTTCTGGGCATCGCGTCGCTGACCGGCGTGCGGGTCCTCAACCGCTACGACGTGGAGGGCCTCAGCCGGGAGATCTTTGAGCGGGCCAAGCCCATCGTCTTCTCCGAGCCCCAGGTGGACGTGACCTGGGACGAGACTTTCCCGGAGCCCCGGAACCTCCACGCCCTGCTGGCGGTGGAGGCCCTGCCGGGCCAGTTTGACCAGCGAGCCGACTCCTGCGCCCAGTGCATCGCCCTCATGGCCGGCGTGGAGCGGCCCCTGGTGGCCTGCGCCAAGGTCTACCTCCTGGAGGGCCCCCTCTCTAAGGAGGACCTGGACCGGATCCGGGGCTACCTCATCAACCCCGTGGAGTGCCGGGAGGCCACTCTGGACAAGCCCGAGACCCTCTCCCGGACCCACGACGCGCCCCCCATGGTGGAGACCCTCTCCGGCTTCACCGGCCTGGACGGGGCGGGTCTCTCCGCCCTGCTGGAGAAGCTGGGCCTCGCCATGGACCTGGACGATCTCACCTTCCTCCAGGCCTACTTCCGGGACACGGAGGGCCGGGATCCCACCATCACCGAGGTGCGGCTGGTGGACACCTACTGGTCCGACCACTGCCGCCACACCACCTTCTCCACCCACTTAAACCAGATCGACATCCAGGACCCCGCCGTCCGGGAGGCCTACGGGCGGTATCTGGCCGCCCGGGAGGAGGTCTACGGCCCGGAGCGGGCCGCCCAGCGGCCCCAGACCCTGATGGATATCGCCACCATCGGCGCAAAGACCCTGAAAAAGCGGGGCCTGCTGCCGGAGCTGGATGAGAGCGAGGAGATCAACGCTTGCTCCATCCACGTGCCCGCCCTGGTGGACGGGGAGGAGCAGGACTGGCTGCTCATGTTCAAAAATGAGACCCACAACCACCCCACGGAGATCGAGCCCTTTGGCGGCGCGGCCACCTGCATCGGCGGGTGCATCCGGGATCCCCTGTCCGGCCGGGCCTACGTCCATCAGGCCATGCGGGTCACCGGCTGCGGGGACCCCCGGGCCTCCTTTGCCGACACCCTGCCCGGCAAGCTGCCCCAGCGGAAGCTGGCTGTCACGGCGGCCGCGGGCTACTCCTCCTACGGCAACCAGATCGGTCTGGCCACAGGCCACGTGGCGGAGATCTACCACCCCGGCTACATGGCCAAGCACCTGGAGTGCGGCGCGGTGGCGGCGGCGGCCCCGGCGGCCAACGTCCGCCGGGAGCGGCCCGCCCCCGGGGACGTGGTGATCCTCCTGGGGGGCCGCACAGGCCGGGACGGCATCGGCGGGGCCACCGGCTCCTCCAAGAGCCACAACCTCTCCTCCCTCACCACCATGGCCAGCGAGGTCCAGAAGGGCAACGCCCCCGAGGAGCGCAAGCTCCAGCGCCTCTTCCGAAACCCCAGGGTGACGGGGATGATTAAGCGGTGCAACGACTTCGGCGCCGGCGGCGTCAGCGTGGCCATCGGCGAGCTGGCGGACGGGCTGGAGATCAACCTGGACGCGGTGCGCAAGAAGTACGACGGCCTGGACGGCACGGAGCTGGCCATCTCCGAGAGCCAGGAGCGCATGGCGGTGGTGGTGTCCCCGGAGGACGCGGAGGCCTTTATAGCCCTGGCCGGGGAGGAGAACCTGGAGGCCTACCCGGTGGCCCGGGTCACCCAGAGCCCCCGGATGGTGATGAAGTGGCGGGGGGAGACCATCGCCGATCTGAGCCGGGCCTTCCTGGACACCAACGGCGCGGTGAAGCACGCTTCTGTGTCCGTTCCCAGGTACGCGGGCGGCGGGGCGGAGCGGCCATCCTCTCTGCGGGAGCTGGCCGCCAGCCTGCCCTATGCCTCCCGCCGGGGACTGGTGGAGCGGTTTGACAGCACCATCGGCGCGGGCAGCCTCACCATGCCCTTTGGCGGCAGAACCCAGCGGACCCCGGCCCAGTCCATGGCCGCCCTGCTGCCGGTGCTGCCGGGACAGTCCACGGAACAGGCCAGCGTCATGGCCTGCGGCTGTGACCCGGCGTACGCCTCCGCCGCCCCCTACTGGGGGGCCTACGACGCGGTGGCCGCCTCCCTCGCCAAGCTGGCGGCCGCGGGCGCGGACTACAAAAATGCCTATCTCACCCTCCAGGAGTACTTTGAGAAGCTGCGCAATGAGCCCGCCCGCTGGAGCAAGCCCTTCGCCGCCCTGCTGGGGGCCCTGTCCGCCCAGCTGGACTTCGGCGCGGCGGCCATCGGGGGCAAGGACTCCATGTCCGGCTCCTTTATGGACCTGGACGTGCCCCCCACCCTCATCTCCTTCGCCATTGCGCCGGTGAAGGCCGGGGAGGTCATCACCCCCGAGTTCAAGGAGCCGGGGCGGCCGGTGTACCGCTTTGCCCCCGACGGCGGCGGGGCCGAGAGCCAGCGGGCCGCCTGGGAGGCGTTCCACCAGCTGGCCCGGGCCGGGAAGGTGAAGGCCGCCTGGGCGGCGGAGAAGGGGCTGGCCGACGGGGTGATGAACATGTCCTTCGGCAACCGGATCGGCTTCCGGTCCCGGGAGGAGGGCGTCAACTGGTACGCCCCCGCCCCCGCCGTGATCGTGGCGGAGCTGACGGAGGAGGTTGATCTGCCCTGGGCCAGGCCCATCGGCGTGACCACGGCGGAGCCGGTGATCGTGATCGGGGACGATTCCGCCCCCATCGACGAGCTCCTGGCCCTCAACGAGTCCGTTCTGGAGGAGGTCTACCCCACCCGGGCCGGGACGGCGGAGCCGGTGGAGCCCGTCACCTGGACCAAGGGGGCCCCGGCGGTTCTGGGCCGCGGGATTGCACAGCCCCGGGTGGTCATCCCCGTGTTCCCGGGCACCAACTGCGAGTACGACAGCCAGCGGGCCTGCCTGGCGGCGGGGCTGGCGGCGGAGACGGTGGTGATCCGGAACCTGACCACGGAGGACCTGACGGCCTCCGCCCGGGCCCTGGAGGCGGCTGTCCGCAGGGCCCAGATCGTCTTCCTCCCCGGCGGCTTCTCCGGCGGGGACGAGCCCGACGGGTCCGCCAAGTTCATTGTCTCCCTGCTGCGCAGCCCCCGGCTCACGGAGGCGGTCACGGATCTTCTGGAGAACCGGGACGGACTGATGCTGGGCATCTGCAACGGCTTCCAGGCCCTTATCAAGCTGGGCCTGCTCCCCTTCGGCCGGATCCGGGACACGGACGAGACCTGCCCCACCCTGACCTACAACGTCATCGGGCGGCACCAGTCCTCCATCGTCCGCACCCGGGTGTGCTCCAACCTGTCCCCCTGGCTGCTGGAGACCGCCCCCGGAGAGATCTACAGCGTCCCCATCTCCCACGGCGAGGGCCGGTTCATCGCCCGGCCCGACACCCTGGCGCAGCTGCGGGAGCAGGGGCAGATCGCCACCCAGTATGTGGACCTGGACGGCGCGCCCACCATGGACGCCGCCTTCAACCCCAACGGCTCCGTCTGGGCCATTGAGGGCCTGACCTCCCCGGACGGACGGGTGCTGGGGAAGATGGGCCACAGCGAGCGGATCGGCCCGGCCCTGTACCGGAACGTGCCCGGCGTGTACGACATGGGCCTCTTCCGCAGCGCGGCGCGGTACTTCCGGTAAGCGGATTTTGTTGTCATTCTTTTTCTTGAAAGTTAAAGGTATCAGCCGCCCGAACCCCTTGTGTTGCAGCGGTTTTGGGGGTTTGGGCGGCGTTTGGTACACAAAAAGCACACAAGTTTGCAAATTAGGATTTAGCGAGGTAAACAAGTGCCTGTTTTATACGTTGCTTTTAAGGGGAACGGCAATTCATCTAATAAAATCGTAAGAAATCTTAACGGCGATAAATTATTTTTGACAAATTGGCGGGTTGAAGAACGATATTGACAATATCAATTGTACATATGATTTAGTCTATATGTTAGGTCAGTTTACAAGGAACTACACGCAGACCGTGAAACGGGCTGCTGACAACA
>CANAZG010000089.1 GCA_947365965.1 uncultured Clostridia bacterium
GCATAGCCTCCGGTCTTTCGGATGGAGGGCAGGACCTCCGACGTGACCCATCGCTTGAACTTCCTGGCATCGGGGAGCTTGCTGGAGAGAACCAGGCTGTACAGGCCACTCTCGTTGATGATGGTCATTGTCTGGGTCCCGGAGGGGGTGTCACATTTCGTTACCCCCCTGTCTTCCTTCTCCACATGGTCTGCAATCGCTTTTCGTGGATTGCTATATCCCAGCGCCGCCGCCACATCCTTCCCCACCAGCCAGGGCTCACCATCGATCTCCACCGTCCGGATGCTTCCGAAATCGGGGTTATCAAAAACCATAGGTTCATTCATGCAATAGCCTCCTTTATTCTAAAAGCCCCCTTACAAAGTGCCAAACAAGAGATAACTCCCGCCCATTGGCATCTGACAACTGTAATAACATAGTGATAATTCTCTGCCGAATCCATTCGTTCTTTTCGCTCATGTTGAAAAACCTCCTTGAAATTGTCCGGGAGGTCTGATATAATCAGATTTACCAAACCTCCGGGTGTTGGTGAGTGGAAACAGTCTGTTACTTGTTGAGGGTCACAGGCTGTTTCTATTTTTCTTGGCTCCAAACTGTTTCTACATACTCCTCAAGCCGATTGATTGCTACTCGTACTGCATGGCTTCTGCTAGTTTCCATGGCAGCAGCACACTTGTCTAATTTTTCAAGTGTTTTTTCGTCCATTCGGACACGAAGCATGTAGTCTTTGGGACTTTCAGTTGGGCGGCCTATCTTTGATGCAGCCACATATTCACCTTCCTTTCGTTGCTACAAAAGAATAATAGCATTTGTAGCAACATAAGTCAAGAGGTTTTTCTAAAATTTTTTTATGTTGTAATAGGGTATTTATTGCTTGACATTGTCGAAGCTTTGGGCAATAATTTAGTATTGTTTGGGATCCCTACTCAAGAACTTATGGAGGAAGATTATGAAAAAGTTGTACCGCATTCTTTGCATTACTCTACTGATAGCGATTCTCTTATCCGCATGTGGAAATACCGTCACGCCAGAAGCATCAATTTCTCTTGAAGAATACAAAACCATGGTTTCAGATTTTAACTCCCGTATTATGGAGGAATCTGTAATCTTGGCCAATGCTGGTATGTCTGAGTATAACTACTGGAAAGCATATTCTAGTCTTCCAATGTATGGGGAGCTTGATTATCAAAAAATGGCAGAAGCTGCGATGGAGTGGCTGTCCGAGAACTCTGATGCTGATGCAGAAACCGTCAAAGCCGCTTATGATGAATTGATTGTTGCTTCTATAAATATTTCCGATGCGAACATTGATGGAGAAATTCCAGAGGAGCTCCCGGAATTGGTTCAAGCCCTTTTTGGCGCTTACCACGCTTTGTATTCCCTTGTGGTGGAGCCATCTGGTGAGATTGGAGATTTTCTCATTCAGCTGAATAATCATGTGAATGCAATAATGGCCTTTAACGAAGATATTTCTGCTTTGATAGAAGAGGCTTAACAGGCTATGAAGATTGCGCGTGAGGGCGAGGCCGACGGCCTCGCCCCACTTGTTTTCCCTTGCCTTTAGCAATCAATGGTTGCAGTGCAAATCCGTCAATCTGGTATTCAGTTTTCAAGGTGCAAAAATTGGTCCTGGAATGCGTCCACGCCGGACACATTCGTGGATTTAACGGACTTCCGTCCGTTTCAGCTGGTTCACCGTGTGCCGGAAGGCCGGATTCTCCACAGCCATACCGGACACCGTGATCTCCCGCTTGTCCCAGCCGTCCAGCACCAGCGCGTTGACGCACAGGTCATACTGATCCCGGCGGGGCGTGCCCTCCGGCGGCTCGGAGACGCCGGCCTGGGCCATGTAGGCCAGCGCCGCGCCGTACAGCGTCTCGAGCAGCGCCGTGACCTCCGGATCCTCCGCAAACTCCGTCAGCTTGCAGTAGGCCAGCAGAGCGGCCCTGCGCTCCGTCGTCAGTGGGGCCATGGGCTACTCCGTGACCTCGCCGTCAGGGGCGGCGGGGGCGGTGATATAGCCGTTGATGAAGGCACTGTCATCCCAGGCGGTGCAGTCGTCCCGCAGGGAGCCCCGCCAGATGGTCATATCCTGCTCAAAGGCGTTGAAGCTGCCCACAACGGCGGAATCGGACACCTTCACAGAGAAAGACCGACGGTCCCAATAGACCACGCCCTCCTTCAGATATCCCAGGATCATGGGGATCTTCCCCTCTGTGGTGGGGATGGTGTCGTTGTCATAGGTCTTCACCGGCAGGGTGTGGGGCCCCACGCACAGCCTCAGCTGCTGGGGATTGGCCGGGTTGGGCGTGAGCAGGTAGCGGCCGTTGGCGTCCTTGAGCGTGCCCAGCCACAGCAGGCCGTCGTCGTTGGTGATGAGCTTGCTGACGGCCCGGAAGGCGCTGCCCAGGCCAACCCATGCCCGCAGAATGCCGTCCAGATCCTTCAGGTCCTTGGCCGTCTTGGCCGCGATCACGGCCAGAATCTCCTTGTTGGCGGTGACCCGGGCCTCGTCGGCCAGCCACTGCTGGGCCACGGCGGCAATGTTGTTGTCGCTGTCCTCCAGCAGCTCGTTGGTCACGGGCAGATAACCGCCCCGCTTCTCGATCTCATAGCTGATCGTGGTAAACTGGGGCGTGGCAACCTTGCCGAACTTGGCCGCCTCCGCCACGGTGGCGAATCCCTGGTGCTGGCCCCGCTTCTTGAAGGTGCGCCGCCCGCTGGGCTTGGTGGTGGGGATCACCTGCACCTCGTCCAGCAGGCTCTCCTTTGTGCCCCGCAGCTCGATGATCCGGGTCACGATGTCCTCGGGCACCGTGTAGCCGCCATCGGCGTCCACGCCCTCCTGCATCATGGACCCGGCGGCCTTCTGCGAATAGAACCGCTCCCGGGCGGCCTGGGCAAAGGCCTTCACGGCCCGCTGATAGCCGTCCTCCGGGCCCTCCGTCTGGATGGTGATGCCCTTCTGGATGGGCTCCTCCACGGGGTCCTCGCCGCCGTAGCGCTCCTGCTCGGCAAGCAGGGCCTTGACGCGCTCGATCTCACCGGAGAGCGCCTGGGCCTCCGTGGTCAGCGCCTCCGCCTTCTCCAGGTCTCCGCCCTCCAGGGCGCTCTGGGCCTCCGCCACCTTGGCCTTGTGGCGGCCCAGCAGATCGTACAGCTTCTGTTTCAGTTTCATGTGGTTGGTACCTCCTCTAAAAATTTGATTTTTTCCAATGCAATCACCGCGGTCAGCTGCTTGCGCCGCGCTGCATCCCTATCCTCCGGGGGAGCGGCCGGCTTCTCCTGATCCCCGGCGTAGCGCTTCACCACGCCGGCCTCCCGCTGGGCGGGCACGGCCACAAAGCTGACCTCATAGGCGTCCTCCGGGTCCCCCAGCTCCACGGTACACAGCGTCCCGTCGTAGCTCTTTCCCGGGCGGTGCTCACAGTAGGCCCGGGCCTTGTCCGCGCCGCAGATGGAGCATGTGGCCCGCTTCACCGCCACGCCCACGCTGACCTCCCGGTTGATGCCCGCCTCAATGGCGTCGATCAGGGTCTGACTGGCCCCGCTGCGGAGCATGTAGCAGCTGAGGATGAGGCGGCTGACGCCGTCCTCCCCGGTCTCCACCGCCCCCGCGTATACCCGGGCCACCTGGTTCCCGCTGCTCCACTGGTGGTCAGCGATGAACGGCTTACCCACATAGAGCTCCGCCAGCTTCTCCAGGCATTCCTTGGAGAAACGCTCAAAGTCCCGGTCCACCTGGGTGTCCGCCGCGGCCACGCGGAAGGTGAATACCTCCTCCTCCTTCAGCTCCCGGAGGGTGAGCCGGTTGATGAGGGCCATGTCCCCGGCCGCCGGAGCGGCCTTGAGGACTACCGCCCCTTTTTTGATATGTTCCACTACATTGTCTCTCCTTTCTCCCCGCCGCCGGCGTTTCTCCGCCAGCTCAGCTCCCGGAAGTCCTCCAGGGGGACGTAGTTCAAGCTGGCGTACCGGGTGTCGCCGCCGGGCACGGCGGGCAGGTCCTCCAGATCGCATACGTCGTTGGGGCTGTACACGCTGATCTCCCGCATGGTTCGGTACCAGTTGCCCCGGCTGACTGCATCGGCGCGGAGCAGGGCCATCATGTTGTGGCGCACCTCCAGGCCCCGCCGCCGGTCACTGATGGTCAGCAGCTTGAATGTCTCCTCAAATTCCATCTGGGTGATGGTGGGCTGGATGGTGCTCACGAAGAACTCAATGTTGTTCTGCTCGTTGCTGGAGTAGCTCTGCTTTCCCTCCCCCAGCTTGTAGAGCTGCACGCCGAAAAACCGGGAGATGTCCGCGATGGTCACCGCCTTGTTCTCCACAAACTGGGCGTCCGCGTTGCTCATGGCAATGGGCTGGTACTCCAGGCCCATATCCAGCACCGCCACCCGGAAGCTGTTGCCCGCCCCGGCGTGGACCTTCTCCCACTCCTGGCGGATGATGTCCTTCGGCTGGATTTTCGTGCCGTCATCCAGGACGATCTCATCGCCCAAGTCTGTCTGGGTCTTGAGAATGCCGCTGGGCCGGCCGCCGTTTTCGTAGAGGGCCTGCTCATAGCTCTGGGCGGCCGCGGCGGTGCGCAGGGTCTGCTGCGCCCGGTGGAGGACGGATACGCCCCGCACCCCGTCGTGAGAGTAGGCCTTGAAGTGCAGAATGTCCGCCGGGTCAAGCTTGTACATCCGCCCGCTCTTGGGTTCGCTGGCCAGATACCAGAGCTTCCCGGTCCCCGGCTCAATCACCGGCTCACAGGAGGCGGGGGGCAGGGGGATGAGCTCCACCGGATCTCCGTAGCCGCTGCGGTAGATCCAGGCGTAGGCGTTTCCCCGCAGCAGGCGCTGGCACTCCATGAGGCGGAAGAACACAAAGGGGCTCATGGCCTCGTTGGGACGCTCCCACAGCACCCGGCCCAGATGGTGATCCTTCATCCGGCGCTTGCTGGCGCTGTCCATGATGAACACCGGCAGCATCCCCACGGCGTTGGAGATAATCTCCACGCAGGCGTTCACGGCGGAGATTTTCATAGCCGCGTCTGCGGTCAGCTCACGCTGTTTCCCCACGGGGAACCAGCCATCCGCGCTCTCCAGGGAGAGCCCGGCCGCCGATTTCCGCCGCCCCAGCCGGGTCAGACCCTTGCTGATGCTCACCTGTCACCGCCTCCCAGAATGCTGAGCACCGCGCCGGTGATGACCAGCACACCGCCGGCGATGAACCCCGCCGGGAGATAGATCATCCCGGCCCCCGCCGCAATGGCCGCCGCTCCGGCTGCCAGCGCCAGCTCGACGCCCATCCGGGCCAGCTGTTTTATGAGGTTTTTCATTGTTCTCTCCTTTCCGGCCTTAGAAGCTGAACTGCCCCTGCCGGATTTTGTCGGCAATATCCGGCTTGTTTCCGGCCACCAGGGCCCGGGCCAGCGCGTTCATCACCGCCGCCAGCGGATCAATGCGCTGGCTGTCGTCCTTGTGCTTTTTGTTGAGCTTCACGTCCCCAAAGTTGTTCTGCACCTCAATGGCGTTGCCCAGGCACCAGAGCAGCAGCGGGTTCTCCTCCAGCACCAGCCGGTCCTGGAGCAGCAGCTCCCGGAACCCCTTCACTGCCAGGTTTTGTCCCGCGCAGGTCTGGGCCACCTCCACGCAGAAATCCGGATTGTTCCGCTCCTCGCAGATCCGGATGGCCAGATCGGTGGCGTTGTGGCCGTCATAGTCCACCTCATCCACCTTCCAGCGGTGGTCCCGCTCCCCGGCGCAGATCCAGTTGTAGACGTAGCCGTTGTCGGTCACATCCCCTGGCGTCAGGGTGCAGCAGCCCGTCCTGGCCCAGGCGGCATAGGGGACCCGGTCCGTCTGCTCGTGGCGCAAAACCGCGTTTTCCGGCAGAAAGCCGTGGGCCTTGATGGCGATCCGCCCGTCCGGCAGGGGGAACACCGCCCCCGCGCCGGAGAGATCGATCCGCTTGCCCAGATCGAAGCCGCAGAAGCACCGGCGGCCGTCCGTCAGAGCCGCAAATGCCTCCCTGGGTACCTGGGCGCGCCGCGCCTTCTCCATCAGCTGGGCGTTCAAGTAGCTGTTGACGCTCTCCGCCTGCCACTGGCACATCCGGCGGGTGAGGAATTTGCTCAGCTTGTCGGGGTCCTTGGAGCCGTAGGCCGCTGTATACTCGCTCTCGATCTCCCCCAGGAGGGTGTCGCTGTACTCGTTGGGATATCGCAGCACCGGATTGGCCAGCAGCCACAGCCGTTTGTCGTGGGGGTTGGCCTCCATGGGCAGCTCCCGGATCATGACAAAGTACCGCTCATCCGCGATCTCGCCCCGCAGGACCTGCTTGGCGTACTGCTCCTCCCGGAAGCAGGGCTTGCTCTCCGCGCCGTCGCCGGCGGTGGTGATAACGTCCAGCAGGGACTGGACCCGCTTGCCGAAGGAATCCTTGCCCAGATCGTAGATTTCCGAGGTCTGGTGGGCGTGGTATTCGTCCACCTCGAAGTAAGAGGGGGCGCCGGAGTCCTTATTCTTGGTGTCCTTGCTCAACGCCCGCATGAACCCGCCCCGGCTCCGATGTACCACCGGGTTGGCCCGGGGGATCACCAACCGCTTGCTGATGTTGGGGGAGGCCAGGGCAATCTTTTTGGCGTCGCCGAACACCCGCATGGCCTGTCCCCGGTCCACTGCCGCGCACTCCACCTCCGGCTCCAGCTCAAACCGCGCCAGCTCCGGCCGGTAGGGAGGATAGATGGCGTCGCCGCACATGTGGTAGAGGCACTTGCAGCTGACCTCGGTGCTCTTGACATTGCCCCGGCCCCGCTTGCTGTAGCTGCGGTTGAAGCGGCGGGCCCCGGTCTCCCGGTGGACCCATCCGTATAGGCACCCCTGGTCAAAGACCTGCCAGGGCTGGGGCTCCACCGGCTGTCCGGCGTATACGCCCCGCACCTGGATGCACTGGCCGAACCAGCGGATGATCCGGTCAGCCCGGGTAGCGTCGAAGACATAAGGGAAATCATCGGTCCCCTGCCGCTTCAAGTCGTCCAGATGCCGCTGGCACGCCATGATCTCATAGGGACAGCACATCTCCCGCAGCTTCCCCTGGGTCACCTGCTTGGCGTAGACTGAAACTGGGTGGTGCAGGCCGCTCTGCCATCTGGTCCCCATACCGCTGCCTCAGTCCCCGAAAAGATCGCTGTCCGGGTCCAGCGCGGCCGCCTGGGCCCGCTTCTGGGCCAGCCGCACCCGTCCGGAGGGCGTCAGCCCCAGCTTCTCCGCGTATTGCAGCAGGTTTCGCTCCAGCGCCTGGAGCTTCCCCGTCAGCGCGTCCAGCTTGGACGCCGCCTCAATGAGCGCATCCGGCGTCATGGGCGGCTCACTGTCCTCGCTCGGCGGATTTTTCTTGTCCACCGCGCCTGCCACCCCCAGCCGGTCCATCAGCTGGCTGACCAGCAGGATCGTCTGGTCTCTCCGGGCCAGCATGGAGCAGTACCCGGCTAGCATCTCGCTGTCCAGATCGTCCAGCAGCGCCAGTCCCTCCATGCGCTTGAGAATCTGGTTCCAGTAGGCGTTGGCCTGTCTGTTTCCAGAGAGAAAGCCCGGTTTTTTCAGCTTGACCCGCTGTCTCTGGGGCAGGACCTCCTCCTCAGCCCGCAGGCGGGCGTCCAGCTCCGCCTTGGTCAGATGCTTGGTCATGTTCTCGCTGTTTTTTACCGCCGCCGGCACAGGCGTCGCCTCCTTCCTCCGGCAAATCCCCCATGGGGGAATATTTCTCACAAACGAGAGGGCGCGCGGTCTGCCGCGCCTTCGTCAAAAACTTTTCAGGGCGGGGGGAGGGGCAAGGAATTACCGCGCGTCCGCCCCGGCGCGGGCCCGGACATGCGCCTGTGCGCGGACGTAGCCTCCCGGGAAAATCCGGCTAAAAATTCCGCCGTTTTTTCCCGTTCTCCCGAATGGTCTTCCGGCTGTGGCAGGAGCGGCAGAGGCTCTGCAAGTTTTCCCGGTCCGTGAACAGAGCCCAGTCGCCCTTGTGGTCCCGGATGTGGTCCACGTGAGAGGCATAGACCCGCAGGCCCAGGCGGGCGCACTCCCGGCAGAAGGGCTCCCGCAGGAGCTGGCCGGGACGGAGATCGTCCGTCCAAATCTTCCGCGAGTACCACCGCCGCCACGCCGCCGCTTCTGGGGACCTGGGCTGCTGCGGCGGCCTGTGGGCGGGGCAGTAGCCGTCCCGGGTCAGCTGACCGCACCCCGGATGCCGGCAGGGCCGGACCGGCTTCATGGCCATGGGCTGTCACCTCCTGGCAAAACAAAAAAGCCGGTACCGATGTCCGCCCAGCTTCTGGGGCAGATCATCGGCACCGGCGTAGAACGACGCACTGGCCATGTTCGATATTCACGAGATAAACTGCTTTGCAGTTCCGGCACCAGAGCTGGAGATTTTCCGCCTCAGTGTCATCCCTGGCCGCCTGGTAGGTCTTCTGCCTACAGTTGGGGCAGACATACAGTCCGTCCTTTACGACAAGTGTACCATGTTTCGTTTTCGTTTGCAAGATGGTTTCTCCTTTTTGTTAGTTGTCCGACTACATTCCAAGATAGTATTACATATTAAAATCGTTGGCAAACGCTTCATCCGGCAGCGCGGGGCCGCCCGCAAGGTACCATGCGTACCGATACTCCCCGAAGGCGTTGGAGACGTTGTATGTGCCATGGCACCGGGCGTCCGGCGGAATAGGGATGTCGCCGCTCGTATCCCGCCAGCACTCCGCAGGCGGCAGCTTCCGGATCAGGGAGCGGGAGCACACCCAGGTCCGGGAGCTGATCGGGATGGTGATGCCGTCGGTGGCCTCCTTGTTGAAGTATTTCGCCGTACGCCGGTAGGTGTCCCGAGGGTGGCGCAGGAGCGGCTGGTCATCCACATCCACGCCAAACCGCCATAAATGCCGCACCTCCGCTGGCGAGAAGTCGCTGTCCCGCAGTACCAGATGGATGTGGTAGCGTCGGTCTCCGTGGCGGCCTTCAATGAGATACACATAGTCAAAGGGCCGGTTGCGCCATTTCTTCAGCCGGTAAAGAAAGCTGCGCCATGCCCGGCGCACATCCTGAAAGCTGGAAGGCTCATGCTCCCGGTCAAAGGTGAGTGCGTAGACGCTGCCCTCATCGCCAAACAGGGCCAGGCGCAGCTCCAGCCGGTCCACCCGGGTCCTGCACACGGAGGAATCCCGGGGCGGACGGAGAATTTTGTTCTTCTCCGTCCGCTCGTAGGCAGTGTCGCTGGAGACGAGCCGCGGGCGTATGCTCCGGCACTCCTTTACCAGCGGGCCTGCCCGCTGGCGGATGCAGAGCCAGATTGCTTTGTCAGGCATGGTGCATGTCAGCTCCTCTCTGCTGATTTGTTCAAAATGGATTACCCATAATGTGTAAGTAGGCTTTTCTGGCTTAGGCAACAGAATTTCATCAAACCTCCGGCAGGCGGTCCTTTACGCTGATCCAGTCCATCACGTCACCTCCTCCGGCCTGCGGCGGTAGGCCAGCCAGGTCTTGCCGCAGTTCTCAAACACCGCCATTTCGCCGTGAGCCTCGCGGCAAAGCTCATATTCTATGTCAACCAGCATCCACGCGCCACCACTCCCAGCCATTTTGGCAATCCACACCGGCTCCCCGTCCATCTCCCGAAGCTCATCCAGGGTCAGCGAAACATTGGTATCGGTCTGTACGATGGTTGGCGCGGTTTGAATCATCATGACAATATCCTGTGCCGTATGTTCTTCCGGCGCAATCACGCGCTCATCAAGTTTGATAAACGAAAGAAGTTGATCCGCATCAATCAGCCGCATTTCTGCCTCCTATCCGTTGACCACATGGACCTCCTCAATGAATTTTTCCCGCTCCTCCGGCGGTAAAGCCAGCAATGTCAATGCTTTGGTGGCCCCCAAATCCGACAGCGCTGTCGGATTTCGCCACTCCCTGGCCAGGCGCATGAACCGCTGTGCCGTTCGCTCGGTGAACTCCACACGATCCTCCAGCCACGACAGCCACTCCCCGTGGGTCAGCATCCCCTTCGCCTCGATCAGCCTGTCCCCGATACTCAAGATCGCGTCTCCCGCCGTCTGCTTCAAGGACAGGATTTCCTCGGTGATGACATTAATATCCCGGACCTGCGGCGCGGCCTCCTCCTGTAATCCGGACACGGTCTCGATCATAGACCCCAAATCAAATCGCTTACCCATTTTCCCGTCCTCCCAACAGATATTCCGCCACGAACTGCTGATAATCTATGCTGGCGGCGCTTCGGGGGCTGTAGATGTGAAGCGGCTGACGCTGGAAGGTGCTCTCATCCACCCGGTCCGTGCGCCGGATGGTGGTCTGAAATACCTTCAGGTCCCTGGAGGATCGCAGAACCTCCTCCGCCTGATGGACAACGTCAATATTCCGCCACATGGTAATCAGCACGCCCGCCAGCGTCAGGCCCGGGTTGACCCGCTCCATGGAGCGGAGCTGCCGCAAAAGCTCCGCCATCCCCTTCACGGAGAACGCGTCCAGCTTAATGGGCACAATCACCTCATCCGCCGCCACCAGCGCCGCCCGGGCCGCCAGGCTGAAGGCGGGCGGCATGTCGATGACGACGTAATCATAGATATCGTCCTCCCGGACCGCCATCAGGAAATCCCGGAGCCGCCACAGACGCTTGGGATCGAAGTTTGGCGAGGCGTCCAGCTCCGCCAGGGACATATCCGCCGGGATCATATCCAGCGTAAAAATGTCGGTGATCTGCACCGATTCCCGCCAGTACGGCTCCGCCTCCCCGGTCAGGATGTCCCGCAGGGTAGCGCCCCCCTCCCAACGGAAGAAGCTGCTGGTGTTGCCCTGGTGGTCCGCGTCAATGAGCAAAA
>CANAZG010000090.1 GCA_947365965.1 uncultured Clostridia bacterium
GAGCTGTACATCTGGCTCTCCAACGTGACCACCATTGAGTATATCCGCAACACCCTCAAACGGGTGCGCAAAAAGGAATCTTCCCTGATCCTCGCCTCGCAGAACCTCGAGGACTTTGACGTGGACGGAATCCGGGAACTGACCCGGCCCCTCTTCGCCATCCCCACCCACCAGTTCCTCTTCAACGCCGGCAGCGTGGATAAACGGTTCTACATGGACAACCTCCAGCTGGAGGAGTCCGAGTTTGAGCTGATCCGCTACCCCCAGCGGGGCGTCTGCCTCTACAAGTGCGGCAACGAGCGGTATCTGCTGGAGGTCCATGCCCCGCCCCATAAAGCGGAGCTGTTCGGAAAGGCAGGTGGGCGCTGATGGCGAAGGGCGTCTCCATTAAAGTGGACGAAGAACTCCTGCGGGATATCCATGTCCGAGCTGCGGAAAAGAGGCTGTCCTTCCAGCAGTATGTCACCGGGCTGATTGAAAGAGATCTGTTCCCGGAACGGTTTCCTCAACTGACCGATGACCAGCTGAACCAGCTCAGGAGCGCGATGGAATTGGTGGATCAGGCCCTTGGAGATGTGGCAGACATTCTGTGGGGCAGCTCAGAGCAGACTGCGGGCGGGATGACTATGGCTCCGTAATTTGGATGTCCAGAATATCCTCGATTACAATCCGCTCTCCGCTCAGCAAAATCAGTACACCCGCAAAATCATCAAGTTTCTTTAATTGGCCGGTGGTGGTGACGTATGCGCCCCCGGTTTTCTTTTGGTCCGGACGAAACCAGGTCACAGTGATCTGCGGCTTGGAGGAAAGCCTGTCTGCCAGGCTTTGCAGCTTCCTATCCAGAATGGACTTCTCATCCTCCGTCAGTTCCGCACGCTTCTCTGTCAGCTGGGCCGTCTCCTGAACGGCGTCCTCATAGCCAATCAGCGCCCGAAAAGGCATAAACTGCGCCGCCCGGTCGATCATGGGCATCTGAGGGCGGGTGGAGGAGACGTGGCGCGGCAGGTTGATGATATCGTCATACCTCCCCACTGCAATGCCCTCCAATCGTGCGATTGCGTTCCTTGGCTGTCGCGCCCTCTTCCAGATTCATGCCTTTGAGAATAGCGTTTTTCCCAAATCGCTTCTTGATGTCCAGCACCGTCCGCTGCACCTTCTTCTCCCGCTCAAGCTCCGCTGTCTCCTTAGACCGCTTCTCCTCAACAGCGTGATAGTCAGCGAAGAAATCCATCTGTTCAAAGGCTTTCTTATCCGGCGCGGATTTCTCGTCCGAAACGCGGGTGGCCGTGAGATAAAGCCGGCGCACCAGCAGGCTCCGGTCAATGATCCGGTCGAACAGTTCCAGAGCGGCAGTGATGATGCGCCTGGTGGAAGCGGTGTACTCCTCCAGATTGGCGGTGCCGTGGGCATGCTTGGGGACGGCCCTGCCATAGCGGTCTTTGATCACTTCCCCTTTATACCTGCGGCCTTTCAGATTTTCAATGTCATAGCCTGCTGTCAGAACCAACTGGTCAGTGACCAGCCCCTTGTCCACCAGATCCAGCGCCAGCTGATCCGCCATCTCCCGCACCACCAGCCGGGCCTTGTCATAACTGTAAGGACATTGCAAAACCTGCCCGGAGCCGATGCTCTTCGACTCCGGCTGATATGCCTTGATATCCGCCATTGCTACAGGCTCCCAGCCCCAGGCATGATCGATCAGCAGCTCCGCGTTGACCCCAAACAGCTTATAGAGCAGATCCTCGTTCGTCAGGGAGCAGCGGGCAATATCACCCATGGTGTAGATGCCATGGGCCTCCAGTTTTCTGGCGTACCCGCCGCCAACCCGCCAGAAATCGGTGAGGGGCCTGTGCTCCCACAGCAGGCGGCGGTAGGTGCGCTCGTCCAGCTTGGCGATGCGGACGCCGTTGACGTCGGGGTGAATGTGCTTCGCAACGATATCCATAGCGATTTTGCAGAGGTACAGATTCGTGCCGATTCCCGCCGTTGCTGTGATGCCGGTAGTCTCCAGCACATCCGAAATGATCTTACTTGCCAATTCTCTGGCGCTGAGTTTATAGGCGTCCAGATAGTTCGTCACGTCCATCAGGACTTCATCAATCGAATAGTTATGGATATCCTCCGGCGCAATGTATTTCAGGTACACATTGTAGACCCTGGTACTCCATTCCATGTAGTGGGCCATCCTGGGCGGGGCTACGATGTAGTCCAGCGCCAGGCCGGGATTGGATTTCAGGGCGGTATCATCCGAGGAGGAGCCGGTAAACTGCCGCCCCGGCGCGGCGCGGAGCCGCTGGGCGTTGACCTCCCTGACACGCTGGACGACCTCGAACAGCCGCGCCCTGCCGGAGATGCCCCAGGCTTTCAGGCTGGGGGTGACCGCCAGACAGATGGTCTTCTCGGTGCGGCTCAGGTCCGCTACTACAAGATTAGTGGTCAGGGGATCGAGGCCGCGCTCGATGCATTCGACCGATGCATAAAAACTTTTGAGATCACAGGCAAGATAAGTTCTCTCCTTCACCGCGCGCCCCCCTTTCCTTACAGTTTCGTTCCGGAACCTATCATAGCATACCCACACCAGACCAAACAAGTCAAAATCATAATGTCTAAAGGAGGAATCTCCATGAACATCGTTGGATATGGCGGGGGAACGAATTCGACCGCCATGCTGATTGGATTGTACCACCGGAAGATCCCGGTGGATTTGATTCTGTTTTCCAATACCGGGGGTGAGCAGCCCCACACCTATGACTTTCTCCCCATCATGGACCGTTGGCTGGAGGAACACGGCCTGCCCACGATCACCCAGGTGGAATACACCGACAGGAACGGGGACCGTCTGACGCTGGAACAGGAATGTCTCCGCTCCGGGAGCCTGCCCGCCATTGCCTATGGATACAAGAAATGTTCCCTCAAACACAAAGTGGCTCCCCAGGATAAATTCTGCAACAATTATCCGCCCTGCCGGGAGGCCTGGGCCAGAGGGGAACGTATTGTCAAGTTCATCGGCTTTGACATCGGGGAGCAGAAACGGCGGGACCACGCCCAGCCCATCGATGACGCCGACACCAAATATAAAAAGGAATATCCGCTCATGGACTAGGGCTGGACGCGGGAGGACTGCGTCACTGCCATCCAGCAGGAGGGCCTGCCGCTGCCCGGCAAGTCCTCCTGCTTTTTTTGCCCCAGTATGAAGAAACGGGAGATCCGCACCCTCTACCACCAGCACCGGGATTTATACGACCGGGCCATCGCCATTGAGGACGGCGCCCGGCCCAATCTCATCACGGTCAAGGGGCTTGGCAGGGACTGGGCATGGCGGGACTTCGTAGAGGCCGACCTGAACCAGACCGCTATGTGCTGGATGTTTCCGGAGGACGATCTGCCCTGCAACTGCCACGACGGTGGCTGAGAAAGGAGCGTTTTGAGATGGATATGATTGAACTGGAGCGGTGGAAGCCCTCTGAGGCGGACCCCCGCAAACTGGAGTACGCCGGCCAGCCTGCGGCACAGGAAGTGTTCGAGGAGCTGAAGCACCGTCTGGAGAGTATGGGATACCTGCCGGATGAGTATTTTCTCTTGGACAGTCACTGGGAGAATGGCCGAGAGATCCCCAGGGATGCGGATATCTTCTGCACCACCGACTACGGCTCCAGCGAGGGCGTCTATTTGGATGTGTACCTCAAGTGGTATGACGAAGAACGGCAAAAGAGAGTGATGCGCCTCCCGCTCCTCCAGTGCCGCCGAAAACGCCAACCGCCAGAGGTGGAGCATCCTACGCTCAGGCCAGACGCACCAGACGGGAGCCACCTCCCCCTGTGGTTGTCCGCACTGATGAAGGGCAGGAGTAGACTATGGGATACTTTGAGAAGATCTATCAGTCCGACCTGAATCACCGGGCCAGGGCTGTCTATATGTACCTGAAGGACCACGCTGACAGCGAGGGGAAGTGCTGGCCGGGGATACGGACGATCTCCGCCGAATTACGGCTCTCCCGTTCCACTGTCAAGCGGGCCTTGAATGATCTGTGCAGGGCGGAGCTGATTTCCAAGGAGCATCGCTGGCGGGAGAACGGGAGTCTCAGCTCAAATTTGTACCGGCTGAAGTAGCTGCAAAAATAATAAGTTCTCCGCCAGGGGGGTATTGCGCCCTGGCGGAGAACTGAGGGTAGGGTCACTGGGACCCAACCAGAAGGGCCCACTTTAATAGAGATTTTAATACAGAGAAAAGTAAAATGGTATATCCATGAGTCCTTTCCTACAAGGTTGAGGACTGCCTGATCTGATCCAAGAGCGTCTATATGCGGACATACAGCGCAAAGCCACCACCTAAAATTACACAGCACAAATGAAACGGCAGGGAGCCGGTAAGCCCCCCTGCCGTTTCATTATGCTCATCACATATGGTTGATATAGCTGCAAATCAACTCCGCCGTTTTTTTCGGCCCAATAGAACTGTCCACACTCAATTCATATTGGTGGGGATCGCCCCATACATGGCCGGAAATGCTCTTGTAGTAGGTTCCTCTGGCAGTGTCAGAACGGGCAATGCTCTTTTTGCCCTCTTGCTCTGTATCGCCGTACATCTCCATAACCTTTTTCACGCGGTAGGGTTTGGGTGCGTGGATAAAAATACGCACCACATTCTCTCGGTTTCGAAGCACATAATCCGCTGCCCGGCCCACAATGACACAAGCCCCCATGAACAGCTGCGTCAGAAAGCTGGACGCACCCAGTGCCATGACCTGCTTCAGCAGCCTCCAGTCCAGCCGGAAACTGCTGAGGGACAGGCGGAAGGACCGGCTTCTGGTCAGATAAACCGCGCAGATGCAGAAGCTGACAAACTGTCCCATGATGGTGGCATAGGCCGCGCCCTTGATGCCCATGTCCAGTGCGAAAATGGCCACTGGATCGCCGATGATATTCAGCACCGCACCCGCCAGCATGGCCCCCATGGCGTACTTGGGACTTCCATCCGCTCGGATAATGGAGGCCATCGTATTCTGTGCAAGGGCCAGAGGTATCATCGTATAAATGATGAATCCATAGTCGTGGGCCAGTGCCAGATTTGCGTCAGTCGCGCCAATCAGCCGAAGGAGGCCGTCTCCCCAGATGTAGCTGATGAGAATGAGCGCCGCACCGCCCAAAAAGGAGCAGAGGATGCTGTTGCCCACGCTGCGGTGAATGTGTTCGGTTTCGTTTTTCCCCAGGGATACGCTGAGAGCCGCCGCCGCGCCGTCGCCGAAGAACAGCGAAATGCCCCAGCCGATGACTGTGACCGGGAAGATCACACCTGTGGCGGCATTGCCCAGGTAGCCCACGCCGTTGCCCACAAAAATCTGGTCAACAATGTTGTACAGACAGGAAATAATGAGAGAAAAAATACAGGGGACTGCGAATTTCAGCAGCAGTTTTCCGGGCTTCTCTGTACCCAGATAGATTGGTGATTCCATAATGGTTCCTCCTTCAACGGTTTTCGGACAGAGAAAGGCACACGCTGATGCGTGTGCCTTTTGGCGCAAAAAGACACACACCGAGCATTACTGTACCGTGATCAGGCTTACGTGCAATGCACTGCGTGTGTCGTTGAATGTCCGTATTGAATTGACAGGTTCAGTTTAGCAAAACAGAGAGAAAAAAGCAAAGGGCATTTTTCACAAAATTGACTCCGCTTCTATCGGATCAATTCCTCTGTCAGCCGCAATATTTCGGGTGCCAGCTTATCCCGCCGCCTTTTCGTTACACACTGATACAGCGGATATGCGGCGCAGATACCAACGATCCCGACAACGCCGATGATGATGCCGGGGATAAACAGCGTGTCGCTCCACACCATCGTACAGCACATACCAACGCCCATGATCAGCGTGCTGATCATGCCCACAGCGATGGCTGCGGCTGTTCCCGGCTTTGTCGCGGCCCTGTCCAGCCTGCGCAGGTGTTCCAGTTTGTCCTCCTCCTTGGTGGCCGGGGCATATTTCTCCCGGATGCGCCGGACCTCCTCCTGCCGGGAGGCGGAATAGGTGTAGGTAAAAGTTTCCTTTTTTTCTTCCATCATAATGTCCCTTTCATCGCTCTTAAATTTCAAGCTGCTTCATGTGCTTTGCTGACCGCACGATCATAAAAACTGCCATACCAAGGATGATGGCGCAGACGCCGCCTCCGGTTGCCGCCGTCATCATTTTCCGATAGTCATCTGTGCCGCCAAATTGTGCGATCATGGCTGTTTCCAGCGCAAGGATGGATACCAGAGCCGCCGCCAGGCTGATTGTCTTTGCCGCCGAGAGGACAGGACTTCCATGCCTGCGGAATTTTATCACATTGACTACAGCAATGATCACCGTGTAAAAAGAATACGCCGCCATTGCGTAGATCAATATTCCTGGATAGACATACCCATGATTTTGGCTTACCATGAGAACCACCATTCCGGCCAGTGCCACATTCATGATCAGCAGCCCGACCCCGCACAGGCGATAACGGCGCAGTTCTTGTTTTGCTCCGATGCCGCCCCAGCGCCAGAGCAAAATAACGCGCAGCACGGCCAGCAGAATATAGTAGACCGCCAGCGTAAGAAACCACCAGGAGCGGTAATAAAACCCAAACGCAAGTTTTATGGCGATATAGAGAAGGTTGATGATAAGACCCTGATACAAAGAGACGCTGGTGCGAAAACGCACATCCTCCGCAAACCGTTTGACCAGGGGGATACGAAACATTTTCCGGGTCAGCGGATGATCTTTGATCCACTGTGCGAATTCCCTTATGATGCCGGGACCTCCTGTGATGGATATGACCAGCGCATAGGCGGACAGGACATATACCGCATACGCCAGCGGCCCGAGGAATCCCTGATCCAGTACATAAATCACCAGCGCAAAGGAGGGGAGCGCGATGCAGAGGGTCGGCAGAGGCGGCAGGAAAAATATCCGTTTTAGAATGGCTTTAGCTTGTTCCATTGCCCATCCTCCTGATTTTCACCGCAAAGCTGCTGCCCCTACCCACCTCGCTGTCAACAGAAATATCGCCACCCACAATATCTACCACACGCTTGACCAGGGCCAGCCCCAGGCCGTTGCCCTGCGCGGCGTGAGAGGTGTCGCCCTGATAGAACTTCTCGAAAATGCGTTCACCTACCTCTGGAGGGATACCACAGCCAGTGTCCGTGATCCGCACCACAGCAAAGTCCTCCACCCCCTCCAAGCTGACCGCAACACGCCCGCACACCGGAGTGAATTTCAATGCGTTGGAGATGAGATTATTCCATACCAGCATCAGCAGCTCCGCATCGGATTCAATCAGCACATCCTCCGCCAAATCAGTTTCCAGCTCAATATCCTTTCCCTCCCAGGCATCCTCAAAAGATAAAAGGCACTGGCAAAGCTGTTCTCCCAGATCATAGACCGTTTTTTCCGGGTAAATCTGTTGATTTTCCAGCTTGTTCAGTTTCAGAATATTTGTGATGAGATCCGACAGGCGGCAGGATGCGTCCACAATCGTTTTGGCGTATTCTGCCCGCTGCTCCTCCGGGAGATTTGCCTGCTGAAGCATGGCCGCGTAATTTTGAATGACAGCCAGAGGTGTTTTCAATTCATGGGAAACATTGGCGATAAAATCTGTGCGCAGCGTCTCGATGCCGGACAGTTCCTGTACCATGCGGTTAAAATAGTTAATGGTGACGTTAAAGCCATCTTGGGCGTTCAGTCCCCGGACCGGCTGGATGCGTACCGACAGATCGCCAGCCATGACTTTCTCCGCAACGGCGGCAATCCGCCGGACAGGGCGCGTAACGGTATACCAGCGCCGGACGCCGTCAATCAATGTGCAAAACAGACTGATGAGTACCACATTGCCAAAGGTGAGCTTTGCTGCGCTTTCGATATTTTCCTTGGAGACCACAATTCCCATGCTCCGCTGCATTTCAAGCAGGAACAGCTCCAGACAGCAGGTGGCCACAAAGGAGATCAGCAGAAAAAACGGAACGCAGTTCCAGACCGGACGGAGCAGGAGAAGAATTCGGTCTTTCCTCATTTCAACACCGCCTTATAACCCAGTCCCCGCACGGTGACGATTTCAAAGGCGTCACAACCCGAAAACTTGTCCCGCAGCTTGGTTATATACACATCCACAGCCCTGGGCGCGGTGGACGTCTCCACATCCCAGAATTCGTCCATGAGCTGTGTGCGGGTGAACGCCTTTTTCGGGTAGGAGAGCAGCTTATAGAGGATGTTAAACTCCCGGTGGGTAAGGGGGATCTCCGTTCCATCCAAATAAGCCGTGCGCTCGTCCGCGTCCAATACCAGACCGCCTGCCTCCAGTCTGTGGCTGCTGGCGATCCTGGCCCGCCGCAGCAGTGCCCCGATCCGGAGAAACAATTCATCCAAGTGAATGGGTTTCACCATATAATCGTCAATGCCCGCTCGGTAGCCCCGCTGCTTGGAGGCGAAATCGTCCCGCGCCGTCATGAACAGGATGGGGACGTTGGCGTCCAGTTCCCGCACGGTCTGGGCAAATTCAAAACCGTCAACGCCAGGCATCATGATATCGGAAATAATCAGGTCAAAGGCCGCGGCATACATGGCGTCATAGGCATCGGTGGCGTTCAGGCAGCCGGCCGCCTCATAGCCGCTCTGATTCAGGAACGTGCAGACCGACCGGTTAAGCTCCTTGTCGTCCTCAACCACCAATATTTTGAACATAAGCGTTCCTCCACAAGCTGTTTTGCCTATTATAGCATAGAAATGTTAAAGTTTTGTTTGCGTTTTACGCTTTTTCAAAAACTTATCAAAAATCTGACCTGCGCCAAGCGGAATGGCACAGGTCAGACCGGTTATCAGGGTTCTTCTATCTTTTTACCTGCCGCTGTCCGGGCTGCCTGCTCAGATGCGCGTTTTTCCGTCTCCGCCCGGGCGCTTTCCTCACGGGCCGCCTGCTCCGCTGCCAGCCGCTCCTTGGCCTCCTCAACGGTCTCGCCCTCATGGGTCAGGTACTTTGCCACAAACCAGTCCTCTACCTTTTGAAACCCACCGACGGCCCCCGCCTCAATTTTCTTGTAGCCGGCCACCACGCCGTCCTCGATCTTCTGAAATCCGCTGGTGACGGTTTCTGCAATCTCCCCATTTACGTTTTTCAAATCAGCCATTTTGATGTCCTCCTGGTATATTCAATCATTTTCCCCCAAATGGGTAACCGCTGTGATGATGGCGACAACAGCCGCAAAAGCGGCGCCGATAGCTGCGGCAATAGTAAACGCTTTTTTCATGAGAAATCCTCCTTCGTTATTTCAAGCCCTTGCAGACGGGAATCAGGCACAACAGCAGAATGATTCCAACAATTCCCACTGCAATGCCAGGGATCATCATGTTCCAAACCATGGTCATGCACATTCCAATGCCGAATACGACGGTGGAAAAGATACCAAACAATGTAGTTGCAATAGCTTTTCCGCTGAATACGATGGCAGGCTTGCCGTCCATTTTGCGGCGGACGAGCAGCATAACCAGCAGCACCACCAGCCCTACGGCCCCTATTACAACGCCCTGAGTCATGGCGTTCCACTCCGGCAGAAGGGCCATGCACATCCCCAAGGCGAACAGGATGCCGCCCACCACGCTCATCATCAGGGTCACAAAATCCTTTTTCTTCATGTCTGAAAACCTCCGGTCGTTTCGATTTCAAGTGCGGTTCCACTTGTTGGACGTATCATACCCCCCGATTGTTTTTGCAAGGTTTGAAAAGTGTTTGAGAATTGTTAAAATACAAAAAAGCACCGGTGTGACTGATAGAAATCACACCGGTGCTTTTCTATTTATGGCAGCAGGGTACTCTCCAGGTCCGCCAGCATCAAATCCAGTGCGGTGATGCCGCCCTCGGCGGTGTACCACACGGCGGGATGGTCCAGATACACAATGTGCCCGTTTTTATAGGCATCCGTTCCCATAACCAACTCATTTTCCACGATTTCCTGGGCGAGCTGTGCGCCCTCTGTGGCAATGGCGGCATCACGGTCCATGACAAAGATGTACTCCGGATTTTTGTCCACGATGAACTCAAAGGACGCCTCGTTCCCATGGGTGGAGGTATCAATGTTGGCATCCACGCCCACATTTTCAAATCCGATCTCCACGCCGATGATGGAGCAGCGGCCATCGTTGCCCAGGACGTTAAAGCCGCCGCTGGTACACAGGCCCATAATGGCGGTCTTACCCTCCGCAAATGCTTTCAGCGTCTCAATGCGGCTGTCAAATCCCCCCATCAGCGTTGCCACCTGATCCTCCAGACCAAACATGGAAGCAATCGTAGCGGCGTTCTTGCGGACCGATTCCACCACGCCGATACTGCTGTCGGTGGACAGGTAGACCACGGGGGCGATCTCGCTGAGCGCGTCATAGGACTTGCTCAGACGGCCTCCGATGAAAATTACATCAGGCTCACAGGCCATGACAGCTTCCAAGTCGGCCTCTTTAATCGTTCCCAGGTTGGAGATGTTCTCATCCGTCACATAGCTCTGGAGGTAATCCAGACTGGTAGAGGCGGAGCCGACTACACGATTCCCCACGCCCAACGCGTCCAAGATATCCAAGCTTGCCATATCCAGAATGGCGATACGCTGGGGGTCATAGGGAACCTCCAGCTCCGCAGGCTCCCGATTGCCGTTCAGGCTGGTGATGGTGATGGTTTCAGGAGCGGCAGGGGTTGAGGGATTTCCAGAGGGAGTCGATTCATCGGAAACCGGAGCTGTAGAGTTCTCCTGCTGGTTCGTATCAGGCGCACCGCCGGCCTGTCCGCCGCAGGCGGCGAGGCCAAGCACAAGCATGGCGGCGAGGAGCAGGGACATCAATTTTTTCATAGCGTTGTTCTCCTTTTCAAAT
>CANAZG010000091.1 GCA_947365965.1 uncultured Clostridia bacterium
GGGCACATGCTTGCGGCCGTCGTGGACGGCGATGGTGTGGCCCACAAAGGCGGGGTAGATGGTGGAGCTGCGGCTCCAGGTCTTCAGCACCGACTTCTTGCCGGAATTGTTCATTTCCTCGACCCGCTTGAGAAGCTCAGGAGCAACAAAGGGGCCTTTCTTGATGGATCTGCTCATATCTTCCTGCCTCCTTTACTTCACGTTCCGACGCTTGACGATGAACTTGTCCGTGGGATTCTTCGTCTTGCGGGTCTTGTAGCCCAGAGCGGGCTTGCCCCAGGGGGTGACGGGGCCGGGACGGCCCACAGGGCTCTTGCCCTCGCCGCCGCCGTGGGGGTGGTCGCAGGGGTTCATGACGGAGCCGCGCACCGTGGGACGCCAGCCCATGTTCCGCTTGCGGCCGGCCTTGCCGATCTGCACGTTCTCATGGTCAATGTTGCCCACCTGGCCGATGGTGGCCTTGCAGTTGAGGCGCACGATGCGCACCTCGCCGGAGGGCATGCGGATCTGGGCGTCGGTGCCCTCCTTGGCCATCAGCTGGGCGCTGGTGCCCGCGGAGCGGACCAGCTGGCCGCCCTTGCCGGGGTGCATCTCAATGTTGTGGATGACCGTACCGACGGGGATGTTGGCCAGGGGCAGGGCGTTGCCGGGCTTGATGTCGGCGGAGACGGAGGAGAGGACCTTGTCCCCGGCGGCCAGACCCACAGGGGCCAGGATATAGCGGCGCTCGCCGTCCTCGTACTCCACCAGCGCGATGTTGGCGCTGCGGTTGGGATCGTACTCCAGGCGCAGGACCGTGGCGGACATGTCCACCTTGTCCCGCTTGAAGTCGATGATGCGGTACTTGCGCTTGTTGCCGCCGCCGCGGTGGCGGACGGTGATGCGGCCGTAGCTGTTGCGGCCGGCGTTCTTCTTGAGCACCTGGGTAAGGCTGGGCTCGGGCTTGGCCTTCTTATCCACGCCGTCGAAGCCGGAGACCGTCATGTGCCGGCGGGACGGGGTAGTCGGCTTAAATGTTTTGATAGACATGATTCACTCTCCTCCTTACACCATGCCCTCGAAGAGCTCGATGGTCTTGGAATCCTCGGTCAGCTGCACGATGGCCTTCTTCCACTCCTTGGTGCGGCCGGGGCGGCCGGCGCCCATGCGCTTGGCCTTGCCGGGGACGATCATGGTGTTGACCTTGGCAACCTTGACGCCGAAGACCTCCTCAACGGCCCTTCTGATCTCGATCTTGCCCGCGGAGGGGGCAACCTCGAAGACGTATTTCTTCTCGGCCGCGCCGGCCATGGAACGCTCGGTGATGATGGGGCGAATGATAACATCATAGGAAATCATGCGTACACCTCCTCGATAGTGGCGAGGGCGGCCTGATCGATCACCAGATACTTGGCGTTCACGAGGTCATAGACGCTCAGAATGCGGGCGGTGGTGGTCAGGACGCCGGGGATGTTGCGCGCGCTCTTGACCACAGCCTCGTTGACCTCAGGGGTGATGACGACGGCCTTGCCGTCGCACTTCACGGCGTCCAGGAAGCCCTGGAAGGCCTTGGTCTTGATGGCGTCCATCCGGATGGAGTCCACCACGATGATCTTCTCCTCAGCCGCCTTGGCAGACAGGACGCTCTTGAGCGCCAGGCGCTTGATCTTCTTGTTGAGCACGTAGCTGTAGGAGCGGGGCTTGGGGGCGAACACGATGCCGCCGTGGGTCCACTGGGGGGCCCGGGTGCTGCCCTGACGGGCGTGGCCGGTGCCCTTCTGACGCCAGGGCTTTCTGCCGCCGCCGGAGACCTCGGCGCGGGTGAGGGCGCTCTGGGTGCCCTGCCGGCAGTTGGCCAGGTGGTTTTTCACCACTTCATGCACAGCGTGCATATTGGGCTCGATGCCAAAGATGGCGGCGTTGAGCTCCACCTCGCCGACCTGATTGCCGGCCATGTTCAAAACTTTCGTCATTTCTCAGCACTCTCCTTTCCCTTAACGTCTTGCGGAGGCCTTCTGCGGATTGACGCGGGCAGAGGCCTTCTGCGGGTTGGCGCTGATACCGGCGGCATCGCCCTTCTTGACGGCGATGGTCTTGGCGGTGGAGCGGATCGTGACCAGCCCGCCCTTGGGGCCGGGGATGGCGCCCCGCACCACGATCATGTTCAGCTCGGGATCCACCTTCACCACGTCCAGGTTCATCACGGTCACCTGATCCACGCCCATGTGGCCCGCGCCGATCTTGCCCTTGAAGATGCGGCTGGGATCGGTGCCGGAGCCCATGGAGCCCGCGTGGCGGGCGACGGGGCCGGTGCCGTGGGTGGCCTTGAGGGTGTGGGCGCCGTGGCGCTTGATAACGCCGGCGTAGCCGTGGCCCTTGCTGATGCCGGTGACGTCCACGTGGTCTCCCTCGGCGAAGGCGTCGGCCTTCACCACGTCGCCCACGTTCATCTCAGCGGCCTTGTTGAGCTTGAATTCCTTCAGGTGCTTCTTGGGGGACACGCCGGCCTTGTCCAGATGGCCCTTCTCAGGCTTGGTCAGCTTGCGCTCGGGAACGTCCTCGTACCCCAGCTGCACGGCCTCGTAGCCGTCCTTCTCGGCGGTCTTTTTCTGCACCACGACGCAGGGGCCGGCCTCGATGACGGTGACCGGGATGACCCTGCCGTCGGTGTCGAAAATCTGGCTCATGCCGATCTTCTTGCCGATGATCGCTTTCTCCATTGTGATTCTCCTTTATTATAAGGTTATTGGTCGGCGCGGACCCGGCCGCGGCGACTTGACCCCGCCCGCCTCACGCAAGCCGGCGGACTGATGGGTAACAAAGTTGGGTGGCGCCCCGCTCCGGGGGCCGCCGGAAGCCTTACAGCTTGATCTCAATCTCCACGCCGGCGGGCAGCTCCAGGCTCATCAGGGCCTCAACGGTCTTGGGGCTGGAGTTGCTGATGTCGATCAGGCGCTTGTGGGTGCGGCGCTCGAACTGCTCGCGGCTGTCCTTGTACTTGTGGACGGCCCGGAGGATGGTGACAACCTCCTTCTTGGTGGGCAGGGGGATGGGACCGGAGACGGAAGCGCCGGTGCGCTTGGCGGTCTCGACGATCTTGTAAGCGGACTGGTCGATGACCTGATGATCGTAGGCCTTCAGGCGAATGCGGATCGTTTCTTTTGCCATTTGCTCGTTCCTCCATGTTGTTGTACAAAGTAGTGTCAGTCTGTTCCTTACTCTGTACGGCGGGAAAGTTCTTTCCACTCATCCATGCGTATCATTCCAACTCATAGAAAATACCGGCGCAAAAAGGCCGGTACATGTCCATGGCGCGGCGATCTACGCTGCGGAAGGGACCTTCTCAGCCGCCCGATTATCGGACATACTCCGCGGAAGTTACCGGCTCGCGCCGCAATCTCCCGCATCATCGCAGTGCCGGCAGGACAGTCCTGTCCCGCACAAGCTAGACCAGTATATCCCACGGGCCGAAGAATGTCAATAGAAAGTTCTCTTTTTTTCATAAAAATTCCGGGATTTTTTCTATGTATTCTCCAGAAACACCCCTGTCCGCCCCTCCGCGTCAGATAAATCCCCCGGCATCCCCCAGGGCGGATGTCGGGGACCGCGCCGCCCGCCCCTGCGCCTTCTCTGCCGGCTCCCCGCCGCAATGCGGCAGCCCCGGCGGCGTGCCGGCGCGGACGCAGGGCGGCATGGCAATCGCCATGCCGCCCACGTCTATTATCATTTTATCAGTAGGGGATAAACGCCAGATCCATGTCCACCTTGCCCTCAATCCCCGGCACGCTGCCCTTGTCGCTGTACTGCCAGATGCGGTAGTTGTAGTACATGCTGGGGGTGGCGGCGTACTGGGCGAACCACACGTCGTAGCCCACCAGCCGGTCCAGCTGGTAGTGGGTGTAGCCCACAGGCAGGTTGTAGTAGATCATGGGCGTGTATCCCGCCAGGGCCACGCTCTGGCAGAAGGTGATGGCGCAGTCGGTGAGGGTGGTGTTGCTCAGGCCCGCGGTTCTGGCCCCGCTGGCGCTGATGACCTCCCAGTCGTAGACCACCGGGTACTCCAGGTACGCGCCGTTCAGGTTCTCCAGCACGAACCGGGCCTCCTCCTCCGCCTCGGCGGTGGTGATGGCCTGGGAGAAGAAGTAGACGCCCACCTTGATCCCCGCCGCCCGGGCGCCGGTCAGATTCTTCTGGAAGCAGCTGTCCAGGTTGACGGTGCCCTCGCTGCCGTAGCCCCGGTAGCCCAGGCGGAGGAAGGCGAACTCCACCCCCGAGTCCGCCACCTTCTGCCAGTCGATCTCCCCCTGGTGGGAGGAGACATCGATGCCGATGGCGGTGACGTAGGCGGGGTCGTTGTAGTGCATGATGCTGCCGTCCTGCACGAAGAGGTCCCGGTTGTAGGGGGCCGCCGGGACGGAGCGCAGCAGGGGCAGAATCTGGTCCCGGTACTGGATGAACCCGGTCTTGGCGGGGTCGTTTTCCACCTTGTAGCTCCAGCCGCTGACCCGGGACACGATGGCGCACATCTCCGCCCGGTTGATGCCGTCAAAGGGGTAGTAGTACCGCTGGCCGCCCACGGCGGTGCCGTTGAGGATGCCCTCCTCGTAGAGGGCCAGGGTGTAGCCGTCGTCGATGTCCGCAAAGGGGGACAGCCCCTCCCGGGGCGGGAGGTCCAGGGCAATGGCGGTGATCCGGGCGATGGTGAGGCGGCTGATGGTGCCGTCCAGGTCCACGATCTCCCCCGGGGCCACGCACCCCAGGCTCTCGGCCAGGGCCAGATAGTTCCCCGCCCAGTGGCCGCTGGAGGTGTTGCCCGGGTCCTGATATCCGGCGGCCGTGAGAATCAGCTTCAGAGCCTCTCCGGCCTTCAGCTGCCCGGCGGCCTGGAAGGTGCCGTCGGGATAACCGCCCACGATCTTCTTGGCGCTCAGCTCCCGGACGTAGTCAAAGAACCAGTCCGTGGTCTTCACGTCGCTGTAGGGGTTGACCCAGGTGGACAGGTCGATGTCGCTCCCGGTGCTGCCGCTCCCCTCTCCGTCCCAGGAGGCGGTGGCGTACAGGGGGGAGAGGGCCAGCTCCTCCCCGGTGAGGGCCACGTTCCCGGCGGTGGTGTGCCAGCCCAGGAAGGACCGGCCCCGGAGGGTGGGCTGGGGCAGCTGGCCGTAGGGCTGTCCCACGGGGTAGAACACGGTCCGGCTCTCCATCTCCCCGCCGCCGGGGTCAAAGTGGATGTAGGTGTAGGCCTGGGGCCCGTCGTTCTGGTAGCTGCCGTAGAGGAACAGGTACGCCTCCCGCAGCCGGCGGGTCACCAGATTCTCCAGCACCGTGGTCCCCTGGTGGCACCAGGTTGCGATGGCGTTGACAACCTCCGCTTCCGTGTACTGGTGGACCCCGCTGATGAGGTAGGAGCAGAATCGGTAGGTCGGATTGAGCCACTGTGTGCCCAGGTTGTAGGTCATATCCACCATGGCGTCAAACTGGTACTGGGTCACCTGGAGGCCATAAGTGATGAGCAGGTGGTTTACCAGATCCTCCGCCGTGACCACGGCCTCGCGGAGCAGCCGCTCCGCCTCCTCCTCGCTGACGCCATTGGGGTAGTCCGCCGGATCGCAGAGGGTGCCGTAGCCTATGTACCACTCCCCCTTGTCGCTGTAGGCCATGGACTTGAAGCCCTCGAACTCCTTGATGAACGCGACGCCCTCGTCGCTGGTGGTATAGGTCTCCACCGCCAGGGCTGCGGCCGGCAGCAGCGTCAGCACCAGCAGCAGGCACAGGCCCAGGGACAGTATCTTTTTCATCGGGGCGCTCTTTTTCATAGATCGTCTCACTTTCCCTTGTCTTATGCCGCAAAAATTTGGAATGCGACAACAGTTTACCATAATCGACAGGGAATGGGAAGCACAACATGCAGAAATTAATAAATTTGTAATATGGGCGGGCTCCCATCGTCCCTTTTAAGATAAGTGCTGCCGGAGTATGACTCCGGCGGCTTCTGCAGAGGCGCATTGATATGGCAGGAGCCTTGTGTTATAATCGGGTCAATAAATCGGAATTTGTAAGAATCATTCGAGAGATTGGCAGGAGGGGCAGTATGAAACTGCGGCTGCGATTGAATGCAAATCACTTAAAGCTGATTGCAATTATTGCCATGACGATAGACCATGTATCTGATCTGATCTATCCCGGTTTTCCCGCTGAACCGGGGGCAATGGCATTACATATCGTCGGGCGTTTAACAGCGCCGATCATGTGGTTTTTCGTGTGTGAAGGATACTATTACACACGTAATGTAAAATGGTATATGCTGCGAATGGGAATTTTTGCAGTTATTTCACATTTCGCATATTGCTTTGCATTCGGAATCAACCCAATTCCGTTCAGTACGGGAATCTTTAATCAGACAAGTGTTATGTATCCGCTTTTCATTGCGGTTTTGGTCCGTTGGATGCAGGACAATGATCTGCCAATGAAGGATTGGGTAAAAAATACGCTCATTTTTGTATTGGTTTGGAGCGCTTTCCCGGCGGATTGGAGCTGCATAGCGGTACTTGCCATATTGGAAATGTATAAGAGAAGGGGAAACCTGAATGCACAGATGAAACAAATACTCCTGTATGTTGCGCTATATGCAGCGGTATCCTTCTTTTTTGTGAGTAAAGTTTTCGCTTTGATACAGATAGGTGTTCTGCTGGTCTATCCTGTGTTAAAGCTGTACAACGGCGAAAAAGGGGATGCAAAATGGATGAAGTGGTTTTTTTATCTATATTATCCCATCCACTTGATTGTCATTGGAGTGCTTCGCGTCTGTATTTATGGAGATGTCAGCTTATTGTTTTAGCGAAGGACAAAACAGTTTGACAACTTCCGGTTTATTGGGCAGTTATCCGCCAAATGAATAGCTGCCCGCTTTGGATATTTTAACGAATAGTTTGACGAAACCACTTTCAGCAACACCAATCTGAAAAGAGAGCCCCCACCCCCTCTCCGGACCGGGCCGCGCGGCGCAGTCCGCCCAAACAGCGCCATCGGGCAGCCGCCTTTGAAAAGGGACTGCCCCATCAGCGGAAAGCCTGTATTGCTAAATGCGGAGAAATGCCGGAGGGCAGGCGCTTAAAACAGCCCTTTGTTATACCTTCTCTGCACGGCCAGAATGCCGCAAAAGCCCAGAGCAAGACCTGACAGCAGGACAGCAACAGCCGTGACCGCAAGCAGATCGGAATCGCCGCACACCCCAATCACGCCGCTGATAAACGGCGCGAGAGCAATTCCAAGCAGCGCCTTTCCAAAGGCTCTGCCATAGGCCGCCTTATCCTTCACCCGCGCCTGATGATAGCTGTGTATCCAATCGGTTTTACCGCGATAGATCATCATACTCAGCGCGGCGAAGATAACAGAGACGCTGAACATCAAAACAGCATACAGCAGCATACGATGTACCCCCTCCAATGCATGTCCGCTGTTCTTATGATAGCACAAAATGCCTTCCGTTTCAATCTTTTTTCAGAAGCTGCCAAGCCGCCCTCAGCGGCGTCCCCCTCCCCCAGACAGCACTTGCCGCAAAATGGACACGGAAATCAATTTCCTGAAAAACGCAGCCTCCTGTAGGGGCGAGCATCGCTCGCCCGCTCTGACGACGCCCTCCAGCGGTTCGAAAGAAGCGGGCGAGCGATGCTCGCCCCTGCACAGATCCAGCAAGGGTCCATCTGCCGCTGTAAAAATGGATTTCCCCCCTTGACAAATCTGCGTCCCAGGTATATAGTTCAATAAATGAACCAATTAGGAGGCCATGCCCATGCTCAACGAGGAGCTTCTGGAGGTCTGGCTGCGGCTGAGCTGCGTCATCGACAACCAGCGGCTGGCGGCGGACTTCCCCTTCAACGAGGCCCTGGTCTGCGGTCTGCTCTCCCAGGGCGGCTGCCGCACAGCCAGCGAGCTCTGCGCCCGGACCCGGATCCTCAAGTCCCAGATGAACGCCATCCTCCGCTCCCTGGAGGAGCAGGGCGTCATCGCCCGCCAGCGCTCCCTGGAGGACCGGCGGCGGGTGGAGCTGCAATTGCTCCCGGCCGGCCTGGAGCGGTACCGGGCCTCCCACCAGAAGGCCCTGAACACCGTGGACCGGCTCATCGGGGGCATGGGGGAGGACAAAGCCCGGCAGCTGCTGCCCCTGCTCCGCCGCGCTGCGGACACCTTTGACACCATGCAGAAGGAGATTTAACTATGGCAATTCGAATCATCACCGACTCCTCGGCGGACTTTGACAGCGCCGTCGCCAAGCGGCGGAACATCGATGTGGTCCCCATGTCCATCCAATTCGGGGACGCCTCCTTCCTGGCGGGCAGAACCCTCTCCAACGAGGTGTTCTACAAGCTCCTCCAGGAGAAGAAGGAGAACCCCACCACCTCCCAGCCCACGCCGGAGGCCTTTCTCCGCCTGTTCCAGGAGGCCAGGGAGGCGGGAGACCAAGTGGTGGCGGTGGTCCTCTCCGGCGCACTCTCCGGCACGCTTCAGAGCGCCGTCATTGCCAAGGAGCTGTGCCAGTACGAGCCCATCTATCTGGTGGACAGCCGCAGCGCCAGCGCCGGCATTCAGATCCTGGTCAACTACGCCTGCAAGCTGCGCCGCAGCGGCCTGGGGGCGGCGGACATCGCCGGGGAGCTGGAGCGGCTGAAGGAGCGGGTGCGCATCTTCGCGGTCATCGACACCCTGGAGTACCTCCGCAGGGGCGGGCGGCTCAGCGGCTTCCAGGCGGGGCTGGGGAGCATGACCAAGCTCAAGCCCACCATCGCCGTCACCAACGGCGAGGTGTCCATTGTGGGCAAGTCCTTCGGCGCGGCCGCCGCGGTGAAGCACCTGCAAAAGCTGCTGGAGGCCCACCCGGTCAACGACGACTACCCCTCCTACTTCCTCTACACCGACGACAAGTCCCGGGAGAATCTGCTCCTGCCCAGGCTGCGGGAGCAGGGGCGGCTGCCCCAGCGGCTCCACTACTGCTCCGTGGGCCCCACCATCGGCACCCACATCGGCCCCGGCGCGCTGGGCATGGCCTATGTGGAGGAGATCGCGGAGCGGTAGGTCCCCGGGAAAATGGGCGTACATCGTTTATTTTTCTCGCAAAATGCCGAAACCTGTGGTAAGATATCCACGAGGTGATGGATATGAAAGACCCAGCGGCCGTTTCGGCCATTATCGAGGAGCTGAAGCGGCTGTATCCGGAGGCGGCCTGCTCCCTGCCCTTTGATCCGGAAAAGGCCTATGAGCTCCTCTTCTCCGTGCGTCTGGCGGCCCAGTGCACCGACGCCCGGGTGAACATGGTCACGCCGGTGCTCTACGCCCGGTTCCCCACCCTGGAGGCCCTGGCCGCCGCCAGCGAGGAGGAGGTAGGGGAGATCATCCACTCCACCGGCTTCTGGCGGGCCAAGGCCCGGGACATCGTGGCCGCCAGCAGAATGCTGGTGGAGGAGTACGGCGGCCGGGTGCCGGACAGCATGGAGGATCTGCTGCGCCTGCCCGGCGTGGGGCGGAAGACCGCCAACCTGATCCTGGGGGACGTGTACGGCCGGGAAGGCTATGTCTGCGACACCCACTGCATCCGCATTACCGGCCTTCTGGGGCTCACCGACGGCAGCAAGGACCCGCTGAAGGTGGAGGTGCAGCTGCGCCGGTGCATCCCCCCGGAGGAGAGCAACGACTTCTGCCACCGGATGGTCCTCCACGGCCGGGCGGTGTGCGTGGCCCGGCGGCCGGACTGCGCCGCCTGCACTCTGCGGCCCTGGTGCGCCCACTGGGCGGGTGCCGCAGCCCCGGAGGAGGTCTGACACGCGAAAATGCGCCCCTTTCCAACAGAGGAAGGGGGCACATTTCTGTCCTGCCCGTCATATACTGGAGAGACAACAACGCGGGAGGGTACGCAATGAAACAGAACAAACCGTCCAATCTCCAGCAGCTCCTCAGCGACAAGGCCGTGCTGGCCCAGGTGGCCAGCTCGCCGGACGCCAAGGCGCTGGCCGCCATGCTCAGCCAGGGCCAGAGCCAGGCCTCTCTCAAGCAGATCGCCGAGAGCGCCGCCAAGGGCGACACCGCCCAGCTGGGCCAGCTGATCCAATCCGTGGCCGGCAGTCCCGGCGGCGCGGAGCTGCTGCGGCGGCTGAACGAGAGCTTCGGGCAGAAGAAGTAGAATCCCTGGGGACATAGGCCCCGGCGGACCGGCAATGGGGGAAGGAGGGGCGTTTTGTGAGCGAGTTCGAGGAAAAACTGAATGCCTTTCTGTCCAATCCGGACGCCATGGCCCAGGTGATGAATCTGGCCCAATCCCTGAACCTGGGTGGCGGCGGTGAGAGCCAGGAGGCGGCCCCCGATGGAGCCGCCCCGCCGCCCCAGGAGGGAATCAACCTCTCCGGGCTGGGGGACCTGCTGGGGGGCATTGATCCCAAACTGCTCCAGCGCCTGCTGCCCCTGGCGGGGGAGCTGGCCGGCGGAGGCGGGGACGACGAGCGGATGCAGCTGCTCTACGCCCTGCGCCCCTTCCTCAAGCCGGAGCGGCGGGACAAGGTGGAGCGGGCCGCCCGCACCGCCAGGCTCATCCGCGTGGGCAAGAAGCTGCTGGCGGACCTGGGGGACGGCTATGTATAACCGATACATACGCAACGACAGGGGCGTCTATGAGCGCGTCCCGGTTCCGGACCCGCCTCCCTCCCCGGGGGGCGGGCCTCCGCCGCCTCCGCCGTCTTGGGAGGAACCCTTCCGCCAGCCGCCTCCCCCGCCGCCCGGGGACGGGTCCTTCCGCCAGCCGCCGCCCAAGGGCGGGGGCTTCCTCCAGGGCATCCTCAGCCGCTTCCACCTGGACAGCATCGACGCGGGGGACCTGATCCTCCTGCTCA
>CANAZG010000092.1 GCA_947365965.1 uncultured Clostridia bacterium
CCCCTGGGCCGGTGCATCTCCGACATGATGCTGGCGGTGAACCGGCGGTACGGCCGGGCGGACTATCTGCCCTGCATCGCCTGGGGCCAAGTGGCCATGATTACGGGACACATGGAGGTTGGGGAGACACTGTGCCTGGAGGGCCGGGTCCAGAGCCGGATCTACACCAAGGTGGTGGAGGGCTGTGCCCAGGAGCGCACCGCCTACGAGGTCAGCGTCATGCACCTGATGGAGGAGGACGACATCCTCTAAAAACCGGCATATGGGAGCAAGAGGGCCCCGGACTTTGTCCGGGGCCCTCCCCTGCGTGTCAAAAAAGTGGCTTCGCCACTTTTTTGAGTGGGTCTTCACTCCGCTCTGCGCCTCGCGGTACGCCTTTGGCGTACCGCTCGACGCTCGCTCCGTGGAAAGTGTTTTTCTCACGTACACGCCGCGAGAAAAACGATCTGAATTTATTTCGCACCTGCGGGCGCGAAACTCCTGCGGAGGGCTTTTTTGACAGTCTGAGAGGGCCCCGGACTTTGTCCGGGGCCCTCCCCTGTCCGAAAAATCACGCAAAGGGTATTGACAGGCTCACACTACTGTGGTAGTATATGGCCAGCAAAACTACCGCAGTAGTGTGAAAGGGGCGCTGATCGTGGACAACAAGCTGTTTGATTCGGAATTAAAGGTGATGGGGGTGCTGTGGCGGGAGGGGGAGGCCACGGCCAAGCACATCTCCGACGTGCTGGCAGAGGAGGTGGGGTGGAACATGAATACCACCTACACCCTCATCAAGCGGTGCATCAAGAAGGGGGCCATTGAGCGGCTGGAGCCCAGCTTCCGGTGCCGTCCCCTGGTGGCCAAGGAGGAGGTCCAGGCCGCGGAGACGGACGAGCTGGTGGGCAAGCTCTTCGACGGCAGCGCGGACAAGCTCTTTGCCTCCCTGCTGGGGCGGAAAAAGCTGTCGGCGGAGCAGATTGCCCGGCTGAAGGAGATCGTGGGGGAGTTGGAATGATATGAATACAATCGGTATATTAGCGCTGAGCCTGTCCGGCGGGGTGTTGATTCTGGCGGTCATCCTCCTCCGGGCTCTGGCGTTGGACCGGCTGCCCAAGGGGACGTTTGTGGCCCTGTGGCTGGTGGCGGCCATCCGGCTGCTGGTTCCGGTGTCCATCCCCTCGCCGCTGAGCGTCTACTCCCTGGTCCGGCGGACGCCGGAGACGGTGGCCGCGATGGAACCGGCGACGGAGCCGGCTGTCCGGGGATCGATCCTCCCGGTCCTGACCAGCACAGCGGCGGTTCCCAGTGTGCCTGCTCCGGCGGTCCCCCTCTGGGAGACGGTCTGGCTGGCGGGGGTACTGGTGTGCGGGGGCCTCTTCCTCCTCTCCTACCTCCGCTGCCGCCGGGAGTACCGGACCGCCCTGCCGGCGGGGGCGGAGCTATTAGCCCGCTGCCGGGACCGGCTGGGACAGAGGGTCGCCCTGCGCCAGTCGGACCGGGTGGCCGCGCCCCTGACCTACGGCCTGCTCCATCCGGTGATCCTGCTGCCCAGGGACTTCGATCCCTCCGACGGGGAGCGGCTGGACTACGTGCTGGAGCACGAGCTGGTCCACATCCGGCGGCTGGACGGCCTCACCAAGCTGGTTCTGGCGGCGGCGGCCTGCGTCCACTGGTTCAACCCCCTGGCCTGGTCCATGCTGGTTTTGGCCAACCGGGATATCGAGCTGCGCTGCGACGAGGCGGTGGTGGCCCGGTTCGGGCGGGACAAGCGGTCCGCCTACGCCATGACCCTGATCGCCATGGAGGAGCAGAAGAGCGGGCTGGGCCCCTTTGCCAGCGCCTTCAGCAAGAACGCCATTGAAGAAAGGATTCGTGCGATTATGAAGATGAAGAAACGGTCCCTGGCCGCCATTCTGGCGGCGGTTGTCCTGGTGTGCTGCGTCAGCGTGGCCTTTGCCACATCGGCGGCGGAGCGAAAGCCCGTGCCCCGGGTGGCCGACGGCAGCTTCACCGGAGAGGAGCTGGAGGAGCTGTCCGCCCTGTGGCTGGACGGCTGGGAGGACATGACCGTGGCGGCCTACCAGGAGGCCCTGTGGACACAGAAGGACACGCCGGAGCACTACGCCCTCCTGGACCGCTACGGACAGAACTATGTTGATGTGGCCTACTTCAACGATCCCCAGGCCACGGAGGAGGCCAACGCCTTCCGCACCTACTTCCAGAAGGTCTTTGAGCCCTTGACCGGGGACGGCTGGCAGGAGCGGCTCTTCGCCGGCATCGTGACCGCCAGCGATGAGGACCGCCGTCTGGTGAGCCTGGAGTACAGCTATACCCTGGGTGTTCTGGACCGGAACCAGCTGACCGCCGGGGCATACTGGCAGGTTCACCGGGATATAGAGGCGGGGGTCCGGGCCATGGCGGAGGACTACGCCGCCCAGGGACTCGCCCCGGAGGAGGGGATCGAGGCCCACGAGGCCGCCTTCGCCCGGCTCTCCCGGGAGCTCACCACCAGCGCCCTCTCCGTGGCTGTGGAGGGCGGGATGCTGGTCCAGTCCTTTGGGAAGTCCTCCGACGGGGTCCATCCCTTTGAGAGCGAGGACGAGGAGCTGCACCGGCAGTCCTCCGAGCAGACAGCCCGGGAGTGGGACCGGCTCCTGGCCCCCTACGCGCCCTTCGGCCTCTCCTATGCCTTTGACGATCCGGACCTGGACGGGAATGGACTGACCATGACCTACCAGGGCCGGGAGGTCCGGGGCATCATGGACCCCCAGGCGGGGTGGATCACCGAGCACACCGGCCTCAGCGCCTACGGCGAGGAGGCGGTGGAGCTGTACGCGGTATACACGGACGGCGCGCTCACCGGCCTGCGGCTGGCCACGCCGGAGGAGCAGGCGGCCTTTGACCAGAGCCGCAGGCAGTCCCCTCTGGGCACAGGCGGCCTCCCGGACCAGGAGGCGCGGGAGTTCCCCCGGGCCGCCCGGGAGGACTATGACAGCCTTCTCACCCTGCGCACGGAGGGCTATGAGGACCTCAGCCTGGAGGTCTTCAACCGGCGGCTGCTGGACTGGGCCAACAAGCACAGCGACGCCTGGGACCGGATTAACTGCGATGTGATCTGGAACGACTACGGCGTCCGGCTGACAGAGGAGGAGCGGTCCTTTGCGGCCCTGACCTGCCTCCTGTCCGGCACGGAGAACGGCCAGATGGTCCGCGCTCTCCACACCGGCAAGTCGGAGGAGGACCCAGGTTTTGCCGCCAATCTGCCGGAAATCCTCCGGGAGGAGAACGGCGGCGCTCTGGCCTGGTGCGATCTGTACTACGACGTCTCCTACCACATCTCGGACAAGGCCGGGACCACCGTGGGGGAGCGGGACAGGTGCGCCGCCGGGATGCAGGCGGACATCGGGGAATTTTGGGAGAGTACGGACCTGGATGCGCTTCTGGCCATGACCGAGGAGGACGTGGCGGCCCTGTTCAACCAGTGGGGGGCGAAAAACAGCACAAACAACGTCCGCTTCAATCCCGTCACCGCAGATAACCTCCACTTTGAGCACATGGACGAGCGGGGACGCCAATAAAGCGGTAAAAACCTAGCGGGTATCATCAGACTGCCAGCAGTCCGACGATACCCGCTAAAGTTCTTTTTGCTCCTTTTTCTTTCAAGAAAAAGGAGGATTCTTTTTGCTTCTTTTTCTGCTAAAGAAAAAGAAGACACGCCCCTTACGCGCTGGACCGCGCCCGCCGTTCCTGGCTCTTCCGGCTGGCCTTGCGGTAGCGCTCGGCGATGTGGCCGGCGTCCTTGTACAGGGCGGCCTTGCAGGCCCACCGCCCGGCGGGGGTCTTCTCGGCGGTGACCGCCAGATAGAGGCGGCGATGCTCCCGGCACTTGCAGCGCAGGACCTGCTCCGCAGGGGCGGTGCGCACCCAGCGGCCCGTGGACAGGGGCTGGCTGCACAGGGGACAGACCGGCTGGGTCACCTCCCGCCGGTTCTTGCAGGCCCAGCGGGTGTCGAACTCCCCCAGCTCCAGCTCCCACAGGGGCAGAGGCCCCCGCTGCTTGGGCGGGCGGTGGAAGAGGGTCAGGTCCATGAACCGATCCAGCATCACCTGATAGACCAGCACTGTGTAATAGGTGTCGTTCCAGGCGCTGTGGAAGTCCAGGTCCGTATCCATGGACAGATCCGTCACCGCCTTCTCCAGAGAGGGCTGACAGCCCAGATCTCCCCCCAGCAGCTTCTGATAGACGTACTGCAAATCAAAATACTCGCACCGCCAGTCCGCATCAAAGGAGATGCGGTGGAAGGCGAAGTTGCTCAAAAGGACCTCCACATCGTTGTTGCCCCACTCCACGAACACCGGGTCCTTCCCGCACCAGCGCAGGAAGGCCGGGCCCAGATCCAGAAAGCAGGGCGCGGCGGCCAGAAGGGAGCGCAGCTCCTCCCGCTCATAGGGCAGGAGGCGGTAGGTGCGGCTCTCGATCTTGCGGCTGGCCGTGGGGCGGACGTAGCTGTGGAAGGAGTCCAGCATGGCGCCGGTGCCCTGGGCCACCTTGATGGCCGCCACCTCGATGAGCTCGTGGAAGGGGAGCCTCTCCCCTGACCGGCTGCGGTAAAAGGTGGTATTCCATTCCAAATCCAGAAAAATCAGCTCCGACATAGATCAACGCTCCAGTAATGTTTTCATATCCTCCGGCAGGGGCGCGGTCACCGCCAGCTCCCGGCCCCCGGCCGGATGGGTGAGGACCAGGCTGTGGGCGTGGAGGGCGGGACGGCCGATGAGGGCCCGGTCCTCCACGCCGTAGAGCCAGTCCCCAGCCAGGGGACAGCCCAGGTGGGCCATGTGGACCCTGATCTGGTGGGTGCGGCCCGTCCGGGGGCGGACCTCCACCAGACACAGCGGCCCCGCCTGGGCCATCACCCGGTAGTCGGTGAGGGCCCGCTGTCCCCCCGGGTCAATCCGCCGCTTCACGGCGGAGGACGGGTCCCGGCCGATGGGCTGGTCCACGCTCCCCTTCGGCGGGCAGGGCGCGCCCAGGCACAGGGCCAGATAGGTCCGGCGGAAGCGCTCGCTGTGGAGCTGGCGGCGCAGGGCGTCGTGGGCCCAGCCGTTCTTGGCCGCCGCCAGGACCCCGGAGGTCCCCCGGTCCAGCCGGTTCACCAGATGCACGCAGGACCCGGGCCCCAGGTAGTGGACCAGCCCCTGGGCCAGGGAGGGCTCCTCCGGCGAGAGGGAGGAGGGAATGGAGGCCAGAAGGGCCGGCTTGTTCACCACAAGAAGGTGCTCGTCCTCATAGAGGACCTCCAGCGCCATGGCCGCCGGGACCAGGGGGGAGGGCCGCTCCGCGGCGTCCAGGTCCACCCGCAGCCGGTCCCCGGCTCGGAGGAGGGCCGTGACGAACACCCGCCGGCCGTTGACGGTGAGGCCGGTCTCGGTCCGCTTCAGACGGCCGATGCGTCCGGCGGAGAGGCCAAGCTCCCCCCGCAGCAGGCTCTTGACCGTGCGCCCGGCCTGCTCCTCTGTCACCACCAGCTCCAGCGCCGCCATGGTCCGCCCCCTTTGAGAGCCTGCTCCGTCCGAACGCGCCGATAGGTGAAACAGACTCCGACAAAATTCCTCATACGTGAATTATACAACAGCCTGCGCCGGTTTTCAATATGCAGATTCATGCAGAACGGGCCCAAACCACCGGAAATCATCCTGTTCGTGAAATTTGAAAAAAACATGAATTTTCACCGAAAAGGCCCCGCCGCACTTGCGGCTGAGGGGGATCTATGGTAAACTATCACCGTTATCCGGCAGAAAAAGGCGGAGAAACGCCTCTCCCCCGTCAAAATGACCAGAGAAATATATAGACATGAGGAAATGTATATGGAAATCACGCAGGGCGTGCGCTTCGACACCCTGGGCCTGAGCCCGGAGATCATGCGCGCACTGGAGAAAAAAGGTTACGAGCTTTCAACCCCCATCCAGGCGGGGTGCATCCCCCCCATGATGGATTGGCAGGACGTGACGGCCAAGGCCCCCACCGGCACCGGCAAGACCTTCGCCTTCGGCATCCCCATTATCGAGCACGTGGACACAGAGAGCGATCAGGTCCAGGCGGTGGTCCTGGCCCCCACCCGGGAGCTGGCCCTCCAGATCACCGCCGAGATGCGGGAGCTGGCCCAGTTCAAGCCGGGTATCCGCATGGTCTGCCTCTACGGCGGCCAGCCCATCGGCAAGCAGATCGACGCGCTGAAAAAGCGGCCCCAGATCGTGGTGGCCACCCCGGGCCGCCTCCAGGACCATATGAAGCGGCGCACGGTGCGCATTGACCAGACCCGGACCGCCGTTCTGGACGAGGCGGACCGGATGCTGGACATGGGCTTCATCCACGACGTCACCAAGTTGCTGGACCAGATGAAGAGCCGGAAGAATCTGGGCCTCTTCTCCGCCACCATCAGCCGGGAGGTCATGGACATCGCCTGGGTCTACCAGCGGGACGCGGTGGAAGTGACGGTCCAGGCCGACGAGGAGAACAAGCCGGACATCCTCCAGTACCGCCTGGAGCTGACCATGAACGGCAAGGTGGACGCGGTGGAGCGGATTCTCAGCCAAGAGCAGTTTGACCGGGTGATGATCTTCTGCAACACCAAGGGCAACACCGAGCGGGTGACCAAGCTTTTGCAGATGCGGGGCATTGACGCCCAGTGCATCCACGGGGACATCCCCCAGGAGAAGCGGGAGAAGGTGATGGCCCGGTTCCGCCGGGGGGAGCTGCGGGTGTTCGTGGCCACCGACGTGGCCGCCCGGGGCATCGACGTGGACGACGTGGACGCGGTGTTCAACTACGACGTGCCCGATGAGAACGAGTACTACGTCCACCGTATCGGCCGCACCGGCCGGGCCAAGCGCCACGGGGTGGCCTACACCTTTGTCACCGACTACCCAGGCATGGTCCGGCTCAACGACATCGCCAAGCACACCCGCAACCAGATTCAGCCCGTAAAGTTCGCCGAGGACGGAAGCCTTGTCCCGGCGGACGCCAAGTGAGGCCCCCTATGCGGAAAAAGAGTACCAACCCGCTGGCGCGGCTGCTGGCGGCACTCCTGGCCTGTCTGCTGCTCTCCGCCTGCGCCTCCCAGCCGGACCCCCAGCCGGACCCGGCGCCCAACGGGGAACCGGCGGAGCCCCGGGCCCTTACCGTGGCCATCACCGGCGTCCAGGACACCCTGGACCCGGCCCGGGTCACTGCGGAGGGGGGCGAGAGCCTTCTCTTCCACCTCTTTGAGAACCTGATGCGCTGGACCGACGGCGGCGACGGCTGGGCGGTCCTGTCCACAGGACAGGCGGAGAGCTACAGCGTGGAGACCGACTTTGCCGGCAACGCCACCTATACCTTCACCCTCCGGGAGGACGCCCGCTGGTCCGACGGCAGGGCCGTCACAGCCTCCCACTTCGCCGCCGCCTGGCGGCGTCTGGCGGACCCGGCGGAGGATTTCCCCCACCGGGAACTGCTGAGCGTCGTCTCCGGCTATGAGCAGGTCCAGGAGACCGGGGACGTCTCCCTTCTGGGGGTGTCGGCCCCGGATGAGCGCACCTTCGTGGTCTCCCTCCAGGGAAGCCACGCCCACTTCCTGGCGGAGGTGTGCGCCGGAGCGTGGACCATGCCCGTCCGGGACGATCTGCTGGGGGCCTGGGGGGACAGCGCGGACGCCACCGTCACCAACGGGGCCTACACCGCCGTCCATCTGAGCCGCAATCTGGTGACCCTGGAGCGCAGCGAGACCTACTACGACAGCAGCCCCGAGGGGCCGGACGAAATCCGCTTCGTCACCCGGGAGGGGTCCCAGGCGGACTACGACAAGCTGCTGACCGGGGATTTGGACCTGGTCACCGATCTGCCCCAGGAGGCCCTCCAGACCCTGGCGGACAGCGGCCTGTGGACGCCGGAGCCGGTGACCGCCTCCTACGGCGTGCTTCTGAACACCCAGCGCCCCCCCTTTGACGATGACAACATCCGCACCGCCTTCCGTCTGGCCATTGATCCCCAGGCGGTGGTGGAGCGGCTGGGGGACCTCACCCTCCGCCCCGCCGGGGGCCTGATCCCCTACGGCGTGGCCGACTACGGCACGTCTGTCCGGCCTGCGGAGGACGCGCCCCCAGAGGAGCCCGACGCCCTGCCGGACCCCAACGCCGCCACCAACGGGGCCCCGGCGGAGCCGGCGCCCACCTTCTGGGGGTTCCGCACCCACAGCCTGGAGGTGGTGACGGGCCACACCCAGCGGGACTATGACGCGGACTGCCTCCGGGCCCGGGCCCTCATGGCCCAGGCGGGATACGCCGGCGGCGGCGGCTTCCCGGTGGTGGAATATATCTATATGGACACGGAGCTGGGCGGCAGTCTGGCCCGGGCCCTCCAGGCCATGTGGCAGGAGCGGCTGGGGGTGACGGTGACGGTCCGGGCGGTGAGTCAGGAGGAGTACGACGCCCAGGTCCTTCTCCAGCCCCTGCCCGAGGATGTCCAGCAGGAGGGGTCCAATCCCCAACAGGTGGGTGCGCTGGGCGTGGCCACCGGGGACTTCACCATGGCCGGACAGCTCTTTACAGCCCCCTACAGCGACGCCGGCGTGATGCTGGAACGCTTTTGCAGCGACAGCGGCGGCAACGTCGCCGGCTATACCAGCGACGCCTTTGACATTCTTCTCGACTCCGCCCGGGCCGCCGCCGCCCCTGAACCCCGGGACGCCTATCTCCACGACGCGGAGACCATTCTGCTGGAGAACGGGCCTGTGATCCCCGTGTGCTCCCTGGGGGGCAGCTTCCAGCTGGCCCAGGGTTATACCGGCCTCTACCGCGCCCCGGACGGGGTATACTTCCTCTACGGCGTAAAGCCGGCGGAAGCGCCCCAATAGCATGCCTGTTCTCTCACCATTCCCAATAAGCTTTGCTGACCATAACGATTTATAAAAGGAGGAGCCATCCTATGAACAACTGTACCGACTGCCTCAGCCGCAACACCTGCCCCAGCGCGGATAAGCCCATGGAGGAGTACATCCGCCGCCTGCCCATGGAGACCGCCCACCACCGGGTGGAGACCCAGCGGACCAAGTGCGGCTTTGGCCTCCAGGGCGTGTGCTGCCGCCTGTGCGCCAACGGGCCCTGCCGCGTCACGCCCGACGCCCCCCGGGGCATCTGCGGGGCCAGCGCGGACACCATCGTGGCCCGGAACTTCCTGCGGGCTGTGGCCGCCGGGTCCGGCTGCTACATCCACGTGGTGGAGAACACCGCCCGGCAGCTGAAGAACACCGGCCTCCACAGGGACAAGATCCGCAGCGAGAAAGCCCTGAACCATCTGGCGGAGATTTTTGGCGTCACGGGAACGGACAAGTACGATCTGTGCGTGAAGGTGGCGGACGCGGTGCTCTCGGACCTGTACCGGCCCGAGTACGAGGCCATGGAGCTGGTGGAGAAGCTGGCCTACGCCCCCCGGGTGAAGCGCTGGAAGGAGCTGGGCATCATGCCCGGCGGCGCCAAGGGGGAGGTATTCAACAATATCGTCAAGACCTCCACCAATCTGAGCTCCGATCCGGTGGAGATGCTGATGAGCTGCCTGCGCCTGGGCGTGTCCACGGGCCTCTACGGACTCCAGCTCACTAACCTCCTCAACGACGTGGTGCTGGGGGACCCGGAGATCCGTCCCGCCCCCGTGGGCATGAACGTTATTGACCCCGACTACATCAACATCCTCATCACCGGCCACCAGCACTCCCTGTTCACCTACATCCAGGACCGGCTTCTGGATCAGGATGTGGCAGCCAAGGCCCAGGCCGCCGGGGCCAAGGGCTTCAAGCTGGTGGGCTGCACCTGCGTGGGCCAGGACCTCCAGCTCCGGGGGGCCCACTACACGGAGATTTTCGACGGCCACGCGGGCAACAACTACATCTCCGAGGCCGTGCTCTCCTGCGGGGCCATTGACGCGGTGCTCTCTGAGTTCAACTGCACCCTGCCCGGCATTGAAACCATCTGCGAGGAGCTGAAGATCAAGCAGATCTGCCTGGACGTGGTGGCCAAGAAAGCCAACGCGGAGTACATCCCCTTCCGCTACGAGACCCGCCAGGAGGACGGGGACCGGATCATCGACGAGATCATCGCCGCCTACAAGGCCCGCCGGGGCGCGGTGCCCATGAACCTGTTTAAGGACCACGGCAACAAGAACACCCTCACCGGCGTCAGCGAGGGAAGCCTGAAGGCTTTCCTGGGCGGCAGCTGGAAGCCCCTTATTGACCTCATCGTGGCCGGGAAGATCAAGGGTCTGGCCGGCGTGGTGGGCTGCTCCAGCGTGGCCTATGGACACGACACCCTCACAGCGGAGCTCACTAAGGAGCTCATCGCCAAGGACATCCTGGTGCTCACCGCCGGCTGCTCCTCCGGCGGACTGGAGAACATCGGCCTCATGACCCCCGAGGCCGCCGAGCTGGCGGGCCCCAGCCTGCGGGCCGTGTGCAAGGAGCTGGGCATTCCCCCGGTGCTGAACTTCGGCCCCTGCCTGGCCATCGGCCGGCTGGAGATCGTGGCCACGGAGATCGCCCAGGAGCTGGGCGTGGATCTGCCCCAGCTGCCTCTGGTCCTCTCCGCAGCCCAGTGGCTGGAGGAGCAGGCCCTGGCCGACGGCGCCTTTGCCCTGGCCCTGGGGCTGCCCCTGCACCTGGGCGTGCCCCCCTTCATCACCGGCAGCAAGCTGGTGACCAAGGTGCTCACCGAGGACATGGCGGGCCTCACCGGCGGCCGCGTCATTGTGGACGGCGACGGCAAGAGCGCCGCCAACACCCTGGAGGCCATCATTGAGGAGAAGCGCAAGGCCCTGAACAT
>CANAZG010000093.1 GCA_947365965.1 uncultured Clostridia bacterium
CCGGCAGGCTCAGCCGGTCAAACTGCTCCCGCAGCTTGGTGGCGGCGATGTCCAGGTCCGTACCCTCCACATAGGTGATCTGGAGCTGGCACATGCTGTCGGCGGAGATGGAGGAGACCTCGTCCACGCCGGAGACCGACATGACGGCGGATTCCAGGGGCCGGGTCACCAGCTCCTCAATGTCGCTGGGATTGGCGCCGTTGTAGTAGCACACCACCATGGCCATGGGGGCCTCCATCTCCGGCATCAGAGCCATCTGTAATTGCGTGGCGAAGACCAGGCCGAAGACGGTGATCATGATGACCGCCAGGAGGGTGGCGACCTTGTGCCGGATGCAGAATTTAGAAATACTCATGGGGCCTTAACCCTCCCCGGAGACCACCCGGACGGAGTCGCCCTCGTGGAGGTACGCCTGCCCCACGGTGACCAGCTGCTGCCCCGCCGAAAGACCGCTTGTCACCTCGGTGACGCCGTTGCCGGTGAGGCCGGTGGAGATCTCAACGTACCGGGCGGTTCCGTCCTCCACCACATAGACGTACTGGACACCGCCGCTGGTGAGGATAGCCTCCGTGGGGATCACCACGGTGTTCTGGGATACGTCGGTGAAGAAGGTCACGTCGGCGAACATGCCGGAGAGGAGTCCGCCCGTGTCCGCCGGAACGGTGAGAGTGACGGTGTAGAGCCGGGTCTGGACGTTGGCCGCCTGCTCCACGGAGCGGATGACGGCGGAGAAGCTCTCGTCCACGGCGCTGACATACACGTCCGCCTGAGAGCCGATGGAGATCTTAGGCACCAGAGCTTCGGACACGGATACGGTGACCTTCATCTGGTCCGGCCCGTCGATCACCGCAAGGGGCATGGAGTTGGAGATGAAGCTGTTCTCCACGGCGTTCATGGTCGCCAGCGTTCCGGCCATAGGGGCGATGACGTTGCCGTTGGCGTCCACGTTTTCCAGGGCGGTGTCCAGCTGCTCCAGGCCGGATTTGGCGCTCTGGATGCTGGATTCCAGCTGGGTGAGGGCCGCGTTCCGCCCTGCCACGGCGTTGGAGTAATTCAGCTCCGCCTGGTCCACCTCCAGCTGGGAGGCGGCGCCGATCTCAAAGAGGGCGCGGGTGTTGCTTACGTTGTCCGCCGCCAGCTGTACCTGTTTGTCCAAAACGGCCTTCTGGTCGTTGTAGCTCTGGACGGCGCCGTTGTAGCCGATGCGGGCGGCGTTGTAGTTGGCCAGGGTGCTGCCCAGCTCCAGCGTGCAGAGGATGTCCCCGGCCTCCACCTGGTCGCCGGCCTCGAAGTACACGGCGGTGCACTTGGCGGCGGAGGCGATCATGATGACGGTCTCGTTGTCGGCGGAGATCTTGCCGGAGACCTTGTTCTCCGCGGCGATGGTGTCCTGGGCCACGGTCTCCACCTGGACGGCGACGCCCGCCGGGACGGCGTCCTCCCCGTCCTGGGCCGTCTCCCCGCCGCCGCAGGCGGTCAGGGACAGGGCCAGCGCCAGCGCCGGCAGAAGGGCGGCGGCTTTTCTCGATATGCTCATGGGTGTCCTCCTCAATTCAGGATGCCGTGCTGAACGGCCCAGCAGTAGGTGTTGTAGGTGGAAAACAGATCTCCCGCAGCGGAGCGGACTTTCTCCTCCGCCTCCCGCAGGCCGTCTCCCGCTGTCAGCAGTGCATTGCGGGAGATGGTTCCCTGCTGAAATTTCAGCTCTGAGGCGGCGTAGGACGACTGCTCGCAGGCCAGGGACACCTTGGCGGCCTCCCAGATCTGGTGATAGTCCTCCACCTGGGCGAAGAGGGTGCGGAATTTCAGCTCGTAGCTCTGCACGATGTTATTATATGTATACTGGGCCGCCTGCCAGGTGCGCTTGGCATTGCGGAATTCCATCCGGTTTTCATTGTATCCCCAGTAGTCGGCGTCCTCCTTGTACTGATCCCGAGCGTCCTCCAGGGTCTTCGCCGCATCGTAGAGCTCGTAGCTCTTCTCCCTGGCGGCAGCCAGGTCCTTCTCCAGATCCATCTGTGAGAGCTGCTCCGCCGTCACTTCCGGCAAAGGCCCCAGGGCGATCTCCCCGGTCTGCTCCGCGCCGATGAGCATCTCCAGCTGGAGCTTGTAGTTTCTCACGTTCATCCGCAACGTAGCCAGACCACTCTCCAGGGCCGTCCGGCCGGACTTCACCTCCGCAAGCTGCATGGCGGAGATCTGGCCCAGCTGATAGCGCAGTTCCATCTCTTCCACGGTTCGGTCCAATCCCTCCAGCTGCTGCCGGAGGCCAGTTCCCTGCCCCTCCATGGCCGTCAGGGCGGCGTACAGGGATTCCCCCGCCATCACAATCTGATCCTGAAGGTTGTTGAGCTGGCGGACCACGTCGGCGTTGTCCTTTTGCATATCGCCCTCCTTAAGGGCGTCGAACTGTTCCCGCACGGCGGCGTAGGCCCTGTCCAGCTGGTCATAGGAGGTGTGATACTCATAGTCGCTGTAAGTGACGCCGGAGCCGGGAATCTGGCTCAGAGAATGCATGGCGTTGGATGCCTGCACCAGCCCCCACTGGGCCCGGGCGATGTCGTTAAGCTGTTGCCACAGCTGGTCGTAGAGCTTGTCATAGTCGATGTCCTCAATGGTCAGGACGCTCTGCTCCAGGGTCAGGAGCTGAAGATTGTTCTCCCGCATCCGGCGCTCCACATTGGCAAAGCTGACCTCTCCCAAGGCATCCGGCTGGATGGTGACGTTCTCCGCCAGATCCGGCCCCGCCAGGGAGGGGGACGCCGTCTCTTCCGTCTCCTGCGCCTCCTCCGGAGCGGTCTCCGCCGGGAGGGCTTCCGGCGTCTCCGGGGCACTCTCCGCCGGAGAGGCCGTCTGATCTGTCTGCTTACCGTCCTCCGGGGCGGTGCGCTCCTCCGCCAGGGCGGACACGGCGCACACCGACGCCAGCACCGCCAGGGCCAGCAGCAGGGCAATGATTCTCTGTCTCATGGACTCCTCCTTATTATGTATCCTCCGGGGCAGCCTGGCTTTGGCGCAGGCACCCGTATTTGATGATGTCCATCTGAGCCGCCATCTCCAGACGGATCTCCGCGGTCCGCTCCGGCTGGAGCAGGGCGTCCATCACAGAGCGGCCCAGCACGCCCAGGGTCATGAGAAACACCCTGCGCACATACGCCGTGTCCTGCCGGACCAGGCTGGAGAGATGGATCTTCTCCATCAGCTCCGGTGGAAACTCCTGCTGCTGCAGCAGAGCGCCCAGCAGCTTTTGCAGGTCAATGCCCGGATTGATCTGCAAAAGCCGGAAACACCGGTCCAGCATGGGGCACCGCTCTTCCCGGCAGGCGATGTCGTCATAGAGCGCCAGCTGGAGCTGGAAGATATCCCCCGCGTTTTTGCGCAGCTGCTCGCTGAACACCTGGACCACCTGGGCCTGAATATCCCCCAGCAGGTAGTAGAACAGGTCCTCCTTGTCGGTGAAGTACTGATAAAAGCTCCCCCGGGGAATTCCAGCGTGCCGGACGATCTGATTGATGGAGGCGTCGGCGAATTTCACCCTGGTGAATTCGCCCCAGGCCGCGTCCAGGAAGCGGCCTCGCTTCTCCTCCGGCAGCCGGAGGAACGTCTCCGTACACATATGCACCCTCCTCTCCTAAAATGACACTTTGTCACTTTATGACAGATTGTCACTGATTATACACGGGGGCCGCGGGCCTGTCAATCCCCCTTTCCCCCGGAGGCTGTTAAGATTTTGTGAATTTGGAGCCGGGAAGAAGGGCTGGCCGCAGGTCCGCCCCGGAACGGCAAAAGGGGAGAGCCGCTGGCGAAGAGCGGCTCTCCCTATCCTCTTAAAATATCTGTGTTCCGGTACTGAACCGCCTCCGCCAGGTGGGATGCTCCGATCTCCGCCTCTCCCTCCAGGTCCGCGATGGTGCGGGCCACCCGCAGCACCCGGTCGTGGGACCGGGCCGTGAGGCCCATGCGGTCAAAGGCGGCCCTCATGAGCTTCTCCCCTGCCGCGTCCAGGCCGCAGTATGTTCCCACCATGGCCGAAGGCATCTGGGCGTTGCAGGTCACGCCGGTTCCGGCGAACCGGCGGAGCTGGAGGGCCCGGGCCGCGTCCGCCCGGGCCTTCACCGCGGCGGAGGATTCCGGCGTCTCCCGGCGGCGCATGGCCTCATACTCCACCGAGGGGACGGTGACGTGGAGGTCGATGCGGTCCAGCAGGGGGCCGGAGATCTTCTCCACGTATTTGGATACCTCCCGGCCGGAGCAGGTGCAGCGCCGCTCGGGATGGCCCCGCCAGCCGCAGCGGCAGGGGTTCATGGCGCAGACCAGCTGGAACCGGGCGGGGAGACGCAGGGTGCCCCCGGCCCGGGAGATGGTGACCTCCCCGTCCTCCAGGGGCTGGCGCAGCACCTCCAGCGCGTCCCGGCGGAACTCCGGCAGTTCATCTAAAAACAGCACGCCGTTGTGGGCCAGGGAGATCTCTCCGGGCCGCATGGCGGGTCCGCCGCCGGTGAGGGCGGAGGCGGAGACCGTGTGATGGGGGCTGCGGAAGGGACGGCGGGCCAGCAGAGGGCTCCTGGGATCCGCAAGACCCGCCACGGACCAGACCTCGGAGGCCTCCAGTGCCTCCTCCCGACCCATGTCCGGCAGAATGGAGGGCAGGCGCTTGGCCAGCATGGACTTGCCCGCCCCGGGGGAGCCGATCAGCAAAATGTTGTGCCCGCCCGCGGCGGCGATCTCCAGCGCCCGCTTGACATTCTCCTGGCCCATCACATCCTGAAAGTCTGGCAGGCCCGATTGGCTGTGCGAGGGGGTCCAGGCCGGGGCGGGAGCCATGGGCCGCTCCCCCCGGAGGTGGGCTGCCAGAGCCGTTACATCCGGCACGCCGTAGACTGTCAGCCCGCCGGCCAGGGTGGCCTCAGCGGCATTGTCCGCCGGGACGAACAGCTGGCGGATCCCCGCTCTCTCCGCTGCCAGGGCCATAGGGAGAACGCCCGCCACGCTGCGCAGGGCGCCTGTGAGGGACAGCTCCCCCAGAAAGGCGGCGTCCTGCGGCGGAGGCGGCAGCTCTCCGGCGGCGGCCAGCAGCCCCACAAGGATGGGCAGGTCGTAGAGGGTTCCCGCCTTCTTCCGGTCCGCCGGGGCTAGGTTCACCGTGATGCGGCTGACGGGAAATTTGGCGCCGCAGTTCTTCACCGCCGCCCTGACCCGCTCCCGGGCCTCCCGCACGGCGGCGTCCGGCAGGCCCACCACGTCAAAGGCCGGCAGGCCTCCGGAGAGAAAGCACTCCGCGCTGACCTCATAGCCGGATATTCCGCTCAGTCCCAGGGACCGTACACTCACCACCATGGAAGCGCACCTCCTGTCCGTTTTCTAACACTATATCATAAACCTGTTTCCATGGGAAACACTTTTTGGAAAAGTGCCGAAAAAAGCGGGACGGTTTTGTCCCATCCGCAGAAAAGGAAAATTCTTGTGCAAAAAATAACAAAGTGCCAGTTTACAGCCCAGACAACCTGTGATATAATGGCGGCGCATGAGATTTCGGGGGTGAACGCCCCGGAACCCGTGTGTTTGGCAAAATGCTGCCGCAGGGCAGCGATTTATAGGAGGTAAGTGTTTATGGCAAGAAAGTTCAAGTCCATGGACGGCAACAACGCGGCGGCATATGTCAGCTACGCGTTTACCGAGGTCGCGGGGATCTATCCCATCACCCCGTCCTCCCCCATGGCGGACCTGGTGGACCAGTGGGCTGCCGCCGGTCAGAAAAACATCTTCGGCACCACCGTGAAGGTGTGCGAGATGCAGTCCGAGGCCGGTGCTTCCGGCACGGTCCACGGCTCTCTGGCCGCCGGCGCGATGACCACTACCTACACCGCGTCCCAGGGCCTGCTGCTGATGATCCCCAATATGTACAAGATCGCCGGTGAGCTGCTGCCCTGCGTGTTCCATGTGTCCGCCCGCACCGTGTCCAGCCACGCGCTGAACATCTTCGGCGACCACTCCGACGTCATGGCCTGCCGTCAGACCGGCTTCGCCATGCTGGCCGAGGGCGGCGTGCAGGAGGTCATGGACCTGGCTCCCGTGGCCCATCTGGCCGCCATTGAGGGCCGCGTTCCCTTCCTGAACTTCTTCGACGGCTTCCGCACCTCCCACGAGATCCAGAAGGTGGCCATCTGGGACTATGAGGATCTGGCCGAGATGGTGGACTGGAAGGCTATCGAGGACTTCCGGGCCCGTGCCCTCAACCCCGAGCGCCCCGTCATGCGCGGCTCCCACGAGAACGGCGACATCTTCTTCCAGCACCGCGAGGCCTGCAACAAGTACTACGACGAGCTGCCTGCGGTCGTCGAGAAGTACATGGGCAAGATCAACGAGAAGCTGGGCACCAACTACCAGCTCTTCAACTACTACGGCGCTCCCGACGCGGACCGCGTCATCATCGCCATGGGCTCCATCTGCGACGTGGCCGAGGAGGTCATCGACTACATGAACGCCCACGGCGAGAAGGTGGGTCTGGTGAAGGTCCGCCTCTACCGCCCCTTCGCCGCTGACAAGCTCCTCTCCGCCATCCCCGCCACGGCCAAGAAGATCGCGGTTCTGGACCGCACCAAGGAGCCCGGCGCTCTGGGCGAGCCCCTGTATCTGGACGTGGTCTCCGCCCTGGCCAACGCCGGCATGAACGACGTGAAGGTCATCGGCGGCCGCTACGGCCTGGGCTCCAAGGACACTCCTCCCTCCAGCGTGTTCGCTGTCTATGAGGAGCTCAACGCCGCTCAGCCCCGCCGCCAGTTCACCATCGGCATTGTGGACGACGTCACCAACCTCTCACTGCCCGAGAAGGAGGCCCCCAACACCGCCGCTGAGGGCACCATCGAGTGCAAGTTCTGGGGTCTGGGCGGCGACGGCACGGTGGGCGCCAACAAGAACTCCATCAAGATCATCGGCGACCACACCGACAAGTATATCCAGGCCTACTTCCAGTACGACTCCAAGAAGACCGGCGGCGTGACCATCAGCCACCTGCGCTTCGGCGACCAGCCCATCCGCGCCCCCTACTATATCAACAAGGCCGACTTCGTGGCCTGCCACGTGCCCGCCTATATCGTCAAGGGCTTCCCCATGGTCCGGGACGTGAAGCCCGGCGGCACCTTCCTCATCAACTGCCAGTGGACTGACGAGGAGGTCGACAAGCACATGCCCGCCGTGGCCAAGCGGTATATTGCCGAGAACAACATCCAGGTCTACACCATCAACGCCATCGACCTGGCCAAGGAGATCGGCATGGGCAAGCGCACCAACACCATTCTCCAGTCCGCATTCTTCTCCCTGGCCAAGGTTATGCCCGAGTCCGAGGCCATCGGCTACATGAAGGACGCCGCCACCCACTCCTACCTGAAGAAGGGCCAGGACGTGGTGGATATGAACCACAAGGCCATTGACGCCGGCGCCACCGCCTACAAGAAGTTTGATGTGCCCGCCGACTGGGCCACCGCCCAGGATACCCCCGACGCCACTGTGCTGGAGGGCCGCCCCGAGCTGGTGGAGCAGGTCAAGACCATCCTCAACCCCGTCGGCAAGATGGACGGTGACAGCCTGCCCGTCTCCGCCTTCGTCAAGCATGTGGACGGCCAGTTCGAGCTGGGCGCCGCCGCCTATGAGAAGCGCGGCGTTGCCGTGACGGTTCCCAACTGGGATTCCACCAAGTGCATCCAGTGCAACAACTGCGCCTATGTCTGCCCCCATGCCACCATCCGTCCCTTCGCCCTCAGCGAGGACGAGGCCAAGAACGCTCCCTCTGCCGCCAAGATTGTGGACATCAAGGCCGGCAAGGGCAAGGGCGTGTACAAGTACACCATGGCCGTCAGTCCTCTGGACTGCATGGGCTGCGGCGTGTGCGCAGGCGTGTGCCCGGTGGACGCCCTCGCCATGGTTCCCCAGGAGCAGGAGAGCGCCCAGCAGGACGTCTTCAACTACTGTGTGGCCAAGGTGGAAGAGAAGAAGGACATGCAGGACGCCACTGTCAAGGGCAGCCAGTTCCGCAAGCCTCTGCTGGAGTTCTCCGGCTCCTGCGCCGGCTGCGCCGAGACCAGCTATGCCCGTCTGATCACCCAGCTCTTCGGCGACCGGATGTATATCTCCAACGCCACCGGCTGCTCCTCCATCTGGGGCGGACCGGCCGCCACCTCTCCCTACTGCACCAACAAGGACGGCCACGGCCCCGCCTGGTCCAACTCCCTGTTCGAGGACAACGCCGAGCACGGTCTGGGCATGTATCTGGGCCAGAAGGCCATCCGTGACCGGCTGGCCGACTGCTCCAAGGCGCTGATCGCCGTGGAGTGGGCCCTGCCCGCCGTGAAGGAAGCTGCCCAGAAGTGGCTGGACACCATGGAGGACAGCGCCGCCAACGGCGAGGCCGCCAAGGCCTATATTGCCGCTCTGGAGCAGAGCATCTGCACTGTGGACGAGGTTGTTGCCTTCACCTCCAGCCCCGAGGCCAAGAACGTCTTCGGCGACAAGGCGCCTGAGATGGCTGCCCATGCCAAGGAGCTGAAGGCCGGCGGCGCAAAGTACTGCGACTGCGACGCCTGCAAGCTGGTTGCTGAGATTCTGAAGGACAAGGAGTACCTCTCCAAGAAGTCCGTCTGGATTTTCGGCGGCGACGGCTGGGCCTACGACATCGGCTTCGGCGGCGTGGACCACGTCCTGGCCTCCGGCAACGATGTGAACATCTTCGTCTTCGATACCGAGGTGTACTCCAACACCGGCGGTCAGGCCTCCAAGGCCTCCAACATCGGCCAGGTGGCTCAGTTCGCCGCGGCCGGCAAGGAGATCAAGAAGAAGTCCCTGGCGGAGATCGCCATGAGCTATGGCTATATCTATGTGGCCCAGGTGGCTATGGGCGCCAACCCCGCCCAGACACTCAAGGCCATCCAGGAGGCCGAGGCATATCCCGGCCCGTCCCTGGTGATCGGCTACTCTCCCTGCGAGATGCACAGCATCAAGGGCGGCATGATGAACTGCCAGGCCGAGATGAAGAAGGCCGTGGAGTGCGGCTACTGGAATCTGTTCCGGTTCAACCCCGCCGCTGAGGGCGCCAAGTTCACCCTGGATTCCAAGGAGCCCAAGGGCGGTTATCAGGAGTTCCTGATGAACGAGGCCCGTTACAGCCGCCTGACCCGCGAGTTCCCCGACCGCGCCAGCGAGCTGTTCCAGCGCAACGAGAAGGCGGCCATGGACCGGTACGAGCACCTGCTGAAGCTCAAGGCCATGTACGAGGGCTGAGACGCGAATCCCGCGTAAAAGGTCCCGGAGTATTTGCCTGATCCGGAGCTGTCCGGTTTCCAAGACAGCCGGACCCAGAAACTGAAAAACGCAGGAGGCCAGATATGGCCTCCTGCGTTTTTATGCTCCGCGGCGTCTCCGGCGCTGCAAGCCCATGGTCCGCGGACCGTCAGCACAATGCCGGTACGCGGCTCCATGGTTTTGCCCCGGAGGCAGGCTGTTTCCATAATCAGAGGGAAGCGGCGCAAAGCGCCGCTTCCCTCTCAGTCTACAATATCCACAGATACCTTCACGCCGGTGCGCTGGGCGTAGGAGCGGACCACGGTGCGGATCTCCTTGGCGATCCGGCCCTGGCGGCCGATGACCTTGCCCATGTCGTCGGGGGCAACGCGCAGCTCCAACGTCAGCTCCTGCTCGCCCTGGATCTCCGTGACAGAGACGGCGTCAGGATTGTCCACAAGGTTTCTGGCGATGTAGAGCAGCAAGTCCTTCATGCTCTATCCTCCGGAATCAGAGGACGTCCACTTTTTTCAGCAGAGCTCTGACGGTGTCGGTGGGCTGAGCGCCGGACTTGATCCAGGCCTGGGCCCGCTCGGCGTCAATCTTGATGGCGGCGGGGGAGACGCAGGGATTGTAGGTGCCGATCTCCTCAATGAAGCGGCCGTCCCGGGGGAAGCGGGAGTCGGCCACCACGACCCGGTAGAAGGGCGCTTTCTTGGCGCCCATGCGGCGCAGTCTGATCTTAACCATGATGTGTACCTCCAAAAATATTTTGATTGATTTTATATTTCACCTGAAAGGTTGAAATCCTTACTTGAACCGCTTCTTGCGGCCAAAGCCGTGCATCCGTCCGCCGCCCCGGCCTCCCAGCATGGCGGGCATCCGCCCCCGGGAGAGCTGCTTGGTCAGCTCCTGCATCATCTCAAACTGCTTGAGGAGGCGGTTCACGTCCACCACCTCCAGCCCGCAGCCGGCGGCGACGCGCTTTTTCCGGCTGGCGTTGAGGAGCTTGGGATTCTCCCGCTCCAGGGGGGTCATGGAGAGGATGATGGCCTCGGTGTGGGCCATCTGTTTTTCGTCAATGCTGGCGCCCTGGAGCTGCTTTCCAAGCCCTCCGGGCATCATGCCTGCCAGCTGGCTCAGATCGCCCATGCCCCGCAGCTGCTGAAGCTGGTCGAAGTAGTCCTGGAGGGTGAAGCGGTTTTTCCTGAGCTTCTCCTCCAGCTTGGCGGCCTGCTTTTCGTCGTAGGCGGCCTCCGCCTTCTCAATGAAGGAGAGCATGTCGCCCATGCCCAGAATACGGGAGGCCATCCGGTCGGGGTGGAAGGGCTCGATCATATCCAGCTTCTCGCCGGTGCCGGCAAATTTAATGGGCTTGCCTGTGGCCGCCCGGATGGAGAGGGCCGCGCCGCCCCGGGCGTCGCCGTCCAGCTTGGTGAGAATCACGCCGTCGATGCCAAGGGCTTCGTCAAAGGCGGATGCGGCGTTCACCGCGTCCTGGCCGGTCATGGCGTCCACGACC
>CANAZG010000094.1 GCA_947365965.1 uncultured Clostridia bacterium
CTCGCTTTTATCGCCTTTTTAGCTCGTTTCTACTATTGATTCGCATTTTGAAGTATTTTCCTGCTTATATGTGAATTAAATGATATCTTTAGTGGTTGGAACTCCACCTTATCCTATTTGAGTAATAGGACAGGCCCTTTTTCCAAATAAAAGAAGAAACCCGTCTTTTGATTCAATCAAAAAAACAGGTTTCTTTCGTTGGACTAAGGCGGCAAAATCGATCTCTCCAATCAGATGTTCGATTCAGTCCTTGCGCCCAAGGAAAACCCGACAGTGAAGCTCCTAAGTAAAATGTGCGTTTATTTTTGGGAAAGGAACACAAATTACTCATCAAAGCTGCGGCCTTTTTATTTTGTGAAGGAGATTGATAATGTTAGATGATTCAACAAATGATCAGTTATCCGTGTCAGAGTCGTCTGCTTCCGTGGCGGCTACTCCCTCAAGCATATCAGTTACCACCTGATTGAGTTGGGCTGCGTTTTGAGAAGTAATAACCGGCTTTCCGGTATCAGCCTCAATCGACTTTCGCGTTTCCCCTGCGATTCTGCCGCCCCGTCTTGCAATTTCCTTGTTTTCCTCAAAGGTTTCCGGCTGGTGCTCTTTAGAAAGCTCTGTGGTAGTCGCTTCCGCCAGCATATTCAAAACCAACTCCAGTGTAGTCATATTATCACGGAGATTTTCCTTTTTCAAACCCTTGAACCGTTTATACTGTCCGGTTGTCATTCCAGACCATGTGCGGGAGATCTCATCGGTCAGAATGGCATATTCGCTGCCCCGCTGGACACCACGGGCATCCCATTCATCGGTCAGCTCTTTCCGAACCTGAATTGCCTGGAGCCGCTGGTTGACCCACTCGCGGGTGTAGCCTTTCCGAAGATAAGTTTCCAAGGCCCTGTCAATGGTCAGTTCAGGATCAATGGTTTCTTCGATCCGCTCCCGCCCCACCTCTGCCAGCCATAGCTTGAACGGTTCCGCCTTGGGAGACGGGATGGACTGAATGATGCGCAGAAGCTGCTCGGTATCAGCTACATCGGTCAGCCGCTTTTTACCGTCTGCCGCTGTCATCTTCAAACCGTGACAATTTGTCACGGTTTCATTGCCCTCCTCACGCATCCGCTGTTTTAGCTTACGCCAATAGGCGGCAGGGTCTTTACTGTCTGTCAGGACAGCAATTACATCCACAACAGAGAAGAACCATTCTTCCTTTTCCTCGTCCCATGCGGTGCGGATTCGCTTGTCCTCAAAAAGCTGGATCTTATCATTTTGTCCCATCAGCTCCAGCCTCCTCTCCGCCATGCTACTCCAGAACGATTCCATACTGCTTCAGCAGTTCCAGCGCCTTTGCCGTACCCACATTGGTAAATGGCGCAGATTTGCTGCGGCCTCTGGCATTGACCAAGCCCTCGTCCGTCAACTCATTCAAAATACCGAAATCGTACCCTTTCCAAGTGCGGCGGATCTGCGGGTGAAAACCGGGACGGTCAGGCTTTTTGTGGAGCTCCGGAACAAGGCTCTCCTCCCAGGAGGTGAGATACATCAGCATCAGAGTCAGATCCTTGATTGTGTCTTTGCTCATTTGCCTGTCCTCCAACTGTAAATCTACGCTACTATTATAACATGGCAAAACCCCTGCGTCTATTCAAAAAGTTCGGCAAGGGCAAATAAAAGTTCAGACACATGATCGGGGGGATCATCCGCCGATTCCACATCCTGTACCTCGCCATTGGAGTATTCTACATGAACGCTCCACAGGGGAGTTTCGTCCTCCTGACCAGCATCGGCAGGGGCGCAGTAATCCTCTCCCCACCAGAAAATCTCCAGCGTGTGAACCGTCCATTTCAACAGCTTTGCCAGAATTTTGGGCGGCGGCGCTATTGTCTGGGACGCGCCATCCTCCTGTGTTCGGACAACGGTTGGCGGTGTCCGGCTGACCTGGTAGTTCTCTTTGACATAGATCGGGTCGCCGTAGGAATCGCAGATCTCGCCATTGATGTTCAACGTCAGTGTTTGAATGGACAATTCCTGCTTCTTCTGATTTCGTGCCTGGCGGGAAAACCGCTGCGCATAGACCATACAGGCCAGGGACTTCACCTCTGGCCGGTGGTCGTGGGTTCGATTTTTCAGCCACATCATCTCGCTCTCGCTCAGGCGGCGTAGCGGCAGATTCTCCAGACGGTGGAGCGTCATCTCCTCCGCCTGCCGCGCCGGTGAGAGGCGGGAGCAGGCTTTGCAGATGTGCGCCGCATGACCCCTGCCGCTGAAGCTCTCGTTGGACTTCCGCATTCCGCAGACCTTGCAGAAATGCCCCGGAAGTTTTTTCTTCGCCACCCTCATCACCTCCGCTGCCGTTACTATAACATGGATCAGATGTGTTGTCGAGGGCCATGCTTACCCGGAACATCTGTCGTGTCCGGCGTTTGAACCAGTATTCACGCTCGAAGTCGGGAGACGCCGGGTCAAGGACGCCGTTCTGGATGTCGTGGGAGGCGGCGCCGCCCATGGTGAAGAAGGACGTGCCATTGATCTCGAAGACCTGCCCGCGCATCAGGTGGAGCACATGGGGTCGGATATAGCGGACTTTCCCGCCCTGCCACTGATGGACTGGGAGTTCATTGAGCCTGTCGAAGTTGCCGACTAAGTCGGCGGGATTACTCCCGCTTTCTCGTCTAAGAACCGTACGTGAGCGTTTCCACTCATATGGCTCAAGCATTTCATCACGCTTTCGCGCGGCGTTCCAAGAAAATTTGCTGACAATGTTTATGGACGTAGGCCATATTGCGCACCTCGTCCTTGCCGCCCATGGCTTTCGGAACTTTGAAGAAAATCTCCCTCTCGTCGCTGATGTCCATGGGAAGTTCACAGTGATAACAACACCCACGTTGGTTTTTCCAAACCTGCTTAAAGCGCCCAGACAGGCGTTTCATGCCATGCTGGAATTTGCGGTCAATGAAATATTGAGTGTCAATATAAGGATTTGCGTCCATTCGCACTTTGGAGTGGCGGATGATAGGGATATGGTCCACTCGCACCAGTGTTTTGCCTTCACAGGAGAATGCCCAATTATATCTGCCAGAAATCATAATAATATCAACATTTTTCTACTGTTTGGATCTGGTGTATCGAGTTGCGAAAGGCGGCGAGGGAGAGAAATCCCTCGCCGCCTTTTCTTTTTTATACCTTTTAGCAGGAGAAACCGCTATTAAAGGGTCAAATTATGCGGATTAAAACCGCAAAATGGCGAGGGGAACGTCCCCCTCTGCTACATATTTTCCCAAAAAGGCGCAGACAACCACGTCGTTGTCTGCGCCTTTTTTCTATCGACAGGTTTCTACAAAATTCTTTGTCAAATTATAGAGGAAGCTATGTACAAGAGAACTTACTCAGTTTCCGCCACCGCCCACTGATAGGGCTGGTCACTCGGCCAGGACAGGCCCAGGGCAGGAAGCTCCAATGGCTGCTCCCCCTCCATATAGTACCAAATGTCCAGCGCATCCGGGTCGCCGCCCTCCAGGGTGAAGCCCTCCTGCAAGGTTTTTTGGATGCTGTCCAAAATTGTCTCCGCAAGCTGCTCCGCATCGTACACAAAAAACTGCTCCCTCTGCGGATCGGGAGGGCCGGTAAACAAGGCCGATTCACTGGACAGGCACACGCTCATGCCGCCCTTGCCGCTGATAACATCTTCCGCAAGGGTCAAGTCCCAGCCGGTCAGGTCTGCGATACCCTGGATCAGCTTCTCCGGGGTCAGCTCCCCATCATAGGTCATGGGGTACTCGGTGAAACCGTTGGTCTTGGTTCCAATATACACCATGGCGATCTGCCCAACTGCCGGAGCCGTTGGTTTATCAGGCCCCTCCGCTGGGGGCAGCGGTTCAGTGGGGGCCTCCACCGGGGGAGTGCTTACCGTGCCGGAGGGTTCTTGCATGGGTTTGCCGCTCTGGGGCGGGGCGGGCTGGTTGCAGCCCGCCAGCGCCACACAGAGGATCAGCGCGAAAAGAATCGCTATTTTTTTCAAATATTGTCCTCCTGGTTCTCAATAAAGTTTTTCAGCATCTGCGCTACCTGTGCGCGGGTTGCCAGCCCCTTGGGACCAAGCCGACCGTCTCCGAAACCGTTGAGGATGCCGTGTTCCACGGCCCAGCGGATGGCGTCCAGGGCATAGCCGCTGATTTCGTCCGCATCGTTGAAGTGTAGCTCCTTGTTGGTTGCGGCGGGACTCTTGGAGTAGCGCCAGAGGATCGTAGCCAGCTGCTCACGGGTGATGTTGTCATTGGGGCCAAATTTTCCGCCGCCGTAGCCGCTTACGATGCCGTTCGCCGCCGCCCAAGTAATCGCGTCAGAATACTGCGGCTGCAATTCCTCATAGCCGCTCTGCATGGTGTAGCTGACCTTGACATTGTAAACGCCGGGATTGGCGGGCGGCTCAGTAGTGGGACCGTAAGCGGTGCCGTTGGTGCCGGTGAAAGTCTGCACCACTTCGGTGCATCCGGCGGGAACGTCCGCCACAAGGGACTTGGGCGTACCGTCATAGGTGTAGACGGCGGACTGGACCGTACCAGCGGAGGCGTTCTGCCGGGTGGTGCGGATAATAGCGGAGGAATGGTGATGTTAGTAAAGCCGCTGGTAAGGTTGCCCGCGTCATCCCGGACAGTGGCGGTGATGGTATAGGTCCCCTCGCTGAACAAAGCCAGCATACCGCCGTCATTGGAGAGGAAGCCGGTGTTGCTGTCCAGCTTGCCGCCGTTATCGTCCAGAGAAACGGGAACGCCCTCGCCGTCATGGGTCAAGGCCCATTGGACAGTCGAGGGTGTGCCATGCTCCACGGTCAGGCTGATCGCCGCCGCTTCGTCCTTATGCAGTTTATCGGTATCAGCGGTCAGGGAGAGGGACAGGTTGGGGATAACTTTGATTGCCACAGGCTCAGAAGGAAACTCCCGCCCATGTGCGTCCCTAGCGATAGCGGTAAGGGTGTAGTCACCAGCGCCGTTAAAGGTGAGCGTCCCGCCCTGGTCGCCCAGGCTGGCAGCGGCCTCCTTGCCGTCCCTAGTCAGCGCCCAGCGAACGGAATCGGGCTTCCCTCCCTCCACCGTCAGGCCAATCTCCACAGTATCGTCCTCATGCGCCCTGTCCGCGCTGACGGTCACGGTGGGGACGATTACCGGCAGGATGGTGATGGACTGGCTGGCGGTGTACTGCTTCCCGGCGGCGTCCGTGAGGGTGGCCGTCAGGGTGTATTTGCCCGTTTCGGCCAGAGCCAGTGTGCCGCCCTCCTTGGTGAAGCTGGCAAGGGGCTGGCTCGCGCCGTCCTTCATCAGCGTCCAGACCACGGAGCCGTCCAGATCATTTTTCAGCAGCAGCTTCACATCCTCCGTCCGGTCGGTGTAGCCATACTCCGGCAGAGAAAAGGCAATGTCACCGATGGGCAGGACCTCCACAGTTTTCTCGCAGAAGGCGGTGCCGCCGCTGTTCTCCACAGTGCCTTTCAGCGTGTAGCGGCCAGCCTCCATGAAAAAGCAAATGCCGCCGTCCTTGGTGAACCCCTCCGGCATGGCGGCAGATTTTCCGTCACGGGTCAGCTCCCAGGTGACGGCCTCCGCGCCGGTGAGCGTGGTTTTCACGGAGACGGAATCCCCCACATACCGATATGCCGGGAGATCAAAGGCGATGGCGGGCTTATCGGCCTTGTCGGTGAACAGGACCTTGTTGCCCTCGTCCATGCCGCTGGGGTAGACGATGGCGCAGTCCTTTTCGGACAGCCTCGCGGCCGCAGCGTCAAAGACTACCTGCACCGGGCCGTCATTCCGGGGCGTTACCACACCCGCAACGGTGGATTTCCCGGTGATGTTGACGGCGGAGCCGCCCCATACTACCAACCGCCCTTTGACGGTGATGTTATTGAGGTCCAGAGCCTTCTCCCCCAGGCCATTGGCAAGAATTAGGTCACTCTCAAAAACAGCGTCCTTGATGTTTACCGCGCCCCGCACCAGAACCGTATCCCGATAGGTCCCGGTGAGATCGCCGGAATCGTGGACGCGCTGGAAGATGTTGCTCATGATCTGCGCCATCTCCGCTCTGGTGATCTGGCCCTTGGGGTTCAGACGGCCATCGTTGTAACCGCTGACGTAGCCCCGTTCTACCATGGCGGCAACAGCGTCCGCCGCCCACGCGCCTACCTGGTTCCGGTCCGGGAACCGGGCAAGGGCGGAGTTACCGGCAGAGGGCAGGCAGACCGTCCGGGCCAGCACCACGATGGCCTGTTCGCGGGTGATGTTGTCCTCCGGCCCCATGCGGCTGCTGGAATACCCGGCAAAGGTCCCCATGTGAACCGCCTGGGCGATGTAGTCATGGTGCCAGCTCCCACGGGGCACGTCCGTGAAGCGGGAAATGTCGGCGCTCTTGTAGGTGTTAAACAGCCGGTCGATCATAGCGGCCATCTGTGCGCGGGTGAGATAGCCGTCCGGGTTCAGCCTGTCCTCGGACGTACCCACCAGCACACCGTTGTCTACCGCCCACGCCAGGGCTTCATAGGCCCAATGGCCGTAGGCGTCGCCGTAGTCGGTGATCTTGTTGGTGTTCCGGGACCGGCCGGCGCTGAACAGCGGCAGGATGTCAAAGGCGGGCATAGTTCCCAGCTCATCGCAGAACAGCACCACCCGGTTGGGCAGCTTGCCGCCGTTCTCATCCGCCACAGAGAACAGCTCACGGGACAGTGTCTGGATCATCAGGCCGGCCATGAAGTTTTTGCTGGGGTCCTCCTCCGGCAGCACCAGGAAGATGGCGGACTTCCGGGCGGCAAACAGCTCCGCGTCAATGGCGCTGTCGAAGCACAGCACCTGTTCCAGCTCCGAGTCCAGGAAGGCGTTCAGCCTGGACAGTACCGTGGACATGACAGAGGCCATGGCCTGCTCCGCCGAGTTGAGAGCGGCACCTGCAAACCACCGGGCCTTGTGGGTATCGGGGAGGGCATCCATCAGGATCTGAAATCCATTCTTGCCCTTGGCGGTCTTGCTGGGGGCCAGCAGATCCTGCACCAGCTTGAGCGCGCTGACGATGTGCCGCCGCTCCTGGGGAGCCTCCTCCGTAGGCGGCAGATATTCCGCCAGCAGTGTGATGCAGCGAAATTAATAATTAAGAATCAGCAGAAAAACGGTGAAATAGGATTATAACATTACGCCGTCCATGCTGTACAGCTGGAAAAGGGTATTTGAGGAACACCAGGAGATGTGGCTGGGGGTATTGGCAGCGTCAGAGCAGACAGGTGGAGCGTTCATCCGCTGGCTCGTGGGGGAGCCAAATTATTCAGAACGATTCGGGGAAGCGTTTTTTAAAAAGACGGTACGTTCGTTTCTACAGAGACACAGAGAAACGGCGAGGAAACAGGAAAGGAGGCCAAGTTGGGAATGGCAGCATGTGGATGCAGACATCAGTCGGCTGTTTGCGGGCATCGTCCCTTGATATGGAGCGTCTGACAATTTCAGGAGATGCCCTGATGTGGGAAAAAGCCCCCATGCAGTCAGCTACCAAGCCTATACATCATCTAGTTGTCAAATAGCACAAAATGCTCTGTCAAAAATTATAAAAACTAACAAAAGTGGACTGTTTAAAAATACCCATTGACAAATTGGAAAAATTGATATATCTTATGTATAGAAAAAAGAAATGATATATCAAAATATTATATATCAATGAGCACCAATAATTGAATATTCGGATGAACGGTCTAGGAGAGTCCGTGAAAGCGGCGCCGAAGGAGCAACTGCCATTCTCTCTCAGGTATAAGGGACTGGACCGGGACGAAATCTGGAAAGCGTTGCGGCGCACCGACGGGGCAACCGGAGGATTTTTCTCCGGGAATCTCTCAGGTTTTCATGAACAGAGGCGTGATAGCATTTGTCGCGTCCTGTTTTTTTGCCCCGCAGAGGTACTGTGAAGAAGCAGGTCATACGAAAGTGTGACCTGTATTCTTTTTTCAGTATTCTCGAATTATATTTCTCAAGGAGGAAACTCAGCGATGAACAATTTGAAACGCACCCAGCTATACGATGTCCACGTTGCCGCAGGGGCCGCAATGGTGGACTTCAGCGGCTGGGAGATGCCCATCGAGTATCCCGGCAAGATCGTCTCCGAACACCTCTGCACCCGCAGTATGTGCAGTCTCTTTGACGTGTCCCACATGGGCCGTATCCTGGTGGACGGCGCCGAGGCGGTGCCCTTCCTCCAGCACGTGCTGACCAGCGATGTATCGGCCATCGCCGTGGATCAGGCCCAGTATACCATTATCCCCAATGCGCACGGCGGCGCGGTGGACGACGCCTACCTCTACCGCTTCGAGGAGAAGCGGTACCTGCTGGTGGTCAACGCCGCCAACACAGATCGTGATCTCGCCCACCTGGAGCGTCAGATCGGCGCTTTCGACGCCCGTATGACCGTCATCACCGGGGACTACGCCGCCATCGCCGTCCAAGGTCCCAAGTCGGACGAGATTTTACAGGTCCTCACCGGCGGCGAGGCTGTCACCGCGCCTAAGCGCAACGCCCTGCGCTCCCTGAACTTCGAGGGGCGCAGTGTCCATGTGGCCCGCACCGGCTACACCGGCGAACCCCTCAGCTATGAGGTATACATTCGCAGCGAGGAGGCCGTCTGGCTCTGGAATCGACTCATTGAACTGGGCGCCAAGCCCGCAGGCCTGGGGGCCCGGGACACCCTCCGCCTGGAGGCATGTTTGCCCCTCTACGGCCATGAGATGGGCGCCGACCCGGAGGGAAAGGAGATTCCTATTTTTGCCGTGCCCCTGGCCCGCTTCGCCGTCAGCTTTGCGGAGCATAAGGGAAATTTCCTGGGCCGGGAGGCTCTGGAGCGGCAGTGGGAGGCCGTCCAGCGCATCAAGGCGGGGGACCTCAGCGATGTCTCCGCCCTGCCCCGGCGCATCCTGCCCGTGAAACTTACGGACAAGGGCGTCATGCGGGCCGGAATGGCCGTATATCAGGGCGAGAAGCAGGTGGGCTTCGTCACCAGCGGCACCGTGGTGCCCTACTACCATTTCTCCGGGGAGGGCGTGCCTACGGAGGAGACGGGGCGCCGCGCCATCGGCCTGGCCCTTCTGGACAGCAACCTCTCCGCTGGGGACGAGGTGCAGGTGGACGTCCGGGGCCGCCGCCTGAAGGCCGCTGTCTGCGCCCGCCACATGAAGGCGGAGGGGCCCTACGCCCGTCCCGTCCTCTAAATAACGTTTTCTCGCCTGGTTTGGGCAAAAAATAGTAGCAGGAGGTAGCAACACAATGAGCGAACTGAAACGAACCCAGCTCTATGGCGTCCATATGGCCGCCGGAGCCGCGATGGTGGACTTCGGCGGCTGGGAAATGCCGATTGAGTACCCCAGCAAAATCGTGGCTGAGCATCTATACACCCGCCACGCGTGCAGTCTCTTCGATGTGTCCCACATGGGCCGTATTCTGGTGGACGGGCCCGAGGCGGTACCCTTCCTCCAGCATGTGCTCTCCAGCAATGTCTCCGCCCTGGACCTCAACCAGGCCCAGTACGCTGTCATCCCTAATGAGCGGGGCGGCGCGGTGGATGACGCCTATCTCTACCGCTTCGAGGAAAAGCGCTTCCTCCTGGTGGTCAACGCCGCCAACACGGACAAGGATCTGGCCCATCTCAACGAGCAGATCAAGGCCTACAACGCCCGCATGACCGTTATCACCGGCGACTGGGCCGCCATCGCCGTCCAGGGCCCCAAGTCCAAGGAGATCTTGCAGGTCCTCTCCGGCGGCAAGGCCCTCACCGAGCCGGTGAAGAACGCCCTGAACACCCTCCAGTTCGAGGGCCATACCGTTCGGGTGGCCAAGACCGGCTATACCGGCGAGCCCTTGGGATATGAGGTCTACATTGAGAGCGCCGGGGCCGAGTGGCTCTGGAACCGGCTCATTGCGCTGGGCGCCAAGCCCGCAGGCCTGGGGGCCCGGGACACCCTCCGTCTGGAGGCATGCCTGCCCCTCTACAGCCACGACATGGGCGACGATCCGGAGGGAAAGGAGATCCCCATTTTCGCCGTGCCTCTCGCGAAATTCGCCGTCAGCTTCGCGCCCCAGAAGGGGGACTTCATTGGCCGGGAGCCTCTGGCGAGGCAGTACGAGGCTTTCAAGCGCATCCAGAACCGCGATTTCTCCGACCTGGTGGACCTGCCCCGGCGCATCCTGCCCATCACCTTGCTGGACAAGGGCGTCATGCGGGCCGGAATGCCGGTTTACAAGGGGGACCGGCAGATCGGCTTTATTACCAGCGGCACAATGGTGCCCTACTACCGCCACGAGGGCGAGGGATTGCAGACCGTCATCCTGGAGGAGACTGCCAAGCGCTCCATCGGCCTTGCCATTGTGGACAGCGACACCCTGGAGGACGACGAGGTCCAGGTGGACGTGCGCGGCAAGCGCCTGAGGGCTGTCATTCCGCCCTACCACATGCGGGTGGACGCGCCCCCCTTCGCCCGGCCCATTCTCTACCGC
>CANAZG010000095.1 GCA_947365965.1 uncultured Clostridia bacterium
TTTATGCACTATGCTGATTATTCCAATTTACTGCAATTTATTCTTGACTTCTGGCCTGCAAACTTAATGTGTGAAAAACTCTTGACACTACCGACTTTGCTGTTGGCCAATAAACATCCCAGAGGTAAAATGACATTTAAGCTTTCTGATGGGAAGATGCTTTCCGTGCGACCATCCCATTTTCAAAGATAATCATGCTGCTGTTCCGGCAGTTTTGCACGCGACATGGGTCTGATCGATCTGGAGGCCAGAGCTTATACCCTGAAGTGGGCGATCTGTTGGAGTGAGATCCTGTAATTGCCCCTGCATCCAGGCCGACGACTTTTGATAACAAAAAGTATTTTGCGGCTTTTCTTGCAAAATGTCTCACCATTTTTTACCAAAATGTTCGAACATAGCGGAAAGTATGCGTATGAGGTTTAGGAGAAATTGGGAAAAATTTTGTTATATCACCAGAATCTCGACAGAAAAGCAGCGGATTCTCTACGATAATTCCACCTGTATTTTCCTTGACAGGTTCACATAAATTTAAGAATAATATTCAAGTACAACAAGTTATACACATTATCCACATCGTTTTCCACAGCCATGTCAGTCTGTATTTTCAACGTAATTTCAGGAATTTCCACAAAATTCCAGCACCTGTACAAACAGTTTTCCCCTATGGAAAAACGGCATATTCGTTTACATAAACACAACACTGCATGATAAGCCCCTCCTCCGTGCAGATGGGGAATTTTATCAGGAGGACCAGGAGAGGAAGTCCAGGGACAGCAGAGTCTCTCCAAATTGGTCCCATGCACCGCCCTGAGGCAGGGCGTGAAAGGCCATCTCCCGGCCGCCTGACGGGTGGGGAAAGGAGAAGGCGGCGCTCCACAGGGCGATCTGGCCGCTGCCGCCGCCGTACTTGCCGTCACCCAGCAGGGGCAGGCCCCGGCTGGAGAGCTGGACCCGGATCTGGTGGGTACGGCCGGTGTGGAGCCGCACCTGGAGCAGGGACAAACCGCCAGAGGAAGCCAGCAGCCGGTAGTCCAGCCGGGCCTCCTTCACGCCGCCCCGCATCCGGGTCACCACAAAGCTCTTGTTCCGGGTCTTGTCGTGGAGAAGCAGATCCCGGCATTGGTCTGCCTCCCGCTCCGGGCTGCCCAAGACCACGCACAGGTACTGCTTTTGGAACGGCCCCTGACTGATGGACGCGGAGAGGGCGGCGGCGGACCGGCTGGTCCTGGCGCAGACCATTACGCCCCCCACGCCCCGGTCCAGTCTGTGGACAGGGAATATTTCTCCGCCTAACTGGCGGGAAAGGAGGCTGGGGAGGGTGTCGCCAGGGCCCTCCTGGCTGAGGATGCCCGGGGGCTTCAGACAGACCACCAACTGGCGGTCCTGGTATAGAATAGGAATCATCAAATCACCTGCCATCATAGATTACGCCCGGGATACGATGTAAATCGCCCCAGCACAGGGGCCGGAGGTCCCGCCCGCGCCAGTCAACCCTCCACGGTGAACACATCCTCAATGGGGACCTTGAACACCTGGGCAATCCTCCAGGCCAGGGCCAGGGAGGGGTTGTAGCGGCCCTTCTCCAGGTTTCCGATGGTCTCCCTGCGCAAGCCCACCAGCCGGGCCAGCTCCTCCTGCTTCATGTCAAAAATCGCGCGGTACTCCTTGATCCGGTTTTTAAAACCTGTATTCACAAGAAGATAAAGCAGTGGTAAAATAGGATACATGGAAGAAAAAGGACGAGAGCCGTATCCCAGCGACTTGACAGATGAGCAGCGGGAAGAAATATCGCCACTATATACAGGGATGCGCAACTGCACGTGGAGCAAGCGGGAATTGACGGATGCAGTACTGTATTTGGTGGATTCTGAGTGCAAATGGAGACAGTTGCCTCATGATTTTCCGCCGTATTCAACAGTACATAGTTTTTATCGCCGCGCTCGGATCAGTGGGCTGTGGGATAAAATCCTGGAGCATCTTGTAAAAAAGACACGAACAAATGCCGGACGCAAGGAGAGTCCAAGCTATGCGATCATTGATTCCCAGAGTGTGAAACGGTAGCAGCCAGCGAAGAACGCGGAATGGACGGAGGGGAAAAACGAAAGGCAGGAAGCGGCATATCGTAGTGGATGTTCTGGGCGGCTTGTTGTCTGTTGTGGTCCATTCTGCCAATATTCATGACACAAAAGGTGGAATATCTACCGCCAAACGAGCGTATGAGCGGTATCCATCTGTTCAGAAGTTCTGTGCGGACGCAGGATATCGGGGAACTCTCGTTTCTGATTTGAAGGAACAGCTTGACCTTGATGTTGATATTTCAGAGAAGATCAAGCCCCATCAATGGGAAAACTTCCTTGGAGATGGGTGGTGGAGCGCACCCTACACTGCTCAAACGCTTATGAACACAGCTTCTTAGTAGGCCCGGATGGAGGCGCTGCCGTCGTCCTCCCCCTTTTCGATCGCCCGGACCACCATGTCGTACTGGAGCGCATCGCTGACCCGGATATGCACCCGGTCCCCGGCCCGGCGGCCCAGCAGGGCTTTCCCCACCGGGGACTCCTTGCTGACCAGCCCCTTGGCGGTGTCGGCCCGCACGGTGGTGACAATGCGGAAGGTCATCTCCCGCTCCAGCTTCTCGTTGAACACCGTCACCTGGTCATAGAGGCCCACCGCGTCCTCCGCCGAGCCGTCGGAGATCACCCGGGCCGTGCGGATCATCCGCTCCAGGTAGCGGATGCGGCTGTCGTTGCGGTTCTTCTCCTGCTTGGCGCACTTATATTCAAAGTTCTCGCTGAGATCCCCAAAGGCCCGCGCCGTCTGCACGTCCTCGATCAGCTTGGGCCGCAGCACCCGGGTCCTGTAGTCGATCTCCTCCCGCATCTTCCTGATGTCCACTTCCGTCAGCTCGTCATACATGCTCCTGTCCTCCTTCTTCATTCCTGCCGCTCCAGTATACCACGGACTTCCACAAAAGGAATGTCCGATCTGAAAAATCTTTTGAAAATTTTGCACAAAAACGCTTGACATTTTCTTTGATCTGTAGTATATTTTAGTCAGACAAGAAAAGGAGGTACGGTCCAATGTACAACGAAGCCTGATCCCCCGGAGCAGGAAAAAGTGTGTACCGGCGGATCACCTAATGTCTCCCCCGCAGCAGCGATCCTTTCCGCATACGAATGCAGCATGGATATCTTTATCCCAGAGGTGTTTCTTTCCTCACAAGTAAACTGCCAGAGCGTACGGCAAAAGCGATCACGCGCCCACGGGGGCACAGCATGATTTCAGAAAGGCGGATCAGCAATTTGACAACAGAATACGCAAAGTAGCCCCGCAATCGCTGGAAAGGCGCGATTGCGGGGCTGCTGTTTTTCTCACATCGAATGGCGCTTCACCACGACATTGCCGCGCCTGCGGCAAAGAGGCACGCCGCCGCCTGTCCTCCTGCTCCGGGCACAAGGGTCCCGGGGTCCAGCAGCTCCAGGCCTGTGGCGGCGGCGATGGCGTAGCGCATCGGCGGCAGGGACGCGCCGCCCCCTGCCAGAAAGATACCCCTCAGCCGGGGGCAGGTTCGGCGGTTGACGACCTTGAGGATTTCCGCCGCAATGCGCTCGCACAGCGCCCTCACCGACGGGGCGGAGAGGATGTTCTGGTGGTTGCTCCGCTTATAGGCGTCCGCTGTGTCCGCGTCCACCCCCAGCTCGTCCGCCACCACCCGGTCCAGATGGCGGCCTCCCAGGGTGATCCGCTTCGTGACCTGAAGGCGGTCCCCACACACCACGGTGACGCGGGTGCGCCGGTGGCCCAGATCCACAAAGCACAGGGCCTCCTCCCTCCTGTCCGCTGTCAGCCGGAGGATGGACAGCTCCTGGGGCAGAAATTCCCGGATCCTGACGCCCGCCCGGGCGAACATCTCCTGATACGCCGCCACCTTCTGCCGGGCCATGGCGGCGGCAATCATCGGCAGCCGGCCCTTCTCCTGCTCCTCCGCCGTGGCCGCGCAGGGCCAGCAGCTCCACAGGTACTGGTCCGGACTCCCCTGGAGGATGCCGGCAAACTCGTCGGGCAGACTCATCTGCATCTGCTCCGCCGGCATGGGGGGCATGGCCGCCAGCCTGCATATTGTCTGACTGCGGGGAAGGACCAGCGCCGCCGGAGCCATAGGCAGCCGGAGCTCCCGCCTGATCTGCCGGAGAAATGGAGGGACCTCCTTTGTCCGAAGGACGCCGCTTTCATCCGTCAGCTCCTCCGGCAGCCCCACCTGCTCCACCCGGATATGCTCCCCGCGGAGCACCGCCACCTTCAAGCTACTGCTTCCCACATCGAACCCCAGCCGGGCCCTCACCATACGCCGTTCCCCCTCCCACGTGCGCCTGCCATCCCATTTTCTCTGGATCGATGATATATTGTAGCATTTATTTCGGGATTTGGGACTTATGCGTAAATTTTACCTCTCTTCGTGTGAAAATTGCAGCGAGACGCCGGACACATCCGATCCGGCGTCTCGCTCCTCTATGGGCGTTCGGAGGCGGTCACTGGCCGCACGTCAGAACCGTGTACGCCACCGGCTCTCCGTCCAGACAGAGCTCCAGCCCCTCCTCCCCGGGCGCTGACAGCAGGAGCCTGCCCTGGTCCTTCTTCTGAAACCGGACCACATTCACCCGCCAGCCCTCCTCCGTCAGCGCCGGCTGATAGCCAAAGCTCCAGGCAAAGCCGCTGCAGGAGATATACTGCCGTCCGTCATAGGGGATCACATACCACTCCCGAATGCCGCAGCCCCGCATGGCCTCCCGGACCGCCTCCGGCAGGTCCTCCACGGTCAGGCTGACCACCCCCTCCCCGCCGGAGGTCACCGCGATCTTTCCGGTCACATCCGTCAGGGGCCCGTCCGTGGCCCGGACATACAGGGCGTACCGCCCGGGCTCCACCGGGGAGCTCTCCTCCATCGTGAAGCTGGAGGCGCACCGCAGATCCTCACTCCCCTGCCGCCTGTTGGATACGGAGAAATAGCGGATATTGAGGGACGTATCTCCAGGCTTGGCAAAGCCCACCTCCAGCCCCCTCCCGGCGTCCGCCGACAGGTCATAATTGACCTGATCCCCGCAGGAGAGCTGGTACTCCCCCAGCCAGACAATCTCTCCGCCCTTCACGCTGTCGATCTCTACGGGCAGAGCGTTCTCCTCATCGGCGGACAGGGGCTCCGGTTCGTCCCAATCGTCATCGTCGTCCCAGTCCTCCAGCAGCTCCGCCGCCGCCTCTTGGGACATGAGGCCCACAGACAGGATCTGGTCATCCCCGTCCCGGACCACCTCCACGTCCACCGCGCCCCGGGGGTTCACGTCCAGGGTGCGGAAGGACTGATCGTCCTGCCGCTGGTCCATGAAAACCCGGACCGGCTGGTCCTTATAGTAGTACGCTCCGCTCCTCTTTACCAAGCCGTGGGCGGCGTACTCCTCCGCCTGCGCCCGGTCCAGCGCCGCCTTCATGTCCTCCAACTCCCGGACCTGGTCTGTCATGGAATACAGCACGGACCGGAAGGCGGTCCGCCCGTCCGTTTCCGCCCGGTCTGTCCAGTCCTCCAGGGCCTCCCGGCTCATGCGGCCTGCCAGGATGGAGAAGGCCGCGATATCCCCTTCATCGTAGGTCTTCTCCGCATACTGCTCAATGAGGGGGCTGTTCTCCTCCAGCTTGTTGACGGCCGTGGAGAGAAAGGCGCTGCTGCCATCCTCGCAGAGCTCCGTCAGCAGGGTCCTCTGCTGGTCCTCCGTCAGCTGGGCGAACACGGCCCCGAACTGGGGCAGCGCCCCCTCCTGGTAGTACCGCGCCGCCAGCTCTGCCGGGTCCGCGTCCCCCACCTTCTGTACGCTGACCACCAGGGGCATGGTCAGGGGGAACGCCGTGTCCCTGGTCTCCTGCCGCAGCCGGGAGAGCAGCTCTGCCAGGGCCCTGACGGTCTTCAGGTCCTTCAGGTCCGCCCCGCACTCGTCGGTGCAGTACACGGTCATGGCGGTCCCATCTGACAAGGTTATTTCCTGATCCGTATAGTATCTCCCAGCCTTCCCGCTGATGTTCCAGCCCAGCTCGAAGAGGTAGGGCGGCTGACAGTAGCCCTCCTGGGTGTAGCGGAGGGACATGGACGGCTCCCCCTTCCCCTCCGTCTTCACGCGCTGGGGCTCCGCCCGGGCGGGGGCGGCGCCCGTGTAGGCCCCCGCCGCAGCCGCCCCCATCAGCACCACCGCCGCCAGCACAGCGGACAGGGCGGTCATCCACCGGGATCTTGTCCTGTACTCCATAATCGCTTTCAGCCTCTCTTTCAGTAGTTTACCACGCTCCCGGAGGGGCAGGGACGCCAGGGAGTCCTGGTAGGTCCCTCCCTCCATAGCCCGCAGCAGGGTGTCCCCGTAGGCCCGCCGCTCCCGCCCGTCCAGGCCCTCCAGCGCCGCCTCGTCGCAGGAGAGCTCACAGGCCCGGCTGATCTCCCGCTCCATCCGCCACACCAGGGGGTTAAACCAGTGGAGGCACACCGTGGCCTGGACCAGCCACTTGTAGAGCATATCCCGCCGCCGGCAGTGGATCAGCTCGTGGCGGACCGTGTACCGGAAGTCCTCCTCCGGCAGATCTCCGCCTGGCAGGACGATGCAGGGCCGGAAAAATCCCAGCAGCAGGGGCGAGGAGATCAGTCGGTTGACGTACAGCTCCACCGGCCGCTTCACGCCAACCGCCTCCCCGGCCCGGGCCAGCGCGTCCAGCCGCGCCACGTCTGACACCTCCTCCCGGCCGGCCCGGATATACTTGACAAAGCTCTGGTAGAGGGTGATCTTCCGGATGGCCAGCAGTGCCGCCACTGCCAGCCAGACCACCCACGCCCGCTCCGCCGCCGCCCGGACCAGCGCCGCCGGATCCACCCGGGCGGGGACGGGGCTTTTATGGTCCTCCTCTGCGGCGGACGGCGACGGCAGCACGGGCGCGTGTTCCCCGGGAATGCCGCTGTACGAGGCCTGGGGCTCCTCCGCCTGTCGGAAGAGCGCGTTCATCAGGCTGGCCTCCGGCGCGAGGGGCAGCAGCAGCCGGGCCACCGCCACCAGCCAGATGTAGTACTGCCACCGCCGGCTGACCCGCTCCCGGTACAGGGGCCTGCACAGGAGCAGGGCCGCGATGACCAGGGAGCCGGACAGGGACAGGGAGAGAAATCCCTTGAACAGTTCGCTCATGTCCCACCGTCCCTCCAGAACGAGCGCAGCTCCTCATAGTCCGCCGCCGAGAGCAGCTCCCGCTCAATCAGCGTGGACACCAGCCCCTTGGCGCTGCCCTCGTAGAGCTTGTTGAGCAGGGTCTGGGCCTGGGCGGCCTGGTAGTCCGCCTCCGTCGCCAGGGCTGTGTACTGGTTGCGGCGGCCGAGCTTGCTGGTGCGCAGAAGCCCCTTTTCCACCAGCCGGGACAGCAGGGTGATGACGGTATTCTTCTGCCACGTGCGCCCCGCCTTTTCCAGATCCTCCATGATGTGGGCGTACAGGGCGGTTCCCCCCCTGGCCCACACGATCCTCATCAGCTCCAGCTCCGAGTCGGATATCTGCTGAATCATGCTGTGCGCCTCCTTTGCCTACAAGTTGTCGTCTATTTTAAGATAACATAATGTAGGCCAACTGTCAATAGGTGACCCTTAAAATTGTCTTAATATTTTTCCCTCTTTATTCTTAATGCGCCCTGTGCTACAATCGAAAGGAAAGGTGGGATAGACTCCAATGCCAAACATACTGATTTGTGACGACGAGCGGGACATTGTCTCCGCCCTGAAAATATATCTCAGCTCCGAGGGCTATACGATCTTTGAGGCCTACACCGGCCGTCAGGCCCTGGAGATTGCCAGGGAGCACCAGCTCCACCTCATCCTCATGGACATCATGATGCCGGAGATGGACGGCATCTCCGCCACCGCCAAGCTGCGGGAGGAGTACAACGTGCCCATCATCCTCCTCACCGCCAAGAGTGAGGACACGGACAAGGTCCTGGGCCTCAACGTGGGGGCGGACGACTACATCACCAAGCCCTTCAACCCCATCGAGGTGGTGGCCCGGGTGCGCTCCCAGCTGCGCCGGTACACCACCCTGGGCGGCATGGAGCAGAAGCCCAGCAAGCTGGTCACCGGCGGCATCGTCATGGACGACGAGGCCAAGACCGTCACCGTGGACGGGGACCCGGTCAGCCTCACCCCCATTGAGTACAACATCCTCCACCTGCTCATGAGCCACCCCGGCCGGGTCTACTCCTCCGCCCAGATCTATGAGCAGGTGTGGAACGAGACCGCCTTCGGCTCCGAGGGCGCGGTGGCCGTCCATATCCGCCACCTGCGGGAGAAGCTGGAGATTGATCCCTCCAATCCCAGGTATCTGAAGGTTGTGTGGGGTCTGGGGTACAAGATGGAGCCCTGACGCGTGCCGTCACGCCCCGCTTCAATGCACGAAAGGAGGCGCTTTTATGAAAACAAAGGTGGATCTGCGCACCAGTCTGGCCGCCAAGTGCGCGGCTGTGTTCCTGCTGGCGCTGTCATGCGCCGGCGCGGCTTTGGGCACCTTCGCGGTGGCCATGCTCAGCTGCGGTTACGGCGCCAGCGATACCTTCGGGGAGGACCTGCTGTGCCGGGAGCCCATGGAGAACCTGGCCTATAACGCGCTCTTCGCCGTTCTGGACTCCTCGGACAGCTACCACTCCCCCTACTACTACCACGCCCAGCTGGAGCGGGCCGGCGGCATCTACGCCCAGGTCTACGACGGCGATCCCGCCTCTGGTACGCTGATTGGCGTCTGGTCCGAGCCCCTCAAGGAGGACGCCCTCTGCCAGACGGTCAAGCAGTTTCCCAAGGAGGGGGAAGGATACTACACCGTGGCGCTCAGTCTCTCCAGCCGCCTCCCCGCAGGCAGCAACTTTGCCGTGCGGTTCTCCCTCTACAACAGTCTCCGCTCGCTCCCCTTCGGCGTCACCGTGCTGCTGACGGTACTGCTGTACGCGGGGGCCCTGGCGCTGCTGGTGTTCCTCCTGTGCGCCGCCGGACACAAGGCGGGGCGGGAGGGGATCTCCTTCAACTGGCAGGACCGGATCCCCCTGGATCTGTACCTGCTGTGTGTCGCAGGGCTGTTTGCCATGGCGCTGGAGCTGGGGTTTACAACCCGCGCGGGGATGCCTATGGCTCTGGAGGCGGCCACGTGCTGCGTTGGGGTGCTGGCGGCTATGGCTGTGGCCCTGGCTACCCTGCTGACCCTGGCTACCCGGCTGAAAAAGGGCAAGTGGTGGCGCAACACGGTGTGCTGGCGGACAGTGCGCTGGTGCCGCCTGCTGTGGCGGTCCATGTGGATGGGAATGCTGGCTATGGTTCAGGCGCTGCCCCTCACATGGCGAACCGTTCTGGGCGCGGGCTGTGTGCTGGCGGTTCAGTCGATCCTGACCCTGATTACCTGTTTCAGCGAGGCGGCGTTCTTTTTCCTCCTGGTCACGGTGGCCGCAGATCTGGCTTTGGTGGCGGCTGCGGCGCTGCTGAGCCTCCAGCTGCAGCGGATACGGGACATGGGCGCGGCGCTGGCCGCCGGAGATCTGGAGGCCCAGCTGGACACGGAGAAGATGTTCGCCGACGTGAAGCGCCACGCGGAGGACCTGAACGCCATCGGCGTGGGCATGAACAAGGCGGTGGAGCAGCGCATGAAGAGCGAGCGACTGAAGACGGAGCTGATTACCAACGTCTCCCACGACATCAAGACCCCCCTGACCAGCATCGTCAACTATGTGGACTTGCTGAAGAAGGAGGACCTCCCCCCTGCTGCGTCGGAGTATCTGTCCGTGCTGGACCGCCAGTCCCACCGGCTGAAGAAGCTGACGGAGGATCTGGTGGAGGCCAGCAAGGCGTCAACGGGCAACATGGCGGTGACCCTGGAGCCGATTGTGGTCAACGAGATCATCCATCAGGCGGTGGGCGACTACGACGAAAAGCTGGCCGCCGGCCGCCTGGAGGTCATCCTCAACACGTATGAGGGCAATTTGATGGCTCTGGCGGACGGACGGCTGCTGTGGCGGGTGTTGGACAATCTGCTCAGCAACGTGTGCAAGTACGCCCTGGCGGGCACACGGGTTTACATTGATCTGAGCGGCCGGGACGGGCGGGTGTATCTGTCCATCAAAAACATCTCCCGGGATCCGCTGAATATCTCCGCAGATGAGCTCATGGAGCGTTTCGTCCGCGGTGACACCTCTCGGCACACCGAGGGCTCCGGTTTGGGGCTGAATATCGCCCGCAGTCTTATGGATTTGATGGGCGGCGCTTTCAGCCTCAGCGTGGATGGGGATCTCTTCAAGGCCGAGCTGTCTCTGAAGGCGTGAGGACGGTCTTTGGGCTGGTGATAAGCGGAAATTTTCAGTTGGTTTTGGATAATTTGTATATAAAAATGGTTGATTATCTCAAAAAAGCCTTGATTTACGGGCATACAAGCAGGATTT
>CANAZG010000096.1 GCA_947365965.1 uncultured Clostridia bacterium
CCACACCCAGCACGGCACGGACATGATCCGCAACTTCCTCTACGAGGTCTGCGGCGCCGTGGGGGATTGGTCCATGAGCGGATACAAAGAGACCGCCGTCCGGTCCCTGCGGGAGAAAATCGGAAAAGGCAAAGTCCTGCTGGCCCTCAGCGGCGGCGTGGACTCCTCCGTGGCGGCGGCCCTGCTGGCGGAGGCCGTAGGTCCCCAGCTGACCTGCGTGTTTGTGGACCACGGCCTCATGCGGCTGGGCGAGGGGGACGAGGTGGAGGCCGCCTTTTCCCAGTGGGACATCAGCTTTGTCCGCTCCAATGCGGAGGAGCTGTTCCTCACAAAGCTCGCCGGAGTCGCGGAGCCGGAGGCCAAGCGGAAGATCATCGGTGAGGAGTTCATCCGGGTCTTCGAGGCAGAGGCCAAAAAGATCGGCCGGGTGGATTATCTGGTCCAGGGCACCATCTACCCGGACGTCATCGAATCCGGCGCAGGGGACGCGGCGGTCATCAAGAGCCACCACAACGTAGGCGGCCTGCCGGCCTGCGTGGACTTCAAGGAGATCGTGGAGCCCCTGCGGCTCCTCTTCAAAGACGAGGTGCGGCAGCTTGGCCGGGAACTGGCCCTGCCGGAGTACCTGGTAAGCCGCCAGCCCTTCCCGGGCCCGGGTCTGGCCGTCCGCTGCATCGGGGAGATCACCAAAGAGAAGCTGGACACCCTGCGCCTGGCGGATTTCATCTTCCGGGACGAGATCGCCAAGGCAGGCCTGGAAAAAACCATGGACCAGTATTTCGCGGTGCTGACCAACATGCGCTCCGTGGGCGTTCAGGGAGACGGGCGGACCTACGATTACACCCTGGCCCTGCGCAGCGTGACCACCACGGACTTCATGACCGCGGACTGGACCCGGATTCCCTACGAGGTGCTGGACCGGGTAAGCGTGCGGATTGTCAACGAGGTGCCCCATATCAACCGGATTGTATATGACATTACAAGCAAACCTCCTGCCACAATTGAGTGGGAATGATTTCAGAGGACGGAAAAGCCTTGATATGACTGAGTTTTGCAAGGCTTAACCCTCTCTGTGGCAACGATTTGGCAACATTTTTTCATGATTCATAGGAAAAGAGCTAACTGGTTTTGATTGGGTCAGTTAGCTCTTTTTGTTTTTATTCTTCGGATTGCCCTTTGAGGTCAGCAACCAGCATATCACTCAAGCCCTGTGAGATTGGCTTGACCCGGCCCGGTGTGTTGGAAAACTCCGGATAGCGGTAGCGCCAGCGGTCATAGTCCTCCTGGCTGATTTCCCCAGCTTTGAGCATGGCAGCAGCCTGCCGCCAGGAGCAGAGCATCTCATGCAGGCGGGCGGCGTCCTTGCTGTGGCGTACATTGACCCGCAGGCAGACTTCCCCATCCAGTTCATCAATGGTAAGGCCATACCTGTCCTCCAGCGTGAATAGTGTGTGCATTAGGCCAAGGTAAGAATCAATATCCGGCACAGACAACGCCAGTGGGGACACACCCAATACATTAGCCAGTGAAGCAGTCAGATCAGCCTTTGGTGTTCTGGCCCCAGTCTCATATTGTGCAAGGCGAACATCAGCAGATTTCTCCGGGAAACCCAGCAGCATCCCAAGATATTTCTGTGTCATGCCCCGCATTGTGCGGAAAAAGTGGATTCTTTCACCGATCGCCATAGTTGCCAACTCCATTTCGACTGTTGTTGCAATCAATATAGCAGATATGTTTAAGATAGTCAAGAAGGAACTAAATAATTTTGCTTAATATTTTTCCGAAAACCACTTGACATTAACAGAGTTGCTTAGTATAATACAAGGGAATTAAGCAATTCTGCTTAATAAAATCTAAAACAGGAGGTACACTATTTGAACGAGAACAGCTTCATGCGGGTGGACGATGTGGCAAAAGAATTGGGGATTTCCAAGTCCTATGCCTACAAGATCGTCAAGAAACTCAATGCCGAACTGAGGGAGAAGGGCTACCTGACGATCTCAGGCCGGGTCAATCGGCGGTACTTTATGGAAAAGCTCTGCTACGGCGGGGCGGAAAGGAAGGAATCGTAATGGCGGTCTACAAAGAAGAAAAGACCGGAACCTGGCGGGTGATCTACCGCTACACCGACTGGACCGGGGAACGGAAGCAGACGCAGAAGCGGGGCTTCAAAACCAAGCGGGACGCCCAGGCGTGGGAGCGGGAGCAGCAGAACAAGGCCACCTCTAACTTGGATATGACCTTTGCCAGCTTCGTAGAGCAGTACACAGCGGATATGCAGACCCGCCTCAAAGAAAATACCTGGGCCACCAAGGAGCATATCATCCGCTCCAAGTTGTTGCCCTACTTCGGCAAACTGAAGATGTGCAATATCACCGCCCAGCAGATCATCACTTGGCAGAATGAGATGTTGAACTACAAGGACGGTAATGGCAAGCCGTACTCCCCGGTCTATCTGAAAACGGTCCATAATCAGTTGAGTGCCATCTTCAATCACGCCGTCCGCTACTACAATCTCCGGGAAAATCCCTGCAAAAAGGCCGGGAGCATGGGTAAGAAGAAGAACCGGGAGATGCTGTTCTGGACAAAGGCTGAATATCTGAAATTTGCCGAAGCCATGATGGACAAGCCTCTTTCCTACTACGCTTTCGAGATGCTCTACTGGTGCGGCATTCGGGAAGGGGAACTGCTGGCGCTTACTCCGGCAGACTTCGATTTTGAGAAATGTACCGTTTCCATCAGCAAGTCTTACCAGCGGTTGAACGGTCAAGACCTGATTACTACGCCGAAGACCGAGAAAAGCAACCGGGTCATCACTATGCCTCAATTCCTGGCGGATGAAGTGCAAGACTACCTCAAAATGCTCTATGACATTGGCGAAAACGACCGGATGTTCACCGTCACCAAAAGCTATCTGCATCGGGAGATGGACAGGGGCGCGAAAAAGGCAGGGGTAAAGCGTATCCGAATCCATGATATTCGCCACAGCGCGGTTTCACTCCTGATTGATATGGGATTCTCCGCAACGGCAATCGCAGACCGGGTCGGTCATGAGAGCATCGACATTACTTACAACTATGCGCACTTGTTTCCGTCCAAGCAGGCGGAAATGGCGGATAAATTGAACATGGAAAGGGGTGTTTAATGATGTCAGCAAAGAATTTGGACAGCCACAACCGCTGGCGGAACAAGACTGTGGCTTTCCGGGTATCGCCGGAAGAGGATGCACAAATCGAAACCGCCGTCCGGCTCACCGGCCTCACCAAACAGGACTACATCATCCGGCGACTGCTGAACCGGGATGTGGTGGTACAGGGCAATCCCAGGGTCTACAAGGCCCTGCGCGATCAACTCGCCGCTGTCCTGGATGAGCTGCGGCACATTGAGGCCGGGGCTAATGTCAATGAAGAGCTGCTGGACACCATCAACATGATCGCCGTCATTATGGACGGTATGAAGGAGGACTGATTAATTGGATGAACTGAAAACGAAAGCGGCTGTTCCGATTCCACCTGTTGGCGCAGGCGGGGAACAGCCGGTTCAGAAAACCACTGGCCTGAGTATAGCAGAAGATTTGACCGAAAACAATCCCCCTGAGCAAACTTTAGAAGAAAAGCTGCGGCTGATGCAGCGGATGAGCGACCCGGCATATCTGCATACTGTATCCATGAGCGAGCTGTACGAAACCGTCTACCAGAGCCGTCCGCCTGTCATTGACGGTTTGCTCTACTCTGGCGCCTATCTTTTTGCTGGAGCGCCTAAAGTGGGCAAGTCATTTCTCATGGCACAGCTTGCCTACCATGTTAGCACCGGCCTCCCTCTGTGGGGCTACACAGTACATAAAGGAACTGTTCTTTATCTGGCCCTGGAGGACGACCACCGCCGTTTGCAGGGGCGGCTGTACCGGATGTTTGGCATGGACGGCACCGACAATCTCCGCTTTGCGATTTACGCTAAACAGCTCGGCGTTGGTCTGGAGGAACAGCTAAAGAAATTCGTCCGGGAACATTCGGACACGAAGCTGATTATCATTGACACCCTCCAAAAAGTCCGGGAGGCTGGTGGAGACAAGTACAGCTATGCCAACGATTATGAGGTAGTGGGAAAGCTGAAACGCCTCGCCGATGATTGCGGCATCTGCCTCATGCTGGTACACCACACCCGGAAGCAACAGGCCGATGATAAGTTTGATATGATCTCCGGCACCAACGGCCTGCTGGGAGCGGCAGACGGAGCTTTTCTTCTTCAAAAGGAGAAGCGGACAGATGGCAGCGCCATTCTGGATGTGGCTGGCCGGGATCAGCAGGAGCAACGGCTATATCTCATCAAGGACAGAGAACGGCTTGTGTGGGAGTTGGAGCGGACGGAAACGGAGCTGTGGGTAGAACCGCCCGACCCGGTGCTGGAGGCCATAGCCGCTTTTGTAACAACGGACAAGCCCACTTGGAGCGGCACTGCCACGGAGTTGGTGACTGCGCTGGGCGTGGATTTGAAGCCCAATACGCTCACTATGCGCCTGAATGTGAATGCTGGGCGGCTATTGAATGAGCATGGCATTCGGTACGAAAACAGCCGCAGTCACGCTGGGAGGAAGATCACGCTGAAGCTGATATCACCCCAAGCGTGACGGTGGTGACGGTCGTGACGATGATTAGGGCGGCAGTCAAAAGACCGTCACCATCGTCACGACCGTCACAGGCAAAGTTTAGGCGGGGTGCCCTTTTCAAAGGGCGGCCCTGCTGGGGGAGGCAACCGCAGTTGCCGGGGGCAAAGTCCCCGTACCCCCTCGGAGAGCCCACGACACTTTGCAGACCGTAGGGATGAAAGTGTCATAGTGGGTTATTACACTTCCCGCAGGAAGTGTCCCCCGTCCCCCAAAGGGTACCCAAACTGCAAATTCTGGAAAGGAGTACAATGGCAAGAAACGACGGGATTGACCGTACCAGCGTCAGAAATGCAAATCTGACAAGAACACAAATTGGCAATACACAGCGGCACAACGAGAGGGAAAAGGATGCCTATACCAATCCAGACATTGTGCCGGAAAGGACTGCACTGAATATCCACTTTAAGAAACCTTCAGGCGGCTATGCTGAGATGTTCGCTCAGATGGAGGCGGACAAGGTGATCTCCACCAGAGGACTGAAAGCTGATGCCTGCTTGTATGGCGAACTGATTTTCGATGTGAACTCAGCCTATTTTGATAACCACGGCGGATATGACTTTGCAAGACAATTCTACTCCGATGTGTACAGAAGTGCAATAGAAATTGTGGGCGGAGAGCAATTTATCTTGTCGGCAGTCATGCACGCTGATGAGCGCAACCGTGCTATGTCGGAAGCCCTGGGCCGGGATGTGTACCACTACCATCTCCACGTTGTCTACATTCCCGTGGTGGAGAAGCAAATCCTGTGGTCCAAGCGGTGCAAGGATAAGTCCCTGGTCGGCACAGTCAAGGAGACGATTACCCAAGTAAGCAGCAGCAAAAAGTGGAAGTCCCTCCCGGCTGCGGATGAGCAGGGCAGGCCAATCCTTCAAAAGAACGGCAAGCCGGTTCTGCGAAAGTCATACAGCGTCCTCCAGGATGATTTCTTCAATGCCATGAGGGCCGCTGGCTACACGGATGTGGAACGAGGCGAGCGCGGCAGCTCCGAGGAACATCTGACTGTGACACAGTTTAAGACGGAACGAGAGCAGGAACGGCTGGTAATTTTGGAACGTCAGGTTGAGAAAAAAGAGAAGATTCTCCAGAAAGTCGAGCAAAAAATTGAAGTTCAAAAAGGAACAGCGGCAACCTTTATGGAAATTGATAACATGGGCCGTAAAACGCTGATGGGCAAGGTAGAGTTTTCCCAGCAGGAAGCAGAGGATTTGAAGCAGCTTGCCAAAAAGGGGGTATCTGCGGATACCACTATCAAAGACTTACAACGTGATCTGAAATCTGCCCGGCGTGATGCGCAGATATGGAAACGGCGGTATGAGGAATTGAAGGAACAGGCGAAGGATTTCCTGGCCGCTATCAGAAAGGCACCTAATCGAGTGATGTCATTCATCTCCAACGTTCTCCATGCAGAACAGACGGAGCCGCCCAAGGTGCAGAGGCAGCTGGAAAGTGCCGTGGAACGGTAATCAGTCAAGAGACGGGAAATTTTGAAAAAATCTGATGGGAGCGTTTCAAATGAATGGAACCTTGTTGGGGCGCTCTCCATCAAAAAATCATCTTTCTTTTTCGGCTCAAGAAGTGGAGAAATATTTCAAAAATCAGGAGGTTTCATGCGAACAGGGCTTACAAAGCGGCAAAAGACAACAGGTATCTTTTTTGATGAACAGAGCAACATTATCGAGGTGCAGACTCACAATACAGACTTGAAGAAGCGGTTGGGAGCATACGCCCAGCAGTACCCCGACTTGTGCAGGCAGACCGATGATGATGGACAGGGCGGGCTGACGTTTGAGATTGAGAAGGGGCGGCTGAGCTTCCGGCTGACCGCTCCTTACAGCGAGGAACGGCGGAGCAAGGCCAGCGCGTGGGCGAAGGATCGGGGAATACAGACTCAAAAGTGAACACAGGTGGCGGGTGATGTGTGCAAAACTGTCACCCGCTCACTTTTTTGTGAGATTATCTTGATATGGGCGGTAAGATGTGATATACTGTTAAAAACGCTTTGAACGGAGAATCACCATGCCAGTCAGCTATGATAAGCTATGGAAATTATTGATTGACAAGAAGATGAACCGGACCGAACTGAAAGAGGCAGCGGGGATTAGTTTCAATGTCCTGGCAAAGATGGGGAAAAGCGAATTTATCTCAATGGAAAGCCTATATAAGATTTGCCACACATTAGATTGCAATATAGGTGATGTCATTGAATTTACTGAAAAATGACCGTAGAATTGGGAGAGAACGAATGATGCAACGGCCATTAACTTGTGTTGAGATATGTGCGGGAGCTGGTGGACAAGCTCTTGGCCTTGCAATGGCCGGGTTTGTCCATGTAGCCCTGGTTGAATATGAAGCCGATTATTGCGAGGTTTTGAGAAAAAACCGGCCAGAATGGAATGTTATCTGTGCGGATGTTCACGATTTCGATGGACGGCCATATAGAGGCGTTGATTTACTGGCGGGCGGTGTGCCTTGTCCCCCTTTTTCTGTTGCTGGCAAACAGCTTGGGCAGGATGATGATCGGGATTTGTTTCCAGAGGCAATCAGGCTGATACGGGAAATCAAACCGAAAGCGGTTATGTTGGAAAATGTCCGGGGCTTTTTAGACCCTAGCTTTGAATCATACCGCAACCATATTTTCAAATCCATTCAAGATTTAGGGTATGTTACCCACATAAAATTGCTGAACGCTTCAAATTTTGGTGTTCCTCAGCTCCGGCCAAGAGTTGTTATTATAGGCATACGCAAAGACCAATTTGGAGCATTTGCCTACCCAGAGGACAAGCCGGACAGCGCTAAAACAGTTGGCGAAACACTGTATGATCTAATGGCTGAAAACAAATGGGAAGGGGCCAAACGATGGGCGGCACAGGCTGGCCGCATTGCGCCAACGCTGGTAGGCGGTTCTAAAAAGCATGGAGGGCCTGACTTAGGGCCAACCAGAGCCAGAAATGCCTGGGCTGAACTTGGCATTGATGGCCGGGGCATTGCAGACACAGCACCCGCACCTGGCTTTGATGGGATGCCTCGCCTTACCAGCCGGATGATGGCCCGGATTCAAGGATTTCCAGACACTTGGACATTTGGCAACCGGAAAACAGTTGCCTGCCGGATGATTGGAAACGCATTTCCACCCCCCGTAGCGAAAGCAGTGGGAGAACAGATAAAGGAGTGCCTTGCACATGGATGCGCTGATAGCCAGAGCAAGATTTCACTTTCACGAGCGGTTGTTTGAAACAAATACGCTAACCTTGACCTCTGCTGGTGTTGCATCTAATGCGGATACCAGCAGCCGGGGGTCAAAGGCTATATCCAGGAAGATTGTCGATATTCTTGTCGGCGAGCATCATCATACTGTCAATCAGGTCGATAAGATTTCTGGACAGACATTGGGCAAACAGTTTGAATTGCTCACAATGCAGTTTTTACAGGATACTTTTCCGCAGCTCCAAAATCTTCGTCCTGGACGGTGGACTATCTTGCAGCTGGGAAACAACAACAAGCTAAAGACCAGCGATTTTGCCCAGTATGAGCATTTAGCTTATTTGAGTGCGTTGACTGCGCAAAACGCCCAGCTCGCGGCCTCACTGGGGAACGATTACCTGGTTGCCCCCGATGTTGTTGTCTATCGTGATTTGTATGAGGACAGCGAGATCAACGAACTGCAATGCGTGGTCGATGCGGATACCAGCAGGATGGCAGACATACGGAGGGCCAATGGTGGAAAACCTCTGCTTCATGCCAGCGTATCAGCGAAATATACCATGCGGAGCGACCGGGCGCAGAATAGCCGGACAGAGGCCCTTAATCTGATCCGCAACAGGAAAGGCCATCTTCCCCATATTGTTGTGGTGACTGCGGAGCCGATGCCGAACCGCCTTGCATCACTGGCACTTGGTACAGGTGATATTGATTGTGTGTACCATTTTGCGCTTTATGAACTGATGCGTGCGGTTAAGGAAGTTGGGTCGGAGGATGCTGTTGAGACATTGGAAACACTTGTCCAAGGGAAACGGCTGAAGGATATTTCTGATCTCCCTCTGGATTTGTCTGTGTAATGGCGGATACGATTGCGCCGGAGCGGCGGAGCGAGATTATGTCCCATATCAAGAGCAAGGACACCAGTATTGAACTTATGGTGCGGAGGTACTTGTTTGCGTTGGGATACCGCTACCGTATTAACTACAAGGCGCTCCCTGGAAAGCCGGATATAGTGTTCACCAAGAAGAAAATTGCAATCTTTATTCACGGCTGTTACTGGCATGGACATGATTGTGGGAGCCGGTATGCACACTCCAGTAAGTCGAATAAGGCATATTGGGGACCGAAAATTCAGAGAACACAGCAACGGGATCAGGAGCATATTGCTAAACTTGAAGCAGATGGGTGGAGAGTGATTGTGCTGTGGGAATGCCAAGTAAGATTAGATTTTGACCGCATAATGCTAACTCTTTTAAACGAGCTTTAAGAAAGAAAGGCCGAAGGAAATGTATGACTTGTCCTCAAAATTCAACACATTCTACAAACGTCAGGTTGTCCTATCTCAAGCAAATCAAAATGAACTACATGAAAAAAAGGATCTAAATATTCAGCGTCTCAAGGACGGATTAAAAGAATACAACGAAGAAAATGGAACTTCGTATTCAGTTGAAGAAAGTTGTGTGCAAGGCAGTGTAGCGATGTCTACTGTTGTCCAAAATGAAGATAGTGACTACGATATAGATGTTGCCGTTGTTTTCGACAAAGAGGTTCTTGATGGAAAAGGAGCTCGAGCTACCAGAAACATGGTTGCAAATGCACTCCGGCGCAAAACAAAGCAATTTAATGCAGAACCAGAAGTTAAAACTAGTTGTGTTCGAGTCAAGTATGCAAGTGGTTATCATATCGATTTTGCAGTTTATAGGCGATATTATGATGCATTCAGGTGCTGTTGGGTTTATGAGCACGCAGGAGATGATTGGTCAGAACGTGAGCTTAACGGCTTGACTGAATGGTTCAAAATGCAGAATGATTCGTCTGACGGAAAATTGAGAAGAGTGGTTCGTCTTTCCAAAATGTTTTGCAAATCTAGAGATACATGGAAAAACATGCCGAGTGGCCTACTTCAAACGGTTCTGTGCGATGAAAAATTGCAGGATACTTATGACCGTATTGATGAACTTTTTTATTACACGATGAAAGAAATCGTGGAAAGACTTGAATTTGATACATCTGTTTTTGCTCCTGTGGATAATAGTAGAGATTTAACGCCTCGGAAGCAAGACAAGCAGAAGATGACTAACTGGAAAAACCGGCTTAAAAGTAAACTGGAAGATTTGGATGTTTTATTTAAGGATGATTGTTCCAGGGAAGATGCACTTCAAGCGTGGTATGGTTTCTTTAATCATGATTTTTGGAATGAGCAGATAACTGAGTCGGCTAGCCTTAATTCAACTTTGGTCTTGAAGAAGAAATATGTATACTCCTTTGTTGAAACTGAGCAATTTATTGAGGATTTGTATTCAATGAATCTTTCCTACCATTGCCGAATTTCTTGCTATGTTAGTGGAAATGGGTGGCGTCCCAAGCCGCTGTCTGACTTTCTTGAAATGCTAAAATGCTATTTACCGCACAATTTTGAGATTAGATGTAAACTGTCGTATACTGATT
>CANAZG010000097.1 GCA_947365965.1 uncultured Clostridia bacterium
ATGCGCGAGAGTGACTGGAGTTCAGACGTGTGCTCTTCCGATCTTACTACCCGGCGGAGCTGTCCATCGGGGAGTGCCGGCGTGTGGAGCTGGCCAGGGCGCTGATCAACAGCCCGTCGATCCTGCTCATTGACGAGCTGACGGCGAACCTGGATGACGACAACATCTGGGATTTGATGCACCTGCTCACCGAGCTGAACAACAAGGGTACGACCATCATCATGGCCACCCACGCCAGCCAGTTTGTCAATATTATGCGCCGGCGTGTGGTGACTCTTGTGGACGGCCGCCTGATTGGCGACGTGCGCAACGGGAAGTACGGCGATATTGTATAACGCCTGTTCTGTGATTTTGAGGGATAGGATGGTGCAGATGTGAAATGGCTGAGTGCGTCGGCCCGCGGCGCCAACCAGCGCGGGCATCCCGCCGAGGGAGCTTGATCCGCACGGAGCGGGGGACACAGCAAATCTTTGACGTGTTAGACATCCGCCGCGGAATGGACGCCGGCGGGGGAAAATATTAGGAGGAAGCTATATATGAATTTCAAAAATATGTCCATCAGGAAAAGCCTGATCGTTGGATTTGGTACGACCATCGTTGTTTCGCTGATCATCATCATCGCCTCGCTGATCATGTCGAACATGCAGAAGAACGCCTATATGGACATCATCGAACACTATGTTGAGGTCAACCAGCTGGTTTCCGAGTGCCGCATCGACTACAACATCGCCGCCCGCGGCCTGCGTGACGCGGTGCTCTCCGGCGATATGAGCAACCTGGATACGGCTACCAGCAAGATGGACGATCTGGAGAAGGCCCTGGAGCGGCTCGAGGCGGACTACCCCATGGACGACAGGACCGCCCTGAACACCTTTGTCAACACGGTGAAGGAGTGGTCAAGCGAGGCAAAGGAGATCTGTGAAGTGGCCAGGACCGATCGGGAAAGCGTCGTTTCCATGATCACCAACGAATGCACTCCCAAGCTGACTGCCGCCGCCGCCGCCGGTGATGAGCTGGCTAATGTGGTGCAGCAGGGGCAGGACGCCATCATCAGCCGGCAGAACCTGACCTCCAATATCGCCCTGTTCGCTATTGTGGTGGCTCTGATTCTGGCGACGCTGGCCGTGCTGCTGATGGCTTTCAAGATTATCAGGAGCATCGTGGAGCCCAGTTCCCAGGTCCGCGGCGCTCTGGTGGGCTTCAGCCAGGGCAATCTGTCCGTTCCTGTCAGCTTTACCGGAACGAACGAGCTGGGCGAGATGTGCGACGCCCTGCGTACCAGCCAGAAGGTGCTCAGCAACGTGATCAACGACATCTCCAGCTCCACCAGCCAGATGGCCAAGGGCAACTTTGATGTGGAGCTGACCGCCAGCTTCCCCGGCGATCTCAAGCCCATTCAGGACAGCATCAACCAGTTCGTGCTCCGCATGAGCGAAACCATCTCCAATATTTCCCAGTCCGCGGATCAGGTCAGCGCAGGCTCCGATCAGGTGTCCAACAGCTCCCAGTCCCTGGCCCAGGGCGCTACCGAGCAGGCCAGCGCTGTGGAGGAGCTGAGCGCCACCATCAACGACATCTCCACCAACTCCAAGCAGACCGCCGCCTCCGCCGAGGAGGCCAGGGCCAGCGTAGGCGAGGCGGGCGCCCAGGTTTCCGCCAGCAACGAGTATGTCAAGCAGCTCAACGTGGCCATGAGCAACATCTCCACCTCCTCTGAGGAGATCGGCAAGATCATTGCCACCATCGAGAATATCGCCTTCCAGACCAATATTCTGGCCCTGAACGCCGCCGTGGAGGCCGCCCGTGCGGGCACCGCCGGCAAGGGCTTCGCCGTGGTGGCGGACGAGGTCCGCAATCTGGCCTCCAAGTCCGACGAGGCCGCCAAGGCCACCAAGGACCTGATTGAGAACTCCATCACCGCCGTCCATGAGGGCGTCGGCGTGGTGGGCAAGGTCACCGAGTCCCTGGAGCGGACCACGGTTCTGACCAGCAGCGTGGTGACCATGATGGAGAGAGTGGCCGAGGCTGTGGAGAACCAGACCACCGCCATTGCCCAGGTCACCGAGGGCATTGACCAGATCTCCGCCGTGGTCCAGACCAACTCCGCCACCAGCGAGGAGTGCGCCGCAGCCAGCGAGGAGCTGTCCTCCCAGGCCAACATCATGCACCAGCTGATGGCCGAGTTCCGCATCAGCAACCGGGCCGGCTTCGGCTCCAGCTCCGCCAGCAGCTTCTCCTCCGGCAGCGGGGAGAGCAGCTGGAGCAGCGCCGCGCCTATGGATGATGAGCCCGTTGTGCTCAGCAGCGGCAGAAGCAGCGACAATCCCTTCACCAACGTGAAGTATTAAGTCTGACGAGATATATGGCGTCCCGGGGGACTGGGATGCCATATATCCGTCTGCCGGACCGCCGGGACGGCAAGACCGTCCCGGCGGATTTTGTCCCGGCAGGTTTATGAACCGGGGATACAGGGGGACTGACCGCAGCGCCGCGCCCATGGCCGGCCCTGCCGGCGGGACCCAGAGGAAACAGAGGTGAGAGAATGCCCCAGGAACTGAAACAGCAGGACGCGGAGCTGGTATTCGCCCTGGATATCGGCACCCGCAGCATCATCGGCGTGGCGGGCCGGGTGACGGAGGACCGGCTGGAGGTGCTGGCCATTGAGAAGGAGGAGCACGGCCGCCGGGCCATGCTGGACGGTCAGATCGAGGACATCGATCAGGTGGCCAAGGTGGCCCGCCGGGTGACGGAGCGGATGGAGCAGAAGCTGGGCTGCCGCCTGCGCCGGGTGTGCGTGGCAGCCGCCGGCCGGGCCCTGCGCACGGAGAAGGGCCATTACGCCATGGATCTGCCCCAGGTGAGCCGCATTGACAGCGATATCATCAGCCGCCTGGAGAGCGGCGCGGTCTCCGACGCGGAGGAGCGGCTCCAGGAGGGGGAGGACAGCCAGCGGCGGTTCTACCTGGTAGGCTATACCGTGTCCAGCTATCTCCTGGACCGCTACCCCCTGACCAGCCTGAAGGACCACAACGGCCAGCAGCTGGAGGCGGACGTGGTGGCCACCTTCCTCCCCAGCGAGGTAGTGGAGAGCCTGTACACGGTGATGGAGGCGGCGGGACTGGAGGTGGCCAGCCTGACGCTGGAGCCGATCGCCGCCCTCAACGCGGTGATCCCTGCGGAGCTGCGGCTGCTGAATCTGGTGCTGGCGGATATCGGCGCGGGTACCAGCGACATTGCCGTGTGCCGGGACGGGGCCGTGGTGGGCTACACCATGGCTACCATCGCCGGGGACGAGATCACCGAGTCCCTGATGCGGCAGTACCTCATCAACTTTGCCACTGCAGAGCGGATGAAGATGCAGCTGGAGGAGCCCACCATCACCTACCGGGACGTGCTGGGGCTGGAGCAGACTGTGCCCGCCCCCCAGGTCCGGGACGCCCTGCTGGGCTCGGCCAAGAGCCTTGCCCAGGAGATCGCCCAGCGGGTGGTGGACATCAACGGTTCTTCCCCCTCCGCCATGTTCCTGGCCGGCGGCGGTAGCAAGCTGGTGGGACTGCGGGAGCTGGTGGCCCAATGCCTGGATATGGATGACCGGCGGGTGGCTCTGGCGGGGAACAACTACGAGATCAGCGCCTTCTCCCAGGAGTATGAGCTCAACGATCCCGAGTACGCCACCCCCCTGGGCATCGCCGTGTCCGCAGGACTGGGCCTCATCAGCGACAGCTACCGGATCCTGCTCAACGGCCAGCCCGCCAAGCTCTTCCGCAGCGGCACCCTGACGGTGCTGGATCTTCTGATGATGAACGGCTACACCTCCGCCGACCTGCTGGGCCGCACAGGCAAGAGCCTGAGCGTCACCCTGGACGGACAGCGGCTGACCTTCCGGGGAGAGAGCGCCCTGCCCTGCACCCTGAAGCTCAACGGCGAGGATACGGCCCCCTCCGCGGTGGTCTACGCCGGAGACGCCATCGAGTTCGTCCCCGCCGTGTCCGGACAGTCCGCCCAGCGGACCGCTCAGGACCTGCTGGGGGAGGATTTTTTGGGGGGCCTGCTCATTAACGGCCGCCCCGCCCCTCTGGACCGGGTCCTCCACAGCGGGGACCAGCTGCAAACCACCGAGGAACCCTTCGAGCTGACGGAGGAGAATCCGGAATCCCCGGAATCTCCGGAATCTCCGCCGGAGGAGGTTTCTGAAGAGGTTCCGGAGGAGGCGGTCCCCGCCGCTGAGGCGGAATCCGCTCCCCAGGCTTCGGAGCCGGAGCCCGTGCCGGAGGTCCCCATGCCGGAGCCCGCGCCTGAGCCGGCGGAGCCCGATCCTGTGCCAGCGGCCCCCGCACCGGCGGAGCCCTCCAAACCGGCAACGAAGCCCCTGTGGATCTACCTCAACGGTCAGGCCCTGGTGCTGCCGGGGAAAGCGGATGGCGGGCCCTACTACCTGATGGATCTGCTGGATCGGTCCGGCATCGACTTCGAGACCCTGGACTGCCCGGTGGTTCTTCAGGTGAACGGCGCGGACTGCCCCTTCACCCATGAGCTGCGCAACAACGATCAGGTGACCATACGGCGGGAGGAGCGGCGCACCATCGGCTGACGGGCCGGTGATACTGAGAACAAAGCGAGGACATCACATGAGAAAAAAAGTCGGCATTTTCCTGGCTGCGGCCCTGATGCTGGCCCTTCTGACCGCCTGCGGCGACAAGAAGGAGCAGGCCCCGGCGGTCTACACCGTGGGGGAGGACGAGGTGGTCTCCCTGGACAGCATCATTGATGAGGGCGAGGCCCTTCTCACCTCCGTGGACGCCCCCACGGAGGCGGCGGCCGAGGCTGGGGTAGAGTCATACACCTATCACTACAGCCAGATTGAGGATCCGGCGCTGATGGCGGCGGAATATATCGGGGTGCTGCGGGGCGGCGAGCAGGGATTCAAGGTCACGGACCTGGAGAACCGGATGCTGGCCGATGAGCCGGAGCTGGATACCCTGATCGGAACCGTAATTCTGGAGAAGATGTCCGCCGCAGAGCCGGCGGAGGGGGAGAGCAAGAAGATCCTCCAAGTGGTGGTGGCGTGGTCTGAGTTCTCTCTGGCCATCCAGACCTCCCACCAGGAGGGCACCATCCTGCCGCCCCTGGAGGAGGAGAAGGAGGAGCCCGCCCAGCCCAAGGCGCTGACAGAGCAGCTGGAGTACTTCAACGGGCTCAACCCGGAGGAGCTGGGCCTGGAGGGGGACGACATGCACGACTACACGGTCTACCCCAAGACAGGCTGGGTCCTGGTGGACAGCTTCTCCTGCCGGGAGCTGAACATCTACCTGGAGGACGCCCTGAACGGCACCAACGTGTTTATGGGAACCTTCTACCTCAGCAGCGATCTCCAGCACCTCTACAAGCGGATGGATGACAACACCATTGTCCAGATGGAACTGGACGACTGAGCATTACTGCCCCCCAGCCAACCTCGGCTGGGGGGCAGCTGTCATCAGAGGGAAATTTTTTCTCGGATCCACGGAACATTTCCCGCCTCTTTGCGTCCTTATAGACAGAGGCCAATAAAAATATGCCGTGAAGGAGGAAGACAAGATGAAAAGAATGAGAACATGGCTGGCGCTGCTGTGCGTCCTGCTGACCCTCACCGCCTGCGGCGGCAACAGCAGCAAGAGCGCTGCCAGCAGGCCCGCGGACAACGAGATGGTATCCACGGATAGTGCGCCCCAGGCCCCAGCAGAGGGGGGCTACGGCTGGGCCACAGACAGCGCGGACACGGGTATGCCGGAGCCGGCCCCGGAGGAGAGCGGCGGCGGGCTGCCAGCGGGGGTGAAGATCATCTACACCGCCGACGTGGAGCTGGAGACTAAGGAATTTGACCAGGCCAGCCAAGCTCTGGACGAGGCCGTCAAGGAGCTGGGGGGCTGGTTTGAGAGCCGCAGCCTCTACCAGGGAGGCAGCTACCGGAGCCTCTCCTGCACCGTCCGGGTGCCGGCGGAGCAGTTCGAGGTCCTGCTGGACCGGGCGGGACAGGCGGCCCACATGGTCCGGCGGGAGGCCTACAGCGAGGATGTCAGCGAGGCCTACTACGACAGCGAGGCCCGGCTGGCCACCCAGCGCACCAAGCTGGAGCGGCTCCAGACCCTGCTGGCCCAGGCGGCCACCATGGAGGACATCATCGCCCTGGAGAGCGCCCTGAGTGAGACAGAGCTCCAGATCGAGTTCCTCACCGGCAGCCTGCGCCGGTACGACAGTCTGGTGGGCTACTCCACCGTGAACATCCATCTCCGGGAGGTCTACCGCCTGTCCACGGACGAAGATGTCCCCATGACCTTTGGCCAGCGGCTGGGCTCCGCCTTCTCCACCGGCCTCCAGCGGGGCATGGACAACCTGGAGGAGCTGGTGATCGGTCTGGCCGCCAACTGGATGACCCTGCTGCTGCTGGCGGCGGTGGCGGCCTGCGCCGTGGTGGTCCTCCGCCGTCTGATCCGCCGGAGGAGGAAGGCAGTCCCCCCGCCCCAGCCTGTCCAGGAGGAGAAGAAAGAGGAGAAGAAGGAGTAGGCGGGGCGTCTGTGGCGATCTCGCAGCAGATTGGGGAAACAGGGTGCAGGGGCGGGCAATGCCCGCCCCTGCACCTGGGCAGAATAATGACAGGCGGCGATGGCTCGTGCCATCGCCGCCGTTTATGATTCTGCGGGGAGACGATCTTACATCAGCGGGTCCATGCTCAGGGCGGGGTGGCCCTTCTCGCTGAGGAAGGTCATCAGGGTCTCGGGATCCTCGGCGATGGTCTCGTCGCCGATCATGTCGCAGAAGTTGTCGATGTTGTACAGCTCCTTGGCGGACTGGTTCACCTTCTCGGACACCTGGTCCTTCAGGGCCTTGGGCATCCACACGATGCGGCTCAGGCCGCCCTCCGCCTTCATGAACTTCTTGGAGGCAATGAAGTGCTTGCCGTGGCCCATGAAGCCCGGGGTCTGCACGCCGCCGCCGGTCATGGAGGCCATCTCGGAGAAGGTCATGCCCAGGGGGGTCATGCCCGCGTGCTCGCGGTTCACGATCACCACGCCGTTGGAGAAGGGCTCAATGCCGCAGATGCACTCGAAGCAGCCGCAGGAGGTCATGGGGTCCTCCATGATGGAGTACAGGGTCACGCTCTCCAGAGCGCCCTGGCTGTACTTGTTCACCGCCTCGTTGACCTCTTCCCAGCGGCCCACGTTCTCGTCGATGACCTTGTTCTTGGGCACGATCTGGCAGGGGCCGGAGGGATCCAGCTCGTTGGTGGCCTTGGCGTCCAGCCAGCTCACCGCGCCGCACAGACCCAGACGCTCCGGGGTGACAATGCACACGTGGCTGGGGGAGAAGGACTGGCACATAATGCAGGTGTAGAACTGGTCCACATTCTCGTCCGTCAGGCTGCCCAGACGCTCGTCGCGCTTTTCGTAGGCGGGGATGGCCACCTCCTGGCGGAACTTGGCGCACTCGTCGGGATCGGTGATGATGGTGACCTCGCACTTGTCGATGACCGCGTCATAGTCGCTCTTGAGCTTGGCGTAGAGCACCTCGGCAAAGTCCTTGGCCCGCACGCCGGCCTCAAAGGCGGCCTTGCTGATGCGCACGCGGATCACGTCACGCTGGCCGGTGTGCATCACACCCTCCATGCAGTTGATGTAGGCGTGGAACTTGCGCTCAAACACGGACTCGAAGTCGCTGGTCATGTTCTTGCCGGCCACGTCGGCCACCATGCAGAAGTCCACCTTGCTGCCCACCTCGAACTGATCGAAGTCGGGCCCGATGAGGGTGAAGCGGTGGTCCTCCACCTGGGAGAGCTCCTTGCTGCGCACCAGCTCCAGGCCGGTCTTGCGGGAGCCGTCAAACTCCAGCTGCATGTCGCCCCGGCGGACAATCTCGCCCTCAAAGGCGGAGGAGAAGGCGACGGGGATGTCGATCTTGGTGATCTTGATCTTGATGTCCCGGGCCTCCAGGCTGGTGGCGTTGAACTTGGTGGTGTCGGGCTGGATGATGAGGCTCTTGGGCACACGGAACATGTTGTTCTCCTCGGTGTCGTTGGTGACAACGGGGAAGCCCAGCTGAATGGCGCCCGCGCCGCAGGCCACGGTCATGTCGTCCACAGGGGCATAGGCGTTGACAAAGGCGAACACACGCTCCATAGTGTAGCGCCACATGGCCTCGTAGTCGCCGGCCTGGGTGCTGCCGAAGATGAAGGCCGCGCGGAGGGCCACGCTGACCACGTGGGCCACGCTGGAGAGGTCATGGCCCAGGGCCACGTTGCGCACGTTGAAGCCCAGCTTCATGCCCTGCTCCACGCACTGGTCAATGATGCCGCCCACCAGGGTGACAAAGATGCCCTGGGACTGGTACTCCTTGACCAGATTGGCGCCCTCCTCGGCGGTGGGAGCCGCGCCGATGATGACCGCCACGCCGGGGATGTCCCGGGTGACCAGGGGCACGCCCAGCTCGCGGACCTGAGCGTCGGTGAAGTGGCCCTGGACGGGATCCTCGTAGGGGCTGCCGCCGGCCATGGCGTACTTCATCAGCTCGATCATCTCTGCGGACAGGGCGGTGGCCACGCCGGAGGTAAAGATGTCCTTGGTGCGGTTGTTGCGGGTCATGAACGCCTTGATCTCGTTGTCCAGAGCGTCCTTGGCCTCGCCCACAGTGGCCACCTTCCTGCCGGTCATGGCGTACAGGCAGGGCAGGGAGTAGGCGGTGTCGCCGAAGGTGGCGGGGGCGTCGGGACCCAGCTTGGCCAGGGCCTCGTCCACCGCCTTCACCGCCAGGGCGTACATCTCGTCGTTTCCGGAGAAAACGCGCTCGAATAATGTTTTCACGTTATGATTCACTCCTCACGATACTCGAAGTTAATTATTTCTCTCGATCCATTTTGTCCTTGATGGCCCGGATCTCCTCCACGGCCTGGGCGCTGTAGTCAAAGGGGGACTGGCCGTTGCGGTCCGCCTCGATCACGTCGCCGCTGTAGTGGATGAACCCCAGCAGGTCCTGGGCCGGGATCCGCTCCCGGAGGAAGGCCTCGTCCCGCTCATCCCGGACCTTGTTGGCCACCACCCGCACCTTGGTGACGCCGATATCCGCGGCCAGACTCTTGATGCGCTCATAGGTCTGGATGCTCCGGGCACCGGGCTCGATGACCACGATGAACTGGTCCATCACAGAGGCCGTGCCCCGGCCCAGGTGCTCCAGCCCCGCCTCCATGTCCATGACCACCACGTCGTCCTTGCGGAACACCAGCTTCGACAGGATGGCCTTGAGCATCACGTGCTCCGGGCACACGCAGCCGGACCCGCCGGTGTCCACGGTGCCCATGACCAGCAGCTTCACGCCGTTCACGTCCCGGCTGAGCTTGTCGGGCAGATCGGAGACCTCGGGGTTGAGCTTGTAGAAGGTGTTGGACTCGTTGGCGGCGGTCCGCTCCCGGGCCAGCTCCTTCATCTTGGAGACGGGGACGATGGCGTTGACCTCCTCCTCCGTCAGCCCCAGGGCCAGGCCCAGGTTGGCGTCCGGGTCCACATCCGCGGCCAGGACGTTGCGGCCCTCGGCGGCGTAGAGCCGGCAGAGGGTGGAGGCGAAGGTGGTCTTGCCCACGCCTCCCTTGCCGGTGATGGCTACTTTCATAGGAAATCCTCGTTACGTATCTTAGTTACCGTTTTCTCAGCCGCTCGGCGGCGGCAAGAGCCAGACCAGAAATTCCGAAAAGCAGCCCCGCCGCGCCCTCCCGAAGAGAGCAGAACAGGTTCAGACAGATATCCATCAGAAATTCCATGGGACGGCCTCCCCTCGAAAACAGTATGTATCTATAATGATTTAGATCCCCAGCGCCGCGCGCTTGGCCTCAATGGCCTCGATCATCTTGTCGCCCAGCTTGTCGATGTCCAGCTCCACAGTGTACTTGGCCTCCACCCAGTCCTTGATGCCGTGCTCACCCTGGAGCAGGTTGGTGACCTCCTCGGAGCCCTTGGTGTAGGGATCCACGCCCAGGAAGGTGTCAATGCCGGTGGCGACGACGTAGTTGCCGATGGACACGGCCTTCTCGCTCATCCACTCGGGGGCGCAGCCCACCAGGGGGATCTGGGAGATGTTCCAGCCGGAGTCCTTGGCCACGTCGGCGGCCAGAACCATCATGCGGGAGATGTCCACGCAGGAGCCCATGTGGAGCACCGGGGGAATGCCCACCAGCTCACACACACGCTTGAGGCCGTCGCCGCAGAGCTCCTTGGCTTCCTTGTCCAGCAGGCCGGCCT
>CANAZG010000098.1 GCA_947365965.1 uncultured Clostridia bacterium
GGCATCGCCAAGGGCAGCGGCATGATTCACCCCAACATGGGCACCATGCTCTGCTTCCTCACCACCGACTGCGCCATCTCCCAGGAGATGCTCCAGGAGGCGCTGAGGGAGGTGGTCCGCCTCACCTTCAACCGCATCAGCGTGGACGGGGACACCTCCACCAACGACACCTGCTGCATCCTGGCCAACGGTCTGGCGGGCAACCCGGAGATCACCTCCAGGGGGGAGGCCTACGTGGACTTTGTCATGAAGCTCCACGAGGTCTGCTACCACCTGGCCCGGCAGATGGCCAAGGACGGCGAGGGGGCCAAGCACCTCATCACCTGCACCGTCCGGGGGGCGAGGAGCGAGGAGCAGGCGGAGACCATCTCCAAGTCCGTCATCTCCTCCACCCTGACCAAGGCGGCCATCTTTGGCTGCGACGCCAACTGGGGCCGGGTGCTGTGCGCCATGGGCTACTCCGGGGAGAAGTTTGACCCGGAGCGGGTGGACGTGACCTTCGGCTCCGAGGCAGGGGAGATCCTGGTCTGCCAGAACGGCCGTGGCCTGGACTTTGACGAGGATCTTGCCAAGAAGATCCTCACCGAGGACGAGGTGGAGATTGAAATCCGCATGGCCGAGGGAGACGAGTCCTGCACCTGCTGGGGCTGTGACATCACCTACGACTATATTAAGATCAACGGGGACTACAGGACCTAGGCCGCCGGCAGGCGGCCCAAACCAGTCGTTGGGCGCAGCCCAATGACGGTCCCCAGCCGGCAGGCGGCCCAAACCGGCCCTTGGGCGCAGCCCAGTGGCGGTCCCCAGCCGGCAGGCAGGTAATCCCAATACAAGGAGGCAGCGTATGAATCTCAACCACAGCGACCGGGCCCAGGTGCTGGTGGAGGCCCTGCCCTACATCCAGCTCTACTACGGCAAGACCGTGGTCATCAAGTACGGCGGCAACGCCATGATTAGCGAGGAGCTGCGCCGGGCGGTCATCAGTGACATCATCCTGCTGCGGCTGGTGGGCATCCACGTGGTGGTGGTTCACGGCGGCGGACCGGAGATCAGCGAGATGCTGAAAAAGACCGGCAAGGAGAGCCGCTTTGTCAACGGCCTGCGCTACACGGACCAGGAGACCATGGAGATCGTCCAGATGGTGCTGTGCGGCAAGGTGAACAAGGATCTGGTCTCCACCCTCAACCGGGCCGGCGGGCAGGCCGTGGGCCTGTGCGGCCTGGACGGCGGGATGCTCAAGGCTGTGCGGCGGCAGGAGGAGGGGGTGGACTACGGGCTGGTGGGGGACGTGACGGAGGTGGACCCCAAGGTCATTCTGGACGCCATCCACGACGGCTTTATCCCCGTGGTCTCCACCGTGGCCCAGGGTACGGATCAGGAGACCAGCTACAACGTCAACGCTGACACCGCCGCAGCCAAAATCGCCGTGGCGGTGGGGGCGGAGAAGCTGATCCTGCTTACCGACGTGCGGGGCCTGCTCCGGGACAGGAACGACGAGGATACCCTCCTCTCCCAGGTGCGTCTCAGCGAGGTGCCGGGGCTGGTGGAGGCGGGGGTGGTGTCCGGCGGCATGATCCCCAAGGTGGACTGCTGCGTGGACGCGGTGCAGAACGGCGTCCACCGGACCCACATCCTGGACGGCCGGATCCCCCACTCCATTCTCATCGAGGTCCTCAGCCACGCGGGCATCGGGACTATGATCTGGTAAGAAAGGCGTTTTTTCTGTCCTTTTTCTTTGTGAACAAAGAAAAAGGACCAAAAAGAAAAACTTTAAGAATATCTTTTCGCGCTGCGGGCAGTTCTATGCCAGCCCGGGCGGAAGCAGTACATTTTATTGGTAAGGGAGCGGTACGCTATGAATTTCAACGACATCAAGGCCCTGGATGAGGGGTATGTCCTCCAGACCTACGCCCGCAACCAGCTAGCCATTGACCACGGCTGCGGGGCTACCCTCTTTGACGCCGAGGGGAAGAAGTACATCGACTTCACCTCCGGCATCGGCGTCTGCTCCTTGGGCTACGCCAACGAGGCCTGGGCCAGGGCCATCTACGATCAGGCCATGAAGGTGGGCCACATCTCCAACCTCTTCTACACCGAGCCCTACGCCAAACTGGCCTCCCGGCTGGTTCCTGCGGCGGGTATGGCGGCGGCTTTCTTCGGCAACTCCGGCGCGGAGGCCAACGAGGGCATGATTAAGGTGGCCCGGAAATACTCCTATGAGAAGTACGGCCAGGGCCGGTCCGCCATCATCACCCTGAAAAACTCCTTCCACGGCCGCACCATCACCACCCTGAAGGCCACCGGCCAGGACCACTACCACGACTACTTCTTCCCCTTCACCGAGGGCTTCCGCTACGCCCAGGCCAACGACATGGACAGCCTCCTGTCCCAGGCCGGGGAGGACGTGTGCGCGGTGATGATGGAGCTCATCCAGGGAGAGGGGGGCGTGAATCCCCTGGAGAAGGAATTTGTCCAGTCCGTGGCTAAGCTCTGCCAGGAGCGGGACTGGCTGCTGCTCATCGACGAGGTGCAGACCGGCGTGGGCCGCACCGGGACCATGTTCGCCTACCAGCAGTTCGGCGTGCAGCCCGATGTGGTGAGCTTTGCCAAGGGCATCGCCGGCGGCCTGCCCTTCGGGGGCTTCATGACCAACGAGAAGTGCCGGAACGTCCTGCGGGCAGGGGACCACGGCAGCACCTTCGGCGGCAACCCCATGGCCGCCGCCGCCGCCAACGTGGTCATGGATACCCTGACCCCCGCCTTCCTGGAGGAGGTCCGGGAGAAGGGCCAGTACCTCCGGGAGCGGATCGCCGCGCTGGGAAGCCCCTATGTCTCCGGCATCCGGGGCATGGGGCTGATGCTGGGCGTGGGCGTCCAGGGCATGACCCACAGGGAGCTGAAGGATAAGCTCATGGAGCGGGGCCTTCTCTGCCTCACCGCCGGCGCGGACACCCTGCGGCTCCTGCCGCCCCTGGTGATTACCCGGAAGGAGCTGGACCAGGGTCTGGCCATTATGGCGGAGGTCATGGGCGCGTAGCCGGGTGCAAATAGAGAAGCAACAATCCCCCGCGCTGGCCGGCGCGGGGGATTGTTCAGGCTCAGGGAACTTGCTTTGGGACAAAATATACCGCCCGCCGGCAGATGCCGGCAGGCGGGTCCTGTGCGCATATGTCAGACAGCTCTGGTGACTTTGCCGGAACGCAGACACCGGGTACAAACATAGACATGGCGAGGGGTACCGTCCACGATTGCCTTTACACGCTTGACATTGGGCTTCCACATGCGGTTAGAGCGCCGATGGGAGTGGGACACCTGGATCCCGAAGGTAACACCCTTGTCACAGAATTGACATTTAGCCATCCGTTGCACCTCCTTGCTGTTCTAGGATAGAATGGATGCGAAATGCACCGAAGGTTATAATAGCAGAGTTTGACACAAAATGCAAGTGGAATTTAAGAAATTTGAAAAACTTTTTGCGCTCTTGTCAAGCGGGACCATTTATACTATAATTATGCTGATATTGACCGTGCCAGTGGGGCCACGGCGGAACGGAGGAAAAGCAGCATGATACAGCAGGATGAAATGAAGGGCGGCGTCAAGGTCAGTGAGCTGGTGGAGCACCTGGATCTGGCGGTGGTGAACAAGGGGGCGGACTTCGACACCGCCCTGGTGGGCATCAAGGACGTGAACCGCCCGGGCCTTCAGCTGGTGGGCTTTTTCGAGTACTTTGACGAGCGCCGCCTACAGGTGATCGGCATGGCGGAGACCCAGATGCTCAACAGCATGGACCCGGAGCAGCGCAGCCGCAGCTTCGCCAACCTCTTCAACTACGAGATCCCCGCCCTGGTGGTGTCCCGGGACCTGGACATCTACCCCGAGTGCCTGTCCATGGCCCGCAAGCACCAGCGGACCCTGCTCCACACCACGGATACCACGGTGGTGTTCACCACCAAGGTCATCGAGTACCTCACCCATGCCCTGGCCCCCACCATCACCCGCCACGGCGGCCTGCTGGACATCTACGGCGAGGGGGTGCTCATCACCGGCGACAGCGGCGTGGGCAAGAGCGAGACCGCCATTGAGCTGGTCAAGCGGGGCCACCGGCTGGTGGCGGACGACGCGGTGGACATCCGCCGGGAGGCGGACCAGCTGCTGGGCAAGGCCCCGGATCTCATCAAGCACTACATTGAGCTGCGGGGCATCGGCGTGGTGAACGTGCAGCAGCTGCTGGGCATGAGCGCGGTGAAGCCGGAGAGCCAGGTGGATCTGGTGGTGCATCTGGAGCGGTGGCGGGAGGACAAGTTCTATGACCGCTTCGGCCTGGACGAGGAGCGGGTGAACATCCTGGGCATCGAGGTCCCCATCATCACCATCCCGGTCCAGCCCGGCCGGAATCTGGCCACCATCGTGGAGGTGGCGGCCATGAACAACCGCTGCAAGAAGTACGGCTTCAACGCCGCCCAGCAGCTGGCCGACGATCTGGAGCGTCAGGCCATGGGCGGCTGAGGGCATGAGGGACATAGGGAGGAAGTATCATGTACTATATTGGAATTGACGTAGGCGGCACCAACCTCAAGGCGGGGCTGGTGGACGAGAGCTATCAGATCGTCGCGGTCAAGAAGGCCCCCCTCCATTTCCAGTCCATGGATCAGATGGGGGAGACCCTGGCCCGGATGGCCCTGGAGCTGGTGGAGGAGAAGGCCGTGGCCCGGGAGCAGGTGGCCTCGGTGGGCATGGGCTTCCCCGGCCCGGTGGACGACAGGCGGGGCGTGGTCATCAAGACGGTGAACATCCCCATCCGGTTCATGCCCGTGGCGGAGATGTTCCACCGCCACTGGGACGTGCCGGTCCGCCTGGGCAACGACGCGGACTGCGCCGCCCTGGGGGAGTTCTACCACTACGAGGACAAGAGCATCGAGAGCCTGATCCTGGTCACCCTGGGCACCGGCATCGGCACGGGCATCATCTTCAACGGCAGGATCCACGCGGGCGTCAACGGCTGCGCCGGGGAGGGCGGCCACATGGTCATCGTCCACGGCGGGGATCAGTGTACCTGCGGCCGGAGGGGCTGCTGGGAGCGCTACGCCTCCGCCAACGCCCTCATCCGCCAGACCATGGCCGCCATGGAGGCGAGCAAGGACTCCGCCATGTGGACCCTGGTGGGCGGCGATCTGAGCAACCTGGACGGCCGCACGGCCTTTGAGGCCATGCGCCGGGGGGACAGCGCGGCCCGGGCGGTGGTGGACCAGTACCTGCGGTATCTGGCCGACGGGCTCTCCAATCTGGTGAACATCTTCCAGCCGGAGGTCATCTGCCTGGGCGGCGGGGTGAGCCATGAGCGGGACGAGGACCTGCTGGCCCCCCTGCAAACCATGGTCCTGGACCAGTGCTTCGGCCGGGAGGCGGACCGCCACACCCGCATCGTCAAGGCCAAGCTGGGCAATGACGCGGGCATCATCGGCGCGGCCCTGCTGGGACTGTAGCTCTTTTTCTTGAATACGGTTACCATATCTTTTGTTGGAAATAAGGAGTAGGATATATGCCCTGGTATGACGACTTTGACGCCCTGGCCGCCGCCCGATTCCCGGACCTGGAGGTCCTCCGGGAGGAGCCCATGGCCCGGCACACCACCTTCCGGGTGGGCGGGCCCGCCCGCCGGATGGTCCGGCCCGCCTCCGAGGCCGCCTGCGCGGCCCTGCTGGACGCTGCCGAGACCGCCGGCTGGCCTCTGCTGATGCTGGGCAACGGCTCCAATCTGCTGGCTGCGGACGAGGGCCTGGACGCGCTGGTGGTCCACACCGGGCGGCTGGACCGTCTGGAGCGGACCGGGGAGCGGACCCTCCGCGCCCAGGCCGGCGTCAGCCTGGCCCGGCTGGCCTCCTTCGCCCAGCGGGAGGGGCTGACGGGGCTGGCCTTTGCCCACGGCATCCCCGGCAGTCTGGGGGGCGCGGTGTGCATGAACGCCGGGGCCTACGGCGGAGAGTTGTCCCAGGTGGTGACGGCGGCGGAGGCGTGGCTGGCCGGAAGGGGCGTCGTGCGCCTCGCCGGGGAGGACCTGGCCTTCGGCTACCGCCGCAGCGCCTTCAGCGGACAGCGGGGCGGGGTGCTGGCGGCGGAATTTTTGCTGGAGCCCGGGGACCCGAAGGAGATCCGCGCCGCCATGGAGGAGCTGGGCCGCCGGCGGCGGGAGAAGCAGCCCCTGGAGCTGCCCAGCGCCGGCAGCACCTTCAAGCGGCCCCAGGGCCATTTCGCCGGGGTCCTCATTGAGCAGTGCGGCCTGAAGGGGACCCGCGTGGGGGGAGCCCAGGTGTCGGAGAAGCACGCCGGGTTCATCGTCAACGCCGGCGGGGCCACCAGCGCCGATGTGCTGGGGCTCATCCGGGAGGTACAGCGTGTTGTGAAGGAGAAAACCGGCGTGGAGCTGGAGCCCGAGGTGCGGATCGTGCCCTGAGAGAGGGCAAAGAGGGAGAGAGAAGAATGGAAATACTGATTATCTCCGGCCTGTCCGGCGGCGGGAAGAGCAAGGCCGCCTCCTTTCTGGAGGACATGGGGTTCTATATCGTGGACAACATGCCGGCGGCCATGATGATGAAATTCGCGGAGTTCTGCGCCGCGGGCAATGGCCGCTACAACCGTGTGGCCATGGTCTACGACGTGCGCACTGCGGACACCTTTGACGAGTTTCTGGAGGTGCTGGACACCCTCCGCCAGCAGAAGTACAACTGCAAGCTGCTGTTTCTGGAGGCGGAGGTGGAGGCCATTATCAAGCGGTACAAGGAGACCCGGCGTATGCACCCCCTCCAGGAGCAGGCCGGCACCCTGGAGGCGGCGGTAAACCGGGAGATTGACATGATGGCCCCGGTGCGGGTTCAGGCGGACGTGGTCATCAACTCCACCACCTACTCCACCGCCCGGCTGCGGGGCGAGCTGATGCGGCTCTTCGGCGGGGAGCGGCGCACGGGGGAGTTACAGGTGAGTCTGGTGTCCTTCGGCTTTAAGCACGGCCTGCCTCTGGAGGCGGATCTGGTGTTTGACGTGCGGTTCATGCCCAACCCGTTTTATATTGACGCCATGCGGGAGAAGACCGGGCTGGACCGGGAGGTGCGGGACTACGTGTTCTCCTTCCGGGAGACGGAGCAGTTCATGGAGAAGCTGCGGGATCTGCTGCGCTTCGTCCTGCCCCTGTACCGGGAGGAGGGGAAGACGGTGCTGGTGGCGGCCATCGGCTGCACCGGCGGACACCACCGCTCCGTGGCCGTGACCCACGCCCTGGCGGACTACGTGGCCTCCCTGGGCTATCAAGTGACGGAGAACCACCGGGATATGATGCGGACATAGGCGCAGAAAGGAAACCATGGATAACGCAACGCTGTATCGGGGACCCAGCGGAAAGGGGCCCAGAATCGTGGCCATCGGCGGCGGCACCGGCCTGTCCACCATGCTGCGGGGACTGAAACGCTACACCAATAATTTAACCGCCATCGTCACAGTGGCGGACGACGGCGGCGGCTCGGGCGTACTGCGCCAGGAGCTGGGGATGCTGCCCCCGGGGGACGTGCGCAATTGTCTGGAGGCCCTGGCCAATGTGGAGCCGGTGATGGGGGAGCTGCTCCACTATCGGTTTACGGACGGGTCCCTGAAGGGGCAGAGCTTCGGCAACCTCTTCCTGGCGGCCCTCAACGGCATCTCCGGCAGCTTTGACCGGGCGGTGAGCCTGATGAGCCAAGTGCTGGCCATCACCGGCCGGGTGATCCCGGTGACCACCACGGACGTGCAGCTGGAGGCGGAGTTTGAGAACGGGGCCAAGGTCCTGGGCGAGTCGAAGATTTTCTACTGCAAGAAGCGGGAGGACTGCCGCATCCGGCGGGTGCGGCTGCTGCCCCAGCATCCCCCGGCCCTGGCCCCCGCCCTGGAGGCCATCGCTGAGGCGGATATGATTGTTCTGGGCCCCGGCAGTCTCTACACCAGCATTATTCCCAACCTGCTGGTGGAGGGCATCGCCCAGGCCATCGCGGACGCGGACGGGCTGAAGGTCTACGTGGCCAACGTCATGACCCAGGAGGGGGAGACCGAGGGCTACACCAACGCGGACCACATTCAGGCCCTCTTCCAGCACTCCCTGCCCGGGCTCTTCCGCCTGTGTCTGGTCAACTCCGCCAGCATCCCCCAGGAGGTCACGGACCGCTACGCCCAGGAGGGGGCGGAGCCTGTGCGCTACGATAAAAACGCCTGCGCCCAGCTGGGCGTGGAGCTGGTCAGCCGCCCGGTGTCCACGGTCCAGAATGGGTATGTCCGCCATGACAGCCAGCTCCTGGCCTCCGCCCTGCTGGAGCTCCACGCCCAGCGCAGCGTGCGGATCGCGGGGCTGGGGAAATATCGGACAGAGTAAAAAGAGATTCAGATGCGCTGATTGGGAAATTCATCCCCGCATGCGATGGCCTGGAGGGCCGCGCCGGTGCGCAGGCCCAGCTGGAAAGCGCCGCTGGCGTAGTACTCAATGATATGGTCCAGATCCCACTCCTGGTAAACGTCCAGCTGGCTCCGCAGGCGGTCTATGGGCTCCGCAAATTCGCCCTTGCTTGCCTCTTCCAGGGTGGGCATGATATAATGGAAGTACAACCAGACCATAAAGTCATCCATAATAGCGCTCCTTTAATAAACGAGTTATTAGACGTTTTTATTATATCACGTCTACGAAGACGCGTCAAGGTGAAAGTATGAAATATTACGAAAGATTAAAAGAGTTGCGCAAAGAGAGAAAAGAAACGCAAGCGCAGACAGCAGAGGCTACGGGCATACTTACTCGCCAGTACCAGCGGTATGAACACGGAGAGCAGAAGCCTGGAATGGACTATCTCTGGGCGCTGGCGGATCATTTCGGTGTAACGCTTGACTATCTGGTAGGCCGGACAGACGAGCGGTAGAACAACAAGTGGCCGTTTTTTCAGAGTTGCTATGGAATTAAAAGAAAGACTGCGCATACTGCGCAAAGAGAAAAAGGAAACTCAGAAACAACTGGCTGCCACTATTGATGTCGGGTACCGCCAGTACCAGCGGTTTGAATCCGGGGAAAATGACCCAACCTTTAAGGACCTCTGCGCCTTGGCAGACCATTTTGGTGTGACACTGGATTATCTGGCTGGCCGGACGGACGAGCGGTAGACGAAATCATATAAGATTTTTTGTTATAACAAAAAAGAATGACCACAACAAGGCAGGTGACCCGCCCCATGAGCTTTTCCGGCAGCGTAAAAAACGAATTATGCCAATCTCCGCTGGGAGATGCGTGCTGCGCCCGGGCGGAGGCCTACGGTGCGCTGCTCCACTGCAACACCTTTACCCCCCAGGAGGTGCGGGTCATCACGGAGAGCGAGAGCTTCGCGCAAAGGCTCCCCGCCCTTCTGGACCGGGCCTTTGGCCTCGCCTTTGACCGCCTGCCGGCGGAGGGGGAGCAGAAATACGTCTTTCAGATCACGGACCGGGAGAAGACCGGCCGCATCGTGGACGCCTTTGGCTTCGACTCCCGCCAGAGCCCGGTGCTCCACATCAACTTCGGCCTGCTGGAGGAGGACTGCTGCCGCTCCGCGTTTCTGCGGGGCGCGTTCCTTTCCGGCGGCAGCACCACCGAGCCCTCCAAGAGCTACCACCTGGAGCTGGTCACCAGCCACGCCCAGGCCAGCCGGGAGCTGGCGGCGCTGCTGACCGACATGGGCCGCCAGCCCCGCCAGACGGCCCGGGGCGGCTGTCAGGTCACCTACTTCAAAAGCAGCGTCCAGATCGAGCAGCTCCTGGCTCTCATGGGCGCACCCAGATCCGCCGGCGCACTGGAGAGCGCCCGGGCGGAGAAGCGGCTGCGCAACGGCGTGAACCGTCAGGTCAACTGCGAGTCCGCCAACCTGGACAAGATGGTGGCCGCCGCCCAGGAGCAGCTGGAGGCCATCCGGCGGCTCTACGAGCTGGACCGGGTGGGCGGGCTCCCCGCCCAGCTGAAGGAGACCATCATCCTGCGGGAGACCTACCCGGAGCTGACCCTGCGGGAGCTGGCGGAGGAGTTTGAGCCGCCTGTCACAAAGAGCTGCCTCCAGCACCGGCTGCGCAAGCTGGTGGAGCTGAGCCGGCAATAAGAACCTGTATTCACAACCGTTGAACACTGTCTGTCCGGTCTTTTTCCCGTCATACTGCGTCGATTTCCCTTGC
>CANAZG010000099.1 GCA_947365965.1 uncultured Clostridia bacterium
CGTCCACAAATTTTTCGTCCACGTCCCACAGCCGCTCCAGAAGCCGCTGGCGGGTCAGGACCTGTCTGGGATTTTTGCAGAACAGAAACAGCATCTTGTACTCCATAGAGGAAAGGGTAAGCGGGTTTCCGTTCAGAGCAGCTGCCTGCTCCGAGAAATCCAGGAACAGCCTGCCGTCATCGTAGATGTCCCTTGCCGGCTTGTGGTGCTCCAGCATGGCAAACATGGCGCGGATCTTCCGCTGCAGGGCCCCGATGGAAAAGGGCTTAGTGATGTAGTCCACAGCGCCCGCCTCATAGCCCCGGAGCTGATCGCTCTCCTGGTCGTTGGCAGTCAGGAAAATTACCACCGTGCCGGGGTGCTCCGGTTTAATCAGCCTGCACAGGTCGTAGCCGTTCCCGTCCGGCAGATTGATGTCCAGCAGTACAAGATCATATTCCGTCCCGGCCAGCAGGGCGGCGGCGGTTTTGGTGTCCAGAGCCGGTGTGACCTCCCAGCCGTCCGAGGCCAGATTATAGGCCAGGGTCTTATTCAAAAGGGCGTCGTCCTCGACAATCAGTATCCGTTTCATGGCTTGTCCTCCTTTGGACTCCTGTTCTCACGCCTCGCCTGTTCGCGACGCTCGTCTTCCCTTCGTCTTGGGGCACAAACAGAATCGCTCTGTGCTTCTTGGCTTGTTCCCCTTGCTCCGGTCCAGGCTCACTGCTCACGACGGCTTAGCGCTTACACAGTATAACAGAGAAATGTCCGGGAAATGTTACAGCGGTCTGTCTTTTCCAAAAAAATTATTATTTGAAAATCCCGCTTCCATAAAGTAAACGGACAAGGCTCAAACAAGCCTTGTCCGTTCGCATTTACCCGGTAATCTTTGTGAACTCGCTCCATGGGGCTATCTCTCCGGCATTTTGAATCCCGCAAGGGCCTTGTTCAGGTAATCATTGAACGGCTTCATCCGGCGGAAGATGTTTACCGCGTTGGACATGAACGACTCGCCGTCCGCAAGCTCCTCGTCCCGAATCGGATATTCCAGATACCAACTCTTATATTTCAGATATTCCGCCTGGGGATGTTCCTTTTCGTATCCAGCCGGGACGTTTTTCAGTGCTGACCCGCCCACCGTAAAATGCTCTTGAAAAGACGAAGCTGTGATAATTTCCTCCCACTCGCTGCCGTGCTCCAAAATGTAATTCCGCACCATCCGGGTGGCATCCTTGAACATATCAGCAAACAGGCCGCCGCCCAGAAAGGACTGTCCGCCCGGCTTGAGCATCAGATAGTACCCTACCGGAATAGGCAGCTTTCCCATGGACGAGATGTGCGCCCGGAATGCGGGGTTGTAAGGGGACTTGTCATGGCTGAATCTGGTGTCCCGCACCATTTTGAAGGTCAGTTCCTTGGGTGCGTGGCCGAGGATACTGCCGTCAAATTCTCCAATTCGGAGGATCAAAGACTGTATTAGCTCCTCAAACTGTGTGTTGGCCGCCTGGTACTCAGCCTTATGAGCGTGGTACCACTCCCGGTTATTGTTGGCGCCCAAGCTGGACAGATAGTCCAAAATCATCTGTGTATTCATTTCCTGCCTCCTCTACGCTTCCGCAACCGTGGAAAAGGCCGGGCCATTCAGAAAGTCCCGGATCATCTTCTTTAACCGCTCTGTGGACTGATATGCCCGACAGAACGAGAATTGCTGAGAGTATCTGTCAATCTCCGCCATGGCCGCTGTTACCTCCACGGTGGTATCGCTGGGCTTGGCGGCGGTAAAGTCCAGGCGGTCGGGAGCAATGCGGTGGTTCTGGATTGCATAGTTGACCCGGCTGGCACAGCGGCAGGTTCCCTTCCCGTATTCGCCACAGTATTCCGAAAGGAAGCCGGCCATCTTTTTCCGCACCCGGGAGAGACGCTGACGATAGGTTTCCGGGGTGATGCCCAGGATGTCCCCGGCAATCCGGCTGTCCACCCGGAACATTGTACCCAGGATAAAGATGCAGCGGCTCTCTGGGTCCAGACACTGGAGCATAACGTTTGTGCAGGACAGCTTCAGCTCCTCGGCCAGGATCGCCTTCTCCACGTTCTGGGTCAGGTCGGGCACATCCTGAATTTTCCCGTTGCGGATGTCGTCTCCATAGAATTCGAAGCTCAAAGGGAATTGGGCGAACATGTGCTTCTTGTAGTCCTTGAGATGGTTTGCCGCAATGCGGAACACCCATGTGGTAAAGGCGCTGTCCCCCTTAAAGGAGGAGAGGTGGGTCATTACTTTCAGCAGAATGTCCTGGGACGCATCCTCAGCGTCGTGGAACGTGCCCAGCATCCGCAGAGACAGGTTGAATACCAGATCCTGCACACCGGCCAGCACCGTCTCCAGCGCGGCCTTATCCCCGGCGGTGGCCTGCTTGATCAGAACAGACAATTCTTGATTTTCTTTCGTGTTCATAAAAACACCTCCTATAGGATTAGACTGGCATGAAGCAAATCTGTGACAAAATGGTGGAAAATTTTTTGCGGATTATGGCTTCGATTGACAGTATAAAGGCAAGAGGGCATTTTTACAATTATAAAAATTTACTCACCAGCCCGGCCAGCAAGAGCATGACAGCGGGCACAACATATTTCCGGGGATGGTGCCAGAGATCGCTTTCGATTTTCCATTCCCGGATGGGGCAGTACCACTCCAGCAGGACGGAACCGGCCGCACTCAGCAGGGCGAAAGCAGCCGCTGTCAAAGCGTGGAGCGGGACAATCCCGCCGATCTGGAGCTGCCAGCTGCACAGGAAAATGATGTCCGCAGCCAGATTGCACCCGAAAATGAACAGGCAGTAGGGCACACAAAATGCACTGCCCTGTCCCGGTAGGAACCGCACCGCCTGCTCCAGGGCCGGATCGCAGGACAGAAGGATGCAGAGCGGAGTGTTTAGGGAGAGGATAGCGAAGCCGATGGGCAGGACAAACCGGGCCTCCATCTGACCCAGCAGCACCGGCAGAACGCAGGCCACGCCCCACATCGCCACCGTGTTGACCAGATAATTCTTGTGGGCCATCAGGTATCGGAATAGGTAGCGCCACACGGAGTAGCGACGATGGACTTTGACCGTCCGCCTGCGCCTCTTGGGCTGGATATAAAAGGCGTAGGCGTCGGTACGCCCCAGGCGCAGGGGATAGAGACAGGATACTGCCACAATAGTGGCCAGGGAGCAGAGGATACTCCCCAAAATCTCCGTCCAGCTCCAGCGTGAGACCGCCCACACCACAGCCAGCAGTCCGGCGGTTTTGATCAGCAGCGTGTAGGCCCCCAACGCAGCCACATAAGAGAGGATTAGACTGCGCCCCTCAAAGGGGAGCATGAACATATTTTCCATGTTGGTCCTGTTGTCCCCGGAAGAAAGGGCCTGCCACATGACCCCGGCAGAAAAGGTGCCGGTCATCAGGTACAGGATGGCGGGGGCAATTTTCACCTGGAGTCCGGAGATATGCAGACCCCAAAAGATCACCAGATCGAGAAAAAGTGTCCGGGCCAGCCGCTCATATTTCACGCCGAACAGCTTTTTGGCGGTCACGTCAAAGTTCATTTTCATCATGCAGGGCCTCCCGAATGTCTGCAGCGATGATCTCGCCGCCCTCAAAGCTCCGCCGGATCTGTCCCTCCTCCAGCACCAGCACCCGGTCGGAGGTCAGGGTAATGCTCTCCAGGATGTGGGAGGAGAAGAGAACTGTCCCGTGCTCCTTGTACCCGGCGATCAGCTGGTACAGATACTCCGTGCTCTGGAAGTCCAGCCCGTTCACCGGTTCATCCAGCAGGAGCAGCGGCCGCTTCAGAGCAAAGGCCGTAATCAGGAACGCCTTTTTCTTATTGCCGGTGGACAGGTCCTTCAGCAGCGTATCGGTGTAGTCTTCGAAGTGAAAGCCCCGCACCAGCTCGGACACGCCGGGCAGTTTCTTTTTGTACGCCGCAGCCGCACAGGACAGGTACTCCCGGAAGGTGAAATACTGGAAGGAGCTGTCCTCAGCAAAGACGGTGTACCGGTTTAGCTTGAAGTCCTTGTGCCGGAAGGAGGCCGGCTGGCCGTCCAAGCGGATGCTGTCACAGCGGAACCACTCGTGCAGACCGGACAGGGTTTTCAGAAAGGTGGTCTTCCCGGCCCCGTTCAGGCCGATCAGCCCCACCACTTCATGGGGCCGCAGCTGGAGGGAGAAGCCAGACAGCACGTTCTGCCCCTCTCTGTACCAGGCGTTGAGGTTTTGAAGCTCCAGGATGTTCCTGCTCATGGTTAGTGCTCCCCCTTATTGTTCTTCTCTTTTTTCCAGGAGGTGTAGGCGGAATACCCGAAAGCAGCCCCCATCAGGATATAGAGTCCGGCCCACTCCAAATTGCCGGACAGGCCGCTGACGACCGCTGCCACCAGCCAGATCAGAGCCAGGATACCACGAATGTAAACATGACGCATAACAATTTCCTCCTTGAAGCGGTGCTTCCTTGATGTACCTGCATCATAGCAAAAAACCTGCCGCTGTGCGGGAATGTCCGCAAACGGCAGGTTTTTGACCGCGAAAAGGGGCATCCCCGCTGTATAGTCAATAATAACCTTTTTTCGAATTTTCGAAAAACAAATTTATTGTTCTAACAGGAATGCAATGATACTTTCACTTATTGCTTTGTACTCATAATCGTGAACATAATGGGGGCAGTCTAATTCGATATATTCCCCGCCTTCAACTTGGGAAAGGTATTGGAGCGGGATTTTTCTCCATGCTTCTTTCTCAAATCCTGTTCCTCCGGAGCCGTCCGAAAGAAACAGGAGCATCGGAAGCTGCGGGACCCCCATGCTGCTCACTTTTTCAGCATTTTCCTTCACCCGCTCCATTTCGTTCAGCATGGTCACAGTCGCGGTTCGGTCAAAGAAAACAGCTCTGTAAATTTCTTTTTCATTCTCTGACAGTGTGCCGTATTGGATAGCGTCACTGTCCGAAATGTTTGGGATCAAGCGGGTGATACCTATATGAGCCGCCCAGTTTGCCGCGCGAATTAGCGGTATATTTATGTTCATGCTGTCATAATACTCCGGTACCGCCATATCAAGTCCGATAATAGCGGATACCTCGTCCGGATACTTCTGCGCCCAATATAGGGCCTCAAGTCCTGACATTGAGTGAGGACAAAGGACATAGGGTGCGTTTAATCCTGCGGCGGCCAGAGCGGTCCTGGTGTCTTCCAGTATGGAATCAATGTCCCTGTCTTTATTGACAATATCGCTGAAACCGTATCCAAATTTCTCTACAACTGCAATCTGATATTTATCGCTCAAAAGAGAATAGAGGGACTTGAAATCCAATATGGGAGAACAGGTACCACCGCCTGACATAAAAACAAGCGTTGTATCGCCGGTCCCTTCAACATAAATACTCATATTGTGTCCGTCAACTTCAACCATCTGCCCCAAAGGCAAACGCAATCCAGTTTCCGCATTCAAACGGAGCTGGTGATTGATGTATACAATGAGCAGCAACGTCAGCAATGCAACGATCACAATAAAAATTATTTTCAGAACGCTCTTTCTCTTGCCCATAGTTCACCTCACATAGAAGTTAAAACAATTTTGTATATATCTGCTTGTTTGCCCTCAAATTCAAAGCTCCGTTCGTGTTTTCCGCCATTTCGCAGGATTGTTTTGATAGAGGCTTCATTATCGCGTTCAACGGACAAACGCAGTTCTTTCATGCCTGCATTTTTCGCAATCGGCAGCAACAGCCGGAGCAGTTCTGTTGCATACCCTTTTCTCCGTTCAGAAGGGCGGACGCTGTAGCCACAATTCCCTAAATCTTCTAAATAGTCATTCAGCGTATGCCTCAAATCAATAATTCCAACGATCTGGTCTTTTTCATCCACAGCAAAAAAGATGTCCGTGACCACCCAGTTGACGTTTACTGTTTCAATATTTGTATTAGCGGTCACAGCTTTCAGCCAATCCTCGTATTGGTCTGTTCTATCAAACAGCTCACTCCCGTTTATTACCATCTCACGGTTGTCGAAAAATTCTTGCTTGAATTTGATTGCCTGTTCTTTTAAGTGTTCTGTAGGTCTTACCAGTCTGATTTTCATGTTGCCCTCCATAAATTAGACGCTATTACTACTCTGTTTATGGCAGTAAATAATCAATACAAGCACACAGGGAATAAGCTGTGCTGCCATAATTCGGACAATTTGCAATTCGTCCGCGCCGCGTGGAGAAATGACATGCAGCATATTTGTGGCAACGGTGTTATTTAGCAGATGATCTCCAAGACCAATCCAAACAGTTCCTGTCATACGGTAAAGAAGCCCCCATTTGACCCCCATAATTCCGGCAAGAATCACATAACCGATACTCATAAGAACCATTGCAGTAAATGACATTTCATCGTTTATATAGCTTCTGATTGGCATAGCAATGTGCCAAACACCAAATAAAAACGCGGAAATTAGATTTGCTTTCATAAAAGGCTTTGTTTCAGAAAACTCTTTAATAAACAGCCCGCGAAAAATGCCTTCTTCCATCCAGACATTTATGATATTGAATAGTACGCACAGCACAAAGAAAGCGAAGCCGGTATTTTTGATCTGAGAGTCAGTCAACGAAAAGCCGCTGATATACAGCTCCAAATGCGCGGGAGTGCCTTGCAGAGCCAGAAGCACCAACTCTAATCCATACGCAAGGGAGAAGCAAACGCTTCCCAGCAGCATGCCTTTCAAAATGCCGCTTACAAAGCCGTCCCGCTGAAATCCAATATCGCGCCATTTGAGTTTCAAGCCTTTCAGCGCAGCCGCCAATATGACGATGCCAAGTATTTTATGAAGTACATTTTCGCCAATCGCCGTTTTGTCTGTTTCAATCAGAAAATATTCTATAAATCTTGCTGAGAGGCAAATTGCGAATATTGCAAAGCACAAATACTGTCCCTTTAATTGTTTTATAGGTCTTACCGATCTGATTCTCATTTCGCCCTCCTCAAATCGAAAGCTATTGATCAATCACCACATTCCCATTGCTGTCAAGCAAGGGGGTGATAGATGAACCGCCGACACCTTCTGTCATAATGTAATTGACGCCAGTCTTTGTATCAACGATGATCCGGATGGTTCCGCTTCCACTATAGCTTTCCGCTTCTTTTACGCTGAATCTTTTTTCTTTCTTTCCAAACATAATCATTTCTCCATTTCAAGGTTTTGTCCGCAACACGATATTCCAGCTTTCCACATATGGGCCTCGTTCAGCAAACGGTCTATCAGTTCCTTCTTGCCCTTAGTATAGCTCCCTCGGTCATCTGCAAATTGCGTCGTCAACTTTTTCTTGCAGGTATCGTACTCCATTGCTTTATCAGAAAAGTGGTTCAAATAATCCCGAAAATTGATATAGTTATTCCATTCGGCTCCATTCCATCTGACCGCATGGATGTGGTGTGTACGGGTGTCCTTTTCAAAATCGCCCATTACAAACAGCAGTTGCCCCGCGACATCTTCTCCACGAAAGACTATATCATGCTGTTTGAGCAATTCAGCATAAGAAACTATATCGTCCAGAATGCGAACACCTACGACAAGATCAATGATCGGCTTTGCATAAATGGAGGGAATGGCGGTACTTCCGATATGCTGAATGTCAACTGCGACAGGTTCTAAAAGGCGCTTTAATGTATGAATGGTTCTCTCCGCATTTCGAGTCCATTCTTTTTGGTGTGGCATCAGCATAACAGTTCCTCTTTTTAGCCCTATCATACTCGTATCCTCTTAAAGACAACTGTCTGCTCTTTCATAGAAATTTTCCCAACCTGATACCCATAGTCCGTTAACTCCTTTTTGTATCTCAGGAAAGAGTGGTCAATGGGAACACCCGCGATCTCCTGGATCTGTCCGAAGGTCAATTTAAGGGTTGGGCTTCCATCTTTTTGCACATAGGCCCACAGAGCATCATATTTACTCATGAACATCCCCCATTCCTTGGTAGGACAGCGTCGCCACCGCCCGGAAAATTTTCCCGGAGACACCGGCCTGCACCATGCCGTCATACTTTTCCGCGGCGGTCTGGGCGCTTTTGAGGCCCCAGCCGTGGAGGCCGCCCTCGGTTTTTGTGGTCTTCAGCTGGCCATTCTCCTGAACAGGCATGGCGGCAAAGCTGTTCTCCACCTTGATGACCAGCATCTGGTGGATACGGCGGATGGTGAGGGTCACCATCCGATCCGACCGATCCGATACCTGCCGGGCGGCCTCAATGGCGTTGTCCAGGAGATTGCCCAAAATCGCACATAAGTCCACGCTGCGGATGTTGGTGTGCCGGGGAAACTCCACCTGGGATTGGAACCGAACACCGCTGGACTCCGCTATGGCTGCCTTGCTGTTAATGAGGTAGTCCGCCGTCTCGTCGCCCGTCCAGACGGCGGCGGTCAGGTTCTGCACAGGGGCCTGCAATTCATCCAGATAGCGGATTGCCTCCCCGTACTTCTCATGGGTGAGGAGCTGCCGCAGGACCCCGATGTGGTTGTGGAAGTCGTGGAACAGCTTGGCATTGACCTGATAGGCCCGGTTGACAGCGGTGTAATCCCGCTCCAGCAGCTCGGCCTGCTCCGATTTCAGCTTTGCCAGCTCCTTTTCCACCTCATACTGCCGGTTGATGTTGAACACCAGCACCGACATCATCAGCACCACCGCCAGAATGGTCCACATATAGAGCGTGTCGTCGGGGATCGTCAAAACGGTCTGCTCCGACAGTGTGATGACCCCGAGAAATCCCGCCAGCGTAAGCGCGGAGACGGCCCGGAACGCGGATTTGCGGTTGATCTCCTGATTTCTGGAGAGCCAGACCGCCAAAACGGCCAGGAGCCCGTGGAGCAGCCAGAGGGCGGACTGTCCCGCCAGCGTTCCGGTGCTGAGGAAGTCCTGGGAGCGGAACAGCACCCCCAGTCCAGCCGACAGGAGAAAGGACCAGAAGGAAATGCCGATCTCATAAAAGATACCCACAAACAGGCCCATCCTCAGCCCGGTGCCCTGCATCCAATGGGCGCAGGCGGCAATCAGCACCGCCTCCAGAGCCATCCGGTAGAAGTCTGGTGCATGGAGCAGGGACAGCAAAATCGTGAGGATCACCGTCCCGGCCAGCCCCAGCCCAAGGCTTCGGCCATCGGGCCTCTTTGCCGATAGCAGGCGGTAAATGAGGATCAGGCCAACGAGAACCCGCACCGCACTGGTCAATGTGCCGGAGAGCAGCAGAAGAATATCCGTCATATGTGCGCCCCCCAGTAGGCGTTGATCTGCGCCTTGACCTCTTGCAGATGGGAGCGGCTGATGGGAAGGGCGGCGCCGTTTTTCAGGATGACCGAACCATCCTTCACCTGCATGACGTGGATCATGTTGACGATGCAGCCTCGGTCGATGAAAATGAACTCCTCTGCGGCCAGCTCCTCATAGACCTGCTGCAAGCTCTTCCGAACCCTGGCCGCGCCGCCGGTGATGGTGATGCTGGCGTTTTTCCCGTCCCGCTCAATAAAAAGGATCTCTTTGTATGGGATTTTCTCCAGACGGCTGTTGGTCTGGATGGTGTAGAATTTCCCTTCCTCCAGCTCAATCAGCCGGATGGCGTCGCAGACCGCCCCAGGGAGCCGCCGGGCAATATCATTTTTGGGGACATACCGGAAGATGGACAGTTCAAAGGCGTCAATGGCGTACTCCACGTGGGAGGTAATAAAGATGATCTTCACATTGGGCAGGAACGGCCTGATCTTCCCCGCCAGTTCCATTCCGGTGCTGCCGGGCATTTCAATGTCCAGCAGAATCAGGTCAAAGAAAAATCCGTCCTCAGTGATGTCGTAGAGGAGGTTGTCACTGTGGGTGTAGGCGGCGATCTCACCGGCGCTCCCGCACTGTTTCAGACAGACCTCTGCAATTTCCTGGTTGGATTGGACGGTGGCGCTGTCATCGTCGCAAATGGCAATCCGCAGCATGGAACAATCCACCCCCTTATTACAATATAATTTGGTTGGAACCCCTGGCAGCCAGCCGGGGGTTTCGTCCATCTCGCGCCAAAGCTACAATAAGAGGAGCAACTGGCTGACTTGGCTATACTTGGGCTTTCATGTCCGAAGGCAAGACTGTCAGCCATCCTCTTATTGCGGCGTTCGGTTTAAGCAGGTTGAGCCTTGAGTTCGCGTCACCCAATAGATT
>CANAZG010000100.1 GCA_947365965.1 uncultured Clostridia bacterium
TGGCAAACATATCGCTGGACTTCTGCGCGTCGGTAGTGGCGAGGCCCGCCACATTTCGCATTTTGGTGTAGTGGAACAGATTTTTGTAGTTGTCGCTCTCATCCACGAACATCATATCCACGCCAAGCTGCTCAAAGGTGACGACATCATCCTTGCGGTGGTTGGCCTGCAATTTTTCCAAGCGGGCTTCCAGCTGGCGCTTGGTTCGCTCCAGCTGTTTGACAGTGAACAGCTCCGCGCTGCTGGCTTTCAATTCCTGGATTCCCTCTGTGATATCCATGATCTGATCTTGCAGCAGCCGTTCCGCGCTGATAGGGATTTTCTCAAACTGGCTGTGCCCAATGATGACAGCATCATAGTCGCCGGTGGCGATGCGGGCGCAGAATTTTTTTCGCTTCCGGGCCTCAAAGTCCTTCTTGGTGGTGACGAGGATATTGGCGGAGGGATAGAGGCGGAGAAACTCGGAAGCGGTCTGCCCGGTCAGGTGGTTCGGAACCACGAAAATGGACTTGTGGCACAGGCCCAGCCGCTTGCGCTCCATGGCGGCGGCGATCATTTCAAAGGTCTTGCCCGCGCCCACCTCATGGGCCAGGAGAGTATTGCCTCCGTAAAGGACGTGAGCAATGGCATTGACCTGATGGGGCTGCAATTTGATCTCCGGGTTGATGCCGGAGAACACAATATGGCTCCCGTCATATTCGCGGGGCCGGATGCAGTTCATTTCCTCATTGTACTGCTCCACCAGGGTCTGCCGCCGTTTGGGGTCCTTCCAAATCCAGTCCTTGAAGGCTTCACGGAGGGCCTGCTGCTTCTGCGCGGCCAGGGTGGTCTCCTTGGCGTTGAGAACGCGCCGCTGCCGCCCATCCGGGTCCTCTATCGTGTCATAAATGCGGACATCCCGGAGATTCAGAGAATCCTCCAGGATGCGGTAGGCGTTGGCGCGGCTGGTTCCGTAGGTGGGGTATAGGCGGCAATGTCGTTGTCGCTGACGCTGCCCTTGCAGGTAATTGCCCACTCCGTTGTATGTTTGGAGCGGTTGACCTTGATTTTCCCCCGCAGATAGGACGGGGTTTTCAGGGTCTCATACATAAATTGCTGGATGTATTTCTTGTCGATCCAGTCCGTCCCCAGCCGGACCTCGATCTCGGATGCGTCCAGGTCCTTGGGCTGTGCGGCGGTCAGGGCCTCCACGTTGGGCCGGACGCGCTGCTGCTGGTCCGGGGGCGTCACATCATAGAGTGCCTGGGCCATGCGGAGCTTTTGGCGCACGTTGCCGGAAAGGTATTCGTCGGCGGTGACAAAAGGGTAGCGGTCCAGGTCCACAAAGGCTTTGGGGATCAGATCCGGGTTCTCCGCGCAGTAAATGTCCCGGAAAATTACGCCGGTCAGCTCCTGTTCCAGCTCAGCCTCCGATTTCCCGGTGAGCTGTGCCATAAAGGGCATATCCACCCTGGCCCGCTCCCCAATGGAGGCCGCCAGCGCGTCCATTGCCGTGTCCACGCTGGTGACGCGGGTATTCTGCTTGATGGTCCGCTTGGTGAACATATCCGCTTTCCGCTTCAGCTGCCCGTCGTCATCCAGCACCTCCAGGGAGCAGAGCAGATAGTAGGAGGAATCCCGGTCAAAGGCCAGACGGTTGGCCCGGTCATTGATGAGGCCGAATTTCTTGGAGAAAGCGTCGTAGCGCCGGTCCAGCTCCCCCTGCTTCTCCCGGATGGCGCTGTCCGTGGTATATTCATCCATCTGGAGGTCAATTAGCTCCCGCACACACTCCCGCAGTCCGATCATGGCCGTGACGCGCTCCCTGGCGGAGGCGGTCAGGGCGGGCTTCACCATGATGGAGTTTTCCCTGTAGTAAATCTCACCGTCCACGATGGCATAGGTGTAATTCTTCACGCCGGGGTCCGCAGGGATGGCGGTGATCTCCATTTCCCCAATATTCTCGTCCAGCTCCGGGGGCGCGGCCTCCCGGTACTCGCCGTGAATACATTTAACCGCGTCATGTAGCTGGTCAGCCAACTGAAGCCCTTGTATAGGCTCTACGGTAAAATCCTGTCTGCCGTATTGGGTACTCTCTGCCGACGGCTTGCCCAGGATCATCTCTGGGTGTTCAATGAAGTAGCGGTTGATACGAAATCCGTCCGCGTTTTCTCCGGTCTGTACCCACGCCGGTTCCTCAACGGCTGGCGTGTCCCTCTTTTGCAGGAAAATAATGTCGGAAACCACCACGGTTCCGGCATTGGCCTTGAAAGCGTTATTCGGCAGGCGGATAGCCCCCAACAGATCAGCCCGCGCCGCCAGATACTTCCGCACAGTGGAATCCTTGGAATCCAGGGTGTAGCGGCTGGTTACAAAGGCTATCACGCCGCCTGGACGTACCCTGTCCAACGTTTTTGCAAAGAAGTAGTTGTGGATGTTGAAGCCCAGCTTATTGTACTCTCGGTCACTAACGGAATACTGCCCGAAGGGTACATTACCTACAGCAAGATCAAAGAAATCCTTGGGGAAGCTGGTTTTCTCATAGCCCCGCACAGCGATGCAGGCCTGTGGATAGAGCTGCTGGGCGATGCGGCCTGTGATGCTGTCCAACTCCACGCCATAGAGCTTAGATGCCGCCATGCTCTCCGGCAGCAGGCCGAAGAAGTTTCCCACACCGCAGGCAGGCTCCAGTATATTGCCGCTGTTGAAGCCAATTTTATCAATGGCCTCATATATGGCTTTGATAACGACGGGGCTGGTATAGTGGGCATTGAGTGTAGATGCCCGCGCCGCCGTATATTCCTCCTGAATATCATCATTGAGGTAGGCCAGATCAGCAGGGAGATAACAGGTAATGTGACTGTTCCGGGGGTCCAGATGCAGCTGGCGTTCAAAGTTTATCTTGCTTTCAGCTCGAAGCAGCGGTATGGGCAGGGCGAGGTCCCGCAGCTGTACCTCGGACGCGCCAATGTTCGTGATCTCAAAGGCGGTCTTATCCAAATAGACCGTATCGCCCACCCTGTAGGGCGGGGCCAACGGATCGTGGGGCGGAAGGTCCGCCGCACCGATGAACTCCTGGACAGCATCCCCGCTCCCGGTGGCAATGGTATCCCCCTCGCTGGTGACTGGCTGGACGGGAACCTCCGCCTGCTCCTGCTGGGGCTGGGAGAGGACAGGGTAGGTCTCGTCAATGATTTCCCGGTGCAGCCGGTTGCGGAATCCGGCCATATCAAAGTACAGCCGCATAAAATCCGTGTCCCGAATGGCCTCCGCCGCCCGTGTGACCGCCGCGTGTCCCTCTATCACAGCGTTTTCCCGGTCAGAATTTTTACAGGCGTTCCGGTATGCTCTATCAGTAAGCACCAAATCCATGACCATGGGCTTATATCGCGCATAAATCTGCCGGATAGTGGGCGGCGGTTCTGGCGCAGGTCCCTGCCCCAGAGCGGGCATATCCTGACTGGCAGTGATCTGCTCCACATCGGCTATGACCTGTTCCGCAAAGGGGGAAGGCTGGTCCCCGCCCTGCTCCAGCTGCTCCCGAACAGCAGCAGTATCAACATCCGCGAAATGCTCCAACTCCGCCTCTGTAAAAAATCTGTCCTCTTTTACCAGCTGTGCGATCCGGCGCTGCACCTTTGGCCATGGGAGATGCCGGTACTGATTCACGCCTGGGAGCTTGACAGGGAAAGCAGGCAGACCGCCGCCGTACTCCCTGCAAAGCCACGCGGCGGTGTCCTTCTCGCGGGCGTGGTCCTTCATATAGCTGGCAACGGCCCGCTTGCTGTCCGCATCCCCGTTCCAGGCTTGCAGGGCAGCGTCAATGTCCTCCTGTGCGGCCTCCCGCGCCGGAGCAAGGGCCGGAATGGGAGGTAATGCCTCCGGTACATGGACGGGCACGGATTCCTCCGGGGCGGGAACTTCCGCTTCGCGGATGTTCCTGGCCTCATGCTCCACGGAGAGATAGGATACAGTGAGCCGGTTCCAGTCCACTCCAATGCTGGAGACCGTCACATCATGACGGGCCCGGAGCTTCTGTACACGCTCGTCCAGCTGCTGTGCGGGAAAGCCGCACATAGCGACGCGGCCCACATCGGGCAAATTGCGTTGGGTGAGCATCAGGTCCAGCTCATGGGAGGCTACCCGCGCATCCGGCCCGAACATCTCATAGAAGTCCCCCAGCTGGTACAGTACAATATCGTTGGGATGGGCCTTTTTCACAACGGCATACTCCGTCCGGAAATCCATATTGGCAGGCATGGGCGCGTCTCCCACCAGGGCAGGGGCCTCCGGCGCACGACTGGCCGTACCCCTGCCGGAGGTTCTTCCAGATGGTCACTCAGATACTTCTCCATCTCTGCCGTGGAGAGATAGCTGCCCTCGGTAATCATCTGCCGGATACGCTTTCCTGCCTTTCCTTTCTGCGTTTTGGATATAAGAAAAGGGAGAATGCGGTTCGATACTGCATTCTCCCTGAAGAAACCATATGGACTTGTCGATTCCTGACGATTTGGTGGCCTTCGCTCTTTGCCTGCTGGGAGCCATCCAGCCGCAAACCATTGCAATTACTCGGTTTTTTCCTGTCCCTCATTTTATTCCCTAGCGATGTGCGTTCAACGCTCTGATGGAGCAGGAAGTGGCCGTCCGCATGACGAACTTTGCCCCGACACTGAACGACCTGAACGCCAGCTTTGAGGGCCGCAATGAGTACATAGCCCGCCTCTGCCGCGCCCCGCTGCTGATTTTGGATGACTTCGGTATGGAGCGAGGGACGGAGTACGGTTTGGAACAGGTTTACAACATGATTGACAGCCGTTACCGCAGCCGCAGGCCGCTGATCGTCACCACGAACCTCTCACTTCAAGACTTGCAGCACCCCCAGGACACCGCTCACGCTCGTATTTATGACCGCTTACTGGAAATGTGCGCCCCTATCCGTTTTTCTGGCGAGAATTTCCGCAAGGCAACGGCGCAGGACAAGCTGGCACGTCTGAAAAATCTGATGGACTGAAAGGAGCCGCCTATGGCCAATAAACTTCCCAACGCTACCGCAGGCATGACCTTCTCCCGGCCCAAGCTGGACACCCCGCCCTCAATGGTGAAGAAAATCGGCAAGACCACCTACTCCGCTTTGTGAGGGCCTTTGTCTGATTTGCTGAAACAGCTTTCCGCGCTGGTGGAGCTGTGATGTGCTAGGGAGCGGTCTTGTGCCGCGCCCCGGCTTTTCGTACTTCGGGACATGTTGTCCCAAAGTCCCAACGAGAGGAGGTGCTACCACGGCCACGACCTACATCCGGCCCTACAAGCAGACGGCGGGACTGAGCGCCGTCCAGACGATGGAGGAGCGGTTTGCCTACGGGCTCAACCCCCAAAAGCTGGGGGCCGTGTCCTCCCACCTTTGCGACCTGGCCACAGCCGCCGCTGAGTTTCTGCTGGTGAAAAGCGAATACCAGGCGGCCACGGCCCGTGGAGCGCGGGGCTCTGTTCTTCCAGATACGGCAGGCGTTCCCGCCCGGCGAGGTGACGGCGGAGGAGGCAAACAAGCTGGGCTTTGAAACGGCGATGCGCTGGACGAAAGGCAAGTACCAGTTTTTCGTCTGCACCCATACCGACAAGGGCCACATTCATAACCATATCTATTTCAACTCCACGGCCTTTGACTGCTCCCGGAAATTTCATAATTTCATTGGCTCCAGCTTTGCCCTCTGGCGGCTGTCCGACCGGGTATGTCTGGAGCACAATTTGTCCGTGATACAAAATCCCAAACAGCACAGCAAGGGCCGTTTCCTCCGCTATGGCCAGTGGGTGGGGGAAAAACCGCCCTCCGCCGGCTGATGGAGGAGTCCGGCTTTGCCGTCAAGCGCGGGCGGGGCGGCGTGGTGTCGTTCCTCGCGCCGGGGCAGGACAAGTACACCCGGCTCCGGGCATCCACCCTCGGCGCGGGCTTTGACCCCGAGGACATCCGGGCGGTTATCGCCGGGGAGCGGCCCCTCCCGGAGCTCCCCAAAGACGCGCCGCCCCCGATCCGGCAGGTGGGGCTTATCATTGACATTCAACAGCGCATGGCCGAGGGCAAGGGCCCGGCTTATGAACGCTGGGCGAAAGTCTACAATCTGAAACAGATGGCCGCCGCCCTCCAGTTTCTGCAGGAGAACAATCTCACCGACTATGACGCGCTGGCGGCAAAGACCACGGCGGCGGTTGACCGGGCCCACGCGCTGGCCGGGGAGCTCCAGACCACCGAGGCCGCCCTCTCCAAAGTCTCCGGGCTGATGGGGGCCGTGGTGGACTATGCCAAGGCCCGGCCCGTGTTTGACGGCTACAAGGCGGCCCGGTACTCGAAAAAGTATCTGGCCGAGCACGAGGCGGAGCTTGCCACCTACCGGGCGGCCCGGGCCGCTATGAATGAATTGTTAGGCGGTGAAAAGCTCCCCAAAATGGACGCGCTGAAAAAACAGCGGCGGGAGCTGGCGGACAGGAAAAAGGCCCTCTATGCCGAGTATAGGCAGGCCCAGCGGGATATGCGGGAGGCCGTGGCGGTCAAGGCCAACATCGACCATCTGCTCGGCCTTACGGACGGGCGCACTGATAAGGAACAGACGCGATAGCGGCGGTGACGCAGCCAACCTCTTTGGGACATTTTGTCCCAAAGAGCCGGGTTTGGGGAGGCTCCCCAACAAGCATTTTTGCGGGCCTGCGGCCCAGCAAAAATTTCGGAGTGTGGCCACACCCGAATTGCTTGCCGTTAGTCGCTCCCCCTTAAAATGGCGCAAAAAACGGAGGCCGCGCTTTTCTTACGCTTCCTCCGTTCCCCGGGCTTTTCTGAGTCCCTCTGCGGTGCTTTCCATGACTATGAGCTCTTTTTCGTCCATTGAATTGAGCATGACATCGATCTACTTGCGACAGGTGCTTTCGCCGTTCAGCTTATCCGGGAAAAAGAATTGATCCACGGAAATGTCCAGCAGGGTGACAAGCTGGTAAAACGTGTTCAGGCTGGGATGCTGTCCCCGGTTCTCAATATACATGATGGAGCGCGGGGTACGGTTTACAAGCTGGGACAAATAGTCCTGCGTCCAGCCCTTTTCTTCTCTTTTGCGCTTGATCTCCCTACCCAGGGCGTGGAAGTCAAGGCGCTTGTCATATTGGTACATTTTCATATCACCCTATATTATTCTACATTTCGGGTGAGAATATGAAAACGAAATACAATTTTATGTTTAGTAGTATTTTGTTTCGCTTTATGTGCTTGTTGATGTGTAAGAAAAAAATTTGGAAACCAGCATTGACAGCAGGGGCAGAGTGAGTTATACTGAACGTGTTCAGAACATGTTTCACACGGGAGGTGATTATTATTTTTTGAAGCAGTTACCAAATATCCTGTCATGCTGTCGGATAATTCTTTCGCTCTATCTGTTCACAGTTTACCAGACAAAGCCGTGGTTTTTGATCCTCTATACGGCGTGTGGCTTAACAGATATTGCGGATGGCTATATTGCCCGAAAATCTCATAATGTAACGGCATTGGGGGCAAGGTTGGACAGTTTAGCGGATTTAGTATTTTCAATGGCTATTCTTTACCTGACCTGCGTTCGAGTCCAGTCAGTATGGGGGCAAAATTTTATAATTGGTGCGATGCTTATTCTTGGCACACGAATTGTAAATGTGCTCATTACAAGGCTCAAGTTCAAGCAGTGGAACGTGATACACACCATCGCCAATAAAGCAACTGGGCTCATTTTGTTTTCGATATTGCCGGTTTACTATGTTTTAGGGTTTGTACCTGCCGTTGTGATTATTACATTTTTAATAGTGGCTTTACTGTCATCATTGGAGGAAACAGGTATCTTACTACTTGCGGAATACTATGATGTTAATCGGAAAAGTCTCTTTGTGCCATATTGACGGCAATTTTTTTATAAGCTATACTGAACGTGTTCTGAACAAAAAGTAAACCGGCAAAAAGAATGTGGAGGTATAGGAATGGCAAAGAAAGATCAGGATGCAAGGGAGCGCATTATCAAAGCGGCAACAGAAATATTAAACGAGGTTTCCGATATAGATACCATTACCGTCCGGCAAATTGCAGAGCGGGCGGGTGTCGGAACCGGGTCTATAAACTACCATTTTAACTCGAAGGACAATTTATTGAGTCTGGCCGTTGGTGATGTCTTGGCGAAAATGGCAACGGGTTTCCTAACGGAAAATAATGGCTCAAGCGAGGAGCCCGTACAAAAATTAAAGGCTATGTTGAAAGAGCTTAGTAGTGTCGCGGTGGCAAATAAAAAGCTCATTCAATTCATGTTGACGCAAGGAGTCTTAAATGGCGATATGCACGCCCCCCTCTATTTGATCCCTGTACTAAAAGAAATTTTTGGGGCCGAAAAAGAAGAAATTGAATTGCGGGTAATAGCCTTGCAAATTCTGCATCCCTTGCAGGTGGCCGGTATTGCTCCGGCGGAGTTTCGTATGTACAGTGGAATTGATTTGTACGATACGCAATCAAGAAACAAGTTTATTGATATGCTGATAGATAATATCATCGGCACACAAAGGAGAAAACCAAATGAAAATAGCAACGATAATTAGCTCTGTCGTTTCAATCTTGCTCCTGCTGTCCGCTATGATCTGTGGCCTTTGGCTTAAATCAGGACAACCGGGCTCTATTAACTTCCACATGAACTGTGGAATTGCGGGAATTGTCTTTAGCGTTATTACGTTGATCCTGTTGGCGATTACCCTGCGCCGCACAAAGAAAGGAAATTAAGCGATGGGAACATTGATTTTATACGCTACAAAATCGGGTGCAACCAGCGAATGTGCGGATTTACTGGCTCAAAAAATTAAGTGTGTAGCTGATGACCTCGGGAAAACTGTTCCCGATATTAGCTCTTTTGAAACAGTGATTATCGGTTCTGGAATACGCATGGGGAAAATCTATAAGCCTGTTGCAAATTTTCTCCATCAGCATTTAGATGAACTGCTTTCAAAGCGAGTTGCACTTTACTTCTGCAACGCCTATCCTGACACATTTCAAAAGGCTATTGAAAAGAACATACCCGCCGAGCTTATTCAATCTGCGGTTTGCGTTACATCTTTTGGCGGTAAGCCTCCCTTTACCAATCCTGCTAATATGGGCTGGTTAAACACACAGGCGCTGAACGATTTTTATACGGCACTGGGTAATGACGCCTAAGAAAACAATACCACCGAATAACGGTAAATAAAAAAAACCGTTGTTTCGGCGGCTGGACACCTGTGCGCCCAAACAAAATACAGTAGCCTAACGGCGGTTTTGAAATAGCAAATTTCAAGCCGCCGTTTTCTTTTTGAAAAATAGAAAATCGGAGGGTGTATTAAAGTCGCCCATTTTTAAGGACACGGCGGTATCCGGGAGGTATTGTCGTGTCCTTTTTTATCTGCACTCAACTTAATTCGTTAAAAAAAGTTTAGCCCCTCCACCGGGTTACTCCGGCCAACAACGCGAAATTTGCAAGTACATAAAGAACTACGTCATTTCATGCGCCCGCACAGTACAACGCTGTGCGGGCGTTGTCGTTTCTTGTCGGCTCCACTTCGGGACAAACAGTCCCAAGGTGCGGGGCGGCTCCCCCGGGTGTCGCTCCCCGCCGCCCTCCATATCGTTTCCCGGCAACCCATCCACAAAAAACGATATGGAGGTACATACAATGACTATCATCAACTTGCGCGACTTTTACTACTGGTACACCCAGGACGAATATATTGAGGTTACTGACGATGTGGCCGAGGCGCTCCGGGCCAGCGTCCGCTATGAGGCGGCCTATACCGAGCGGGCCCGCTACAACAAGGCGTACTATTCCTTGGATGCGGATGACGGCATCGAGTATTCCGCCTGCCTGCACGAGCTCACCCCGGACGAGGTTCTGGAGCTCAAGGAGCGGTTCTGCCGTCTGTGGAACGCGCTGAACAGCCTGCCGGAAACCCAGGGCCGCCGGGTGGACGCTCACTTTATCCTCGGCATGACCTACCGGGAGATTGCCAAAGCCGAGGGCGTGGATAAGAGCGCGGTGCGGCGCTCCGTTCTCAGCGGCATCGCACAGATGAAAAAATATTTGAGAAAAAATCCGTGATTGCCGTCTCCATTTGCTCCATTTTTCTGGTGGTATATGAGAGGAAGTTTTTTCTTCTCCACAACTGAATAGCGGGC
>CANAZG010000101.1 GCA_947365965.1 uncultured Clostridia bacterium
AGCGGGGCATATACTATTGCTGTCGGATGATTTCTTCCCAGTATGGCCGGGAGTTCACTGGCCCCCATTATGAGAAAATCAAGAAGGTCTACTCCATCTGGATTTGTATGAAGCCGCCGCAGTATCGGGAGAACACCATTACCCGGTATCGGCTGGTAGAGGAACACTTGGTGGGCGAGGGTAAAGAACCAGTCAGGAATTATGATTTGCTGTCCATCATCATGCTGTGCCTTGGCGGGCCGGATGGGGCAAACTATGACGGCGTACTGCGGATGCTGGATGTGCTTCTCTCCAACGAAACCAGCGAGGCGGAGAAGCGGAAAATTTTGCAGGACGATTACGACATTCAAATGACGCAGGCAATGGAAAGGGAGGTGTCGGTCATGTGCAATCTGAGCAAGGGCGTTAGGGAAATGGGCCGCGCTGACGGTATCTTATCCTCTATCAAAAATCTCATGGAAACGATGGGGCTGACGATTGAACAAGCTATGGCGGCGCTGAAAGTCCCGGATGCTGAAAAACAGAAATATATGGATTTGCTGGAACGGCAGTAATAGTGAAAACGCCACGGACTTATCATCGTCCCTGGCGTTTTCTGTATCTGCGTTAGCTGACTTGGGCAGCTTCTGCCTGTTTCTTCCTGTGGTAGTTCTCCCGCCTTGCGGCAAGCATACGTTCATAGCGGGCCTGGGCTTCGGGATCTCCGGCTGCGGCATCCGCATACATCTTCTGGCGGGACTTCTTTACCGCTTCTGACTGTTGCGCTCTCTGCTGCGCCAACTCTGCCGCCGCTACCGGGTCGGTTTCGGCGCGGGCTTTCAAATCCTGCAAAGCCGCCTTTTTCCGATTGCGATGGGCTTCCAGCCGTTCCGCTTCTTCCAGGGTGAGAGGCAAACCCGCCTCGGCACATCCGGCAAGTTCTTTCAACGTCCGCTGTTGGGGCTTCGGGGGCTGTGCGGACTTCTGCCTGTCACGCCACGCTTTGTGCTGCTCGGCTTTCTTCTGGCGGTGCGCCGCAAGCCGCTCCGCTTCCTCCGGGGTAAGGTCGGCCCCGTCCAGCTTGGCAAGTTCCTTCAATGACCGTTTGCGGGGCTTCTCCGGCTGGCTGGCCTTTTTCTTGTCACGCTGTTTCTTTTGATAGGCCCGATTGCGCTCTAAACGCCGTTCTTCCTCCACCTGTTCCTCCGGGGTCAACAGGCCCGCCCGCTTCCTGGCGGTAAACTCCCGGCGCTCCTGCTTGTACCGCTCATACCGAACCTGAGCAAGCACCTGGGAGCGTTCCTCTTTTTCTGCCTGTTCCTCCTGCTGGCGGCGTTCTTCCTCCTGCTCCATCGGGGTCACAATGTCGGCGGGAACCTCAAACGCGCCAATGAAATTGAAATAGAAATCTAACCGCTGACGGCGCTGCTTTCCCCGTCCGTTGCCCTCATGGACAACGATTTTCTCGATAAACTCATTGAGAATGGGCGTAGTCAGTTCCGAAAAATCGGTGTACCGCTTGGCAAGGTCGATAAACTCCGTCATTCTCACCCGGTCGGCGTTCCAGTTGTCCAGCAAGCCCTGCCACTCCGTCATGGAGGCTTCCAGCGCGGCCTGTTCCTCGTCATACTCGGCAAGGAGGCGGCTGAAATGCTTGTCCGGCAGCTTGCCCGTGGCGTTGGCCTCGTACAGCTTCTTCACCAGTCCGTCCAGTTCGGCGTGGCGCTTCTTCGCCTGGACAATCTGTTTCCGGCAATCCTTGACTGCTTCCTCCTGGCGCAGACTGGATGCCTTTCGAACCCGCTGAACAAACTCCTGCTCGTTGTTGCGGACATACCAGCTTATCCGCTGGATGGCGGAGAGGATCGCCGCTTCCAGCTTTTGCGTGGCAACATAGTGAATAGTGCAATCTTCCATAGGCGTCCGGTATCTGGAACAGGTGAAAGCATCGTCAATGTACTTGCCTTGGACAAGGCTGTTGTGGTGGGTCAGCTTTGCGCCGCAGTCGGCACAGTAGAGCAAGCCGGTCAGACGGTTGGGGCCGCTGCTCCGTTTGGGTGTCCGGCGCTTGGTTTCCCGTAGCCGCTGGACATTGTGCCATGTTTCTTCATCAATGATGGCGGGGACAGCACCTTCAAACACAAATTGTTCCTCCGGTGCGGTTCTGCGGGTGCTTTTGGTCTTGTAGTTCTCGCAGACGGTTTTGCCCAGCACCTTGCGCCCCAGGTATTCCGGTCTTTTGAGAATGTAATTGAGGGTGGTGGCAGACCAGGCATAAGGGTCACGGTAGCTGCTGGCGCGGACAGGGTAGCCGATGCGTTTCCAGTGTTCGGAAGGAATGGGGATTTGTTCGGCCCGCAGCGTCCGGGCAATGCCGTTGACACTCTGACCGTCCATAACCATCTGGAAGATGCGGCGCACAACGGCGGCAGCTTCCTCGTCAATCACCCACTCGCCCTTTTCTTCTTTTGAGGCGAGGTAGCCATAGGGAACGGCCCCCGAACAGCGCAGGCCCTTTTCCATTCTGGACTTGAAAACGCTCTTGATTTTGCGGCTGGTGTCGGCAACGTACCACTCATTTATTACATCCCGAAAGATGGACATAATATCAAATCCATTGGCGGTGTCCAGGTTATCATTGGCGGCAATAAAGCGAACGTTGTACTCATCAAAGGTGCGCTTCAGCAAGCCAACCTCCACAACATCACGGCCTATTCTGCTCTGGTCTTTGACAATGACGGTAGCCACATTCCCGGCCCGTATCTCGTCCACCATAGCATCCAGGCCGGGCCGCTTGAAGGTCGTTCCCCGCACCCCGTCATCGGTGAAGTGGCGGACATTAGTGAAGCCATTTTTTCGGGCGTAGTCCTCCAGGATGCGCTTTTGATTTTCTACGGACACGCTCTCGTCAGACCGCCCATCGTCGTGAGATAACCTTTCGTACAATGCTGTGATTTTACCCTTTTGCTCCTGCTTCCTCATGTGTGTAACCTCCTGTTTTGTATTTTCACGACCTTTCTATCCTTATTATAGTGACCCTTTCGGGTCAGTGACAATATAGCTGGCGTTCATTTGCATCAAATTGGGCTTAATATGGAAGCGGGTCTTACCGGAGCCAGAGCCACCGATCACCAGCACATTCTTATTGATGTTGTACTTGGGAATCTTATTGCGGCCCACCATGATACGCTCCGTCTGCGTCAGGAGAATGTTCTGGTCAAACTTAGGGTTAATGAAAGGGGCGATATCTTGGGCATTGCCCCAACGGGCACTACCGTACTCGACCCCGTGGCGGTATTTCTTGGCATTTTTGGCCTTGATGTAGACCGCCGCCCGGATACAGGCCGCGCCGATCAGCCCCACAAGAAGGTCCTGGGGGTGGAAGCTGGGGAGGGGGTTGCGGGATATGATCTCACCCAGGCCGGAGATCGCCCCCATGCCCTTGGCCACCATATCTGCGCCAGCGGCCAGCCGGTAGCCCTCGCCCACACGGTTGAAGAACCAGAACATGAGAGCATAGGGGAAGTTGAGAATCAGAAACTTTTTTAAGTCAAATTTCACAGTCCACGCTCCCCTCTGTCCCGGTCCTTGACGGTATCCTGCGCCATGCTTCTGGCAACCTCCTTGAAGTGGGCGAGCTGCCGCCGGACAGAGGGCTTCTCCGGGGCCTTGCGGCGTATGGTCTTGGCGGTGTACTCGGCAAAGGCGGCTTTCATAGCGTCATCATCCCGTGCCTTGAAAAAGACGTAGTATTCACCCTTCTCCGGGTTCTTTTTCAGAGCAAAATCCACGCCATATTTTTTCGCCACACTTTCAAATGACTTGATATTTTTAGCGGTAATATCAATACTTTTCACGCCCGTCCCCTGGCCCACAAGCTGCTTCACGCTCTGTTTGCCATGGTGGATTTTCGGGTTTTGGGACTGCGCCAGATACTTCCGTATCGCCCATTTGAGCAGATCGGCGGTCAGTCTGCCGCCGGTCTTGCCCACCTTGATTGCCAGGGCAACGGATTTATCCCGCACTTCGTCCTGCATGGTGATCTGCCTCCTTTCTGCAAGCGGCGGCGGGCGGGGTCAGCGAGCCTCGCCGCCCTTGGGATGTTCTGACGGGGGCGGGCGCTGACCCGCTTCCCGCATTTTTTCGTGGAGCTGGCCGCGCAGAGAGGGCTTTACCGAATCAGATATTGCGGCAGGCTCCCGTCCACTCTGGACCTCTCCAATCTGTACCGGGTCCGCTTTTATCAAAGCGCCGTCCCGCAAAAGAAAGCCCTGTGTCTGGATCGCCTCCAAGGTATCTCCCGTTACCTCGCCGTACAGCTTCAGGTCGGTGTCCACCAGCATTTGCAATGTGGCCTGCACTTCGGCGGAAATAGCCTGTCTCTGTTCCGGCACAGCAAAATACCGCAGGACTGCAACCTCCTTGCCCGCCTCCACAATCGCCTCTCCCACCTGAGCGTTCATATCAAACAGTTCAGCCACATCAGACCGCCACTGGGTCGCGACAAATTTCAGGGGGTTTTCCATGCGGAGTAAAATTTCAGCATTACCCGGCTCAAATTTGAAGTATTTCTTCATAAAATTGTGCGCTCCCTGCATGGCAGAGATTTCTGCACTCATGGCAATGATCTCCATCTTGTCCATGCCCAGCAGCTCCGCCTGAAAGTCAGACATATTCCGGTCCAGCCGGTCTTTCAAGGATTGGATTTGATCCACCTTCTGCTGGGCATAGCCAGCCGGGTTCACCAGGGGGAATCGCTCATACGCCTTGATCGCATAGAGTATGTCGCAGATGGGAAACTCCCATGGGTGGTCCTGTTCTTTCCAGCACTCCAGCGCCACGGTCAGCGGGTCAGTAAATTGCAGCAGGGCTGCTACCTCATCGGCCAGAAAGTCATGATCCTCCTTCAAATAGTAGTGAATTTTAGACAAGTTTTGCAGCCGGTACACATCTTCAATGTCCGGCCCGCCCTCTTTTGTGCCGACAGCGGCAGCGTGGTCCAGCAGGCATTTGTCGATCACTTTCATCAGCGGACGCTTTATTTCATAGTTCATAAGGGCCTGCCTCCTTTTCGTAATTTTGTGTTATATGAGCGGGAAAAATCAAGGTGGAACTACCCGATGGCGGAGAAGGTGATGTGTCACTTGCGCCCTGCCTTTTCCTCACGGGCAAAGCGTTCCTCCAGCCGTTCCACGCTCCAATCTTTCTTGAACTGTCCCAGAGGGCCGGGGCCGAACATAGCCCGTGCCCGGTTGTCCATCTCCCGCAGCCGCGCCCACAGCTCCGGGTGATGGGTCCGCAGTTTCCGCAGCTCGTCAATCCGTTGCAAGGGACAGCACCAGCAGGAAGCACGGCGGTAGATTTCGTACAGCCCGCCAAAATCAAAGCCCCGGCTATAACAAATCTGCAACGCCTGGGCTTCGGTGATCTTCCACTCTACCAGGGGATAGCGGTTCTGCGGATCGTCTTTACAGCGGTGGGCTTCATCGGCGGCGATGCCAATATAGTGCAGGGCATTCTGCTCCTTCTTCAGCCGGTTGACCTCTTTGGAAATCAGGTGCGTCTTGAGCTGGCCAGTACACCAGCGCACGGTCATTCCCGGCCAGCCGTAGCCCGTCAGCGGTTGGCCCATAGCAATACGGCGTTCAATGGCCCGTTTCTTCTGCTGTGGAATATCAAACATCATCCATTCAAAGCCATGGGGGTGGCGATGTGGATGCCGCGCTCCCGGTAGAGCAGATCATCCAGCTTGGCGATATGGGCCTCCATCTCAGGAAACTCCATACCCGTATCCGCATAGAGTACGCAGTCAATGGGCATTTCCTTTTCGATCATCAGCAATAGGAGCGCACTCGAATCTTTTCCACCAGATACCGAAATTGCATGATAGAAATTGCCATTTTCGATTGTTTTCGTTAAGCATACCTCCTTAAACGCAAAAAAGAAGCCCCGGAAGGAATCAGTCCTTCCGGGGCAAATGTGTGTTGTGAATCAGCCGAGGGCAGTCCACTTCTCCGTGGAGCCGTCCATGCTGAAGCTGTGACCATTGGACGCTTCCACAATGTCCCAATAGTACCACGCGCCGGTGGGTACATCGGAGAAGGTCTTGTAGCCCTTTACCACAGTATCGGCGTTGGCGCTGCGGCCCAGGATACGGTTGACCATCACGATTGTCTCAGCGCGGGTGATATTCTGGTCAGGCCGGAACGTGCCGTCCGTGTAGCCGTAGACCAGACCGGCCTCCGCCGCCAGATTGATGTACTTCCGCGCCCAGCTATGGGAAATGTCGGTGAAACGGTCCAGAACGGGGTTATTGCCGCTGGAATCACAGAACCGGGCAAGGATCGTTGCCAGCTCCGCACGGGTGATATTCCGCTGGGGGCCGAATGTGCCGTCCTGGTAGCCGGTAATCACACCCATGTTGCAGAGGGTGGAGACGGCGGCGCCATACCACGCTCCAGCGGGAACGTCCTTGAAGCGGTTGATGTTGGTGCCATAGGCGGCTTTCGCCTCCGGGGTCAGCAGCCGGTAGAGGATGGCGGCAACCTCGGCGCGGGTAATGTCCGCATTGGGCGCGGCCTGGGTGCTGGTGCGTCCGGCGATATAGGCGATGTGGTCCTTCCGGTTCAGCAAGGAGAGCTTGGAGCCGGGAGTGGTCAGATCACCAACGCCGCCTGTGCTGCCGCCCTTAGCAATCGTGACCTTCTGGACCTGGGAGGCCATTTCAGAGGCGGTGGCCGCATAGCGCACCTCGTATGTGCCGGGGGCCAGCCCCTTGACGGTGTTCCCCGCAATAGCGGTCCACTTGCCGTCAGGCAGGAGCCGGTATTCCATGGTCTTATCCGTCTTGGTGAGAGTGCCGTCATTCCGGCCCTGCCGGGTTTCATCGGTATGGCCCACGCTGGGAGCCTTGCGGCGGTCGGGAATCTTCACCGTGACCGTCTCACCGGGCAGGCCGTCACCCTTGCCGGGGTAGCGGATAAGAACATCCTTCCCGGCCAGATCGGACACGTCCAGCGGGTTCGGGCAGGGCTTCCAGGTTTTGCCGCCGTCCGTGCTGTACTCCATATCCGGCGTGGTGTTCAGCGTCTCATTGTCAGGGTCAAAGACCAGGATGGGAGCGCCGGGGTGCTTGGAGATCACCACAGTGACGGTCCGGCTGGCAAAGTCCTCCCTGGTGGCAGGATAGCGGAAAAGGACCGTTTTGCCCAGGTAGTCGACGGTGTTCAGCGGCTTGGAGAGGGCGGTCCAGGTCTTGCCGCCGTCAGCGGAGAACTCCACGCCCTTGTCGGAGCTGACGGTCTGGGCCTTGCTGTCCACCTCCACCTTGGGGGCCTCCCGGCGGGTGGGAATCTGGACGCTCACGCCGCTGCTGGGGAAGGAGGTTTCATCCCCATGGTTGCGGATGATGATAGTCTCCCCGGTCAGATTGGACACGTCCAGGGGCTTGGCGCAGGGGTTCCAGGTCAAGCCGCTGTCAATGGAGTAGTCCATATCCGTGGTGGTGTTCACCGTCTCGGTGATGGTGTCCAGGGTGACAGTGGGATTTTCCGTCCGATTGGGAATCCGCAGCTCGGTGGAATCGCTGGCAAACTTGTCCTCAGCCGCCGCTTCACGGACGAGGATGGTCTGGCCTGTCAGGTGGGAAACGTCCATATCCGGGTCGCACTTGGTCCAGGTCTTGCCGCCGTCCGTGCTGTACTCCATGCCAGCGGTGGTGTTGACCGTCTGCTTATCCCGGTCAATGGTCAGATCGGGCTTTGCGCCCTTCTGCGGGACCTTCACCAGCACGGGCAGGCTGGCGAAGTGGTCAACATCGTACTTCTCCCGGACAGCCAGCTCCTTCCCGTAGAAGCTGGACACATCCAGCCCGTCAGCGGGAACGGCGGTCCAGCCGTTTTCCGTCCGGTATTCCGGCGCGGTGCCGGAGACAGTCAGCAGTTCGGCCACACGGTCAATGCCGGCGGTGGGGGCGGTGTTCCGGCTGGGGACGGTCAGGGTGGCGGTGCTGCTGGCGGGCTTGGTGCTGTCACAGGCGTAGCGCACCAGCAGGGTGGCGTTGGTCAACTCGGACAGGTTCATGTTGTCCAGGCAGGGAATCCAGGTCGTACCGCCGTCCTTGGAATACTCCATAGCGGCGGTGCTGTCCATGCGTTCGGTGGCGTTGTCAATGGTCAGCGCGGGAGCCGCGCCCCGGACAGGGACGGTCACGGTTGTGGCCTCGCTCTTAAAGGAATCGTCCGTAGCGGCGATCCGCACCAGCAGCGTCTCGCCCTGCCGGTCCTCCACGTTCTGCCGGTCCTCGCAGGGCTTCCAGGTTTCGCCGCCATCATCGGAATACTCCATGCCGGTGGTGGTGTTCATGGTAAAGTCGAAGGGATTCACCTTCACGTCCGGGGCAGCGGGACGCTCCGGCAGGACCTCCATGACCACGGGGCCGGGTTTGCCGGTGCCATCGTCCACCAGACGGACATAGAGGGTGGTGCCGGGGGTGATCTCGCTGCCGCTGGGCAGATTATCGGTCAGGGTGTAGTCCTTCCCGGCCTCCACCACATCGGGGGCGAAGGTGATGATCTCCTTCCGGTAGTCAATCTCATAATTCAGCCCCGTGTCTGCCACGGTCCGGCCCTCCACGCTCTGGCTGTCAGAGGCGGTGAGATTATCCGTCTCCTTCATCCGCTGGGTGAAGGTGTAGGCGGTATCCGGGGTCAGGCCAGTAAACTTGGGGCTGTCCTGCCACGTCTCGCCGCCGTCCATGCTGTACTCCGCGCCGGGGACAGGGTTCAGAGCAATGGTGGTCGTTGTGCGGCGGGCGATGGTGGGAGCGGTGGGCATGGTCTGCGGGGCCTTGGAGATAGTCATATCCGCGTAGACCTGCTCGGCGGTCAGATCGTAGCCGTCCTCGGCAACCAGGTAGAAACGGACCTTATAGGTGCCAGCGTCCACGGGGGCCTCGGAAGTCTCGTAGGGCTTGCCGCTGGCGAGGGTGCCAACGTACATAACACTGACGGACTTCACGCCCTCCATATCAGTCAACAGACTGGTGTAGGGATAGGGCTGGCGGTTGCCGTTGTAGACGGTACTGTAAGCGGGCATATCCGTTTCCAGAATTTCCACCGGCTTGTCGGAGGTCCTGCCGGAGACAGGCCGAGTGCCGGAGGCGGTGTGATTTTCGTCCTCGGCCATGCGGACCAGGATCGTGTAATTCTTGTCCGCTTCCAGCCCGCTGAAGGTATTGCCGCTCTGCCACGTTTTGCCGCCGTCTATGCTGTACTCCGCACCGGGAATAGCGGAGACAGTCAGCTCATGGGCGCTGCTGCTCTCCAAAACGGCCATAGGGGTATCCTGCCCCGCCTTGCGGATGGTCAGGGTGGCGGTGTAGTTACCAGCCGCCAGGGTGTGATTGGCGTCCGGGGAGAAAATGGCGGCCACATGGTAAACTCCGGCGTTGGTGGGAGCGGAGGTACTCTCCACGCCGTCCGCGCCGGTGTAGGTCAGGGCAACGGAGGAAATGCCCTCAATGCCGTCCGCCCCGTGGTAACGCTGGGGGTCGCCGGTGTAGGTGACAGTCTCATCCTTCAGCACGGGCCGGACAGTCCCGGCCTC
>CANAZG010000102.1 GCA_947365965.1 uncultured Clostridia bacterium
GTGAAAGTCTGTTGTGTTTTTTGCGCCCTCTACAACAGAAGTGAAAGTCTGTTGTGTTTTTTGCGCCCTCTACAACAGAAGTGAAAGTCTGTTGTAATCGGATGCACTTCACTCTTTTAGAAAATTTTAGAAAAGCGCAGGAGGATCGTATAATGACTGGAGAAAAGGGCGCAGCACACCGTATATCTTATCGGCACCATAAGATTTTGGTTAAGATAGCCTACCTCGTTTTAATTATTGTGGCTGGCTTTACAGTTGTCATCAACCTTGTGTTGCTGCATGAAACGCATCAAACCATAATCGCTAAGACAGACCGCCACATCTCTGAACTGTCCGCAAGCGTGAGCAACTCCCTTGCGCAAAGGTTTCAAAGAACGCTTCGAATTCTTGAATCTGTCGAGCTTAGTTATGATCAAGATGGTATATTATCATCCACTGAGCTGGAACGTCTGCATGAGAGGGCTGACTTGCTCCAATTCGAGTATTTTGCGTTTATTTCGCCAGATGGTTCGGCTGTCTGTTCCGATGGTGTTTCACGAACGTTTTCCCAACAGGCTGGAATTATGAAAGCGTTTGAAGGACAGGCTGTGATTGATGTCGAGTCATCGAAAACAGAAACAGACGAGCAGATTTTGAATATGCCGTTTTTTGCAATACCAATCCGCTCCCACGGTGGAACCGGAGAGATCACCGGCATTTTCGCTGCCCCTGTCTCGCCGGAACAGGAGGATTTCTATTTGGTACAATCCTATTACGGCGGAAATGTCTTTTTTAACCTCGTCAAGCCGGATGGGACCGAGATATTCATGACAACCCACTCCCACGTTTTGCCGGTTGATGAGCCGCAAAATTCTGACAAACAACATAATTTATTTGACACGCTGGATGCGAATGTGGAGATTATCAGCGATACCTCCGTAGATGATCTAAGGGAGGCCGCCGTTTCGGGCCGGAATGCGACGATACGTTTCCATCTTCCGAATAGTTCTTCCACGCAGACCGGCCAGCTTTCCCCCATAAGCGACACCGGCTTGTGTGTCTGGATGGTTGATACAGACGACGCCGTGAGCGAAGGGATTGACCAGATATTGCATATAGCATTTCGGATCAATGGTTTAGGGGTCGTATGCTTTTGCTTGATAATTACTATCCTGCTCTTTCTCTACCGAAAGAACACACACATTCTCATGGTCGATCCTGTTACCGGCGGTTACAGCCTATCCCGCTTTACCCAGGAAGCGGAGCGTTTGGTGCGTCATTCAAACCCAGGCGAATACACACTTATCGTTATGAATATTGTCCATTTCAAATATTTCAACGATACCTACGGCTCTGATGAAAGCAACCGCATCTTGAAGTATGTACACACCGCGATTCAGAAATATATGGAGGATGGCGAGATACTGGTCCGCTCTGGCGCGGATGATTTCAACCTGCTGATCCGCACGTCACGCAACAGCAATGAGGTAATCATTCAGAAGCTGGAGCTTATGGTGGATGAAGTCAATCGCTTTAATAAGGAACTTCCTAAAAAGGAATGGATTATGTTCAGGGTGGGAGTGTATCAGATTACAGATACCAGCCTGTCCGTTATTCATATGAGCGATCGGGCGAACATTGCCCGAAAAAAGCCAAAGATACCGGTTGGAGATATTCTGTATTCCTGTGGCTTTTATGAGGAAGAGGACCTCGCCCAGCTGCAAAAAGAGAACATCCTGGTAAACAAGATGAATGACGCGCTGGAAAATCATGATTTCAAAATGTATTTACAGCCGAAAGTAGACATTTCAACCGGAAAAATTGTTGCCGCCGAGGCACTGGTCCGCTGGCAGAACCCGGACATGGGACTTGTCCGGCCTGACGAGTTTATACCCCTGTTTGAACGCAACGGCTTTATCCGAAAGCTTGACCTCTATATGTTTGAGCAGGTATGTGCCTGTCTGCGCCGGTGGCTTGACGAGGGATTGCAGCCGGTTCAGATTTCTATCAATTTGTCCCGTGTTCATTTGGCGAACAAGGATTTTTTGAAGCCGTTCATAGCAGTGCAGGAAAAATACCGCATTCCGCCGGAACTTTTGGAATTTGAATTGCTGGAATCGGCGTTGCAGGAGTTCCCGAAGGCACTCCCGGAGGCGGTCTGTCAAATCCATCTGGCCGGTTATACCTGTTCTCTGGACGATTTCGGAAGCGGCTATTCTTCTTTGAACAACCTGGAATCTTTGGACATTGACGTTGTGAAGCTGGATCGCGAGTTTCTCAATACTGCCCACACAGAAGGTGACAGAGGACATATCGTGATCGAGGAATTGATTCATATGGCAAGACGCCTTGGAATTACAGTTTGCTGCGAGGGGGTGGAAACGGTAGAACAGCTTGCCTTTTTGCAAAAGTGCCACTGCGACAAAGGCCAGGGGTATTTATTCTCTAAGCCGGTTGAAGTATCTGTTTTTGAAGAAATGCTTTTTGGTAATTCACAAATAAAATAGCCAATCTGTGTAAGGAAAAGCAAAGAAAATGCAGGTGCAACAAAAACGGGTTGTTACGCTACCGATAGCAGGCGTGATACTGTCTTACGATCTATTCAAATGTTAAGGTTTATAGGAGGGGCAGATGCAGTCTTTAAGTAAGATTATTGGTAAACGGATTTGTTGCATTACATGGATTCTATCGCTTTTGCTACTTATGGTTTTGTTGACATTTCAGTTGACACATGAGCGTCACAAGGCTTATCTGGATGCAAATCGCACCTTTCTTCAAATGGAACAGATATTAGCTGAAAATCAGGAAGAGCTTGTCAAAATTGAGGAAGCATACAAGCTGGACTGCATCCACGCAGCAGAGGAAGTGTCCCGCATTTTAGACAAAAATCCAGAGGCGATTTATTCTATCGACAGGCTCAAACAGATTGCGGAAGAAACGGTGGTAGACGAAATTCATATTTTTGACCAGAAAGGAGAATTATTTTCTGGCACAGAGCCGCAATATTATGGTTATACGATGGATTCTATCGAATCAATGAACTTTTTCAAACCTATGCTTACGGATAAATCCTTACAAATGGTCCAAGATGTCACAGAAAATATGGCAGAAGGGAATCCGATGCAATATTCAGCAGTCTGGAACGACAGTGGGAGGTTTATTATACAAGTCGGAATAAGTCCGGTTTACTTTATGCTGGCATCGCAGAAGAATGATATCTCTTACATTTTTTCTTTGTTCCGCGTAAATCCAAACGTAAGCTATTATGCTATTGATGAGAAAAGTGAGGTAATTATAGGGTCCAACCGTTTGCAGGCTGTGGGAATCAAATGTTCTGATGAGGGGTTCCAGTTTGAGGATATAAAAAATAAGCCAAAAGGATTTTACAGCAAAATCAATGGACAAAATTCGTTCTGCGTGTTCAAAAAAATTGGTTCCAGTTATATCGGACGGATAATTTCTATCAATTATCTATACCAGGATATTCCTCATCTTATGCCGCTTATTTTGGCTGGCCTGATGATAATATCGTTTATCCTGACAATATTGATCAGAGGATATATGGATAGATTTGTGGTGAAAAAAATCCAAGATGTGATACAGAAGCTGAAATTGATCATGGAAGGCAACCTGGAAGAGCGGGTCAATGTCCAGGGCAGTCTGGAATTTTTAGAACTTAGCAGCTACATCAACCAAATGGTTCAGAATTTAACAAATGCCAATGATATAGAGCAGCACATTAACAAAGCCCTGCGAACTGCATTGAAAGCGGGCGAGCCAGAAAAATCCCTGAAGTGCATATTGGAATATTTAGGCAGGTTATTGTGCGGAAAGCGGTCCTATATATTTGAAAGAAACAAACTGGGGGGTGATGACAATACCTATGAGTGGGTTGCAGAAGGAGTTATGGCAGAAAAAGATAATCTGCAAAATCTCCCGTCTGAGGTCTGTGAACATTGGTATAAAATGTTTGCAGAAAATGAATATATAATGTTTGAAAATATAGTGGAAATGAAGCAAACAGACCCTCTTCAGTACGAAAATCTAAAAAAACAGGGTATAGTATCCATCGCAGTAGTCCCATTACGTGATAGCGATAATGTGGTTGGATTTTATGGAGTGGATGACCCACCTGCGGAAATGTTAGCTCATACCACAACTATGCTCCGTGTCATGGGACATTTTATCGAAGCATTGCTTAGGACAAGAGATCTTGTAAGAAACCTGAAGCGGATGTCTTACTTAGACCAGTTGACTCAGATTGGGAATCGCCATGCACTCTGGGAATACATAGACAAAACACAGAGCAAAGATATTAGTATCGGTATTATTTACTGCGATATTACAGGCTTAAAATGGGTAAACGATAACGAAGGCCATGAAGCTGGTGACCGGTTAATCCTCTCCGCCTGTGAATGTATGAAAAAGGCGTTACATGGCTATGAGCTGTTTCGCTTGGGCGGCGATGAGCTGTTGGCGGTGTGTACCAGAATCAGCGAAGCAGAGCTACATGAAAGCGTAAAGCAGCTTACAGGCAGCATGAATGAATACGCCGTTGTACTGGCCGTTGGAGCTGCTTGGAAAAGTGACTGTACAGAAGGGATAAGCGGTATAATGGCCGAGGCGGAAAATTTGATGTATAAGGACAAAGCGGCATATTACGCCGCCACCGGAATCGAAAGAAGGCGGCAGTGAAAAATGGGATGGTTACTCCCCTTCCTGATGCTTCGCATTATATTAAAAGAATCATCTGCATATGGGGTATTTATTTTGTGAATGAGAGGAGAAATTAAGTATATCATGGATTCTTATCAAGAAAAGGAAAAGAAGAAATATAGGGTAAGGTTTAGTGGATGGATGATATTTAAGATGGTTGCCTGGATAACCATAATTCTTCTTGCTTTAGCTTTGCCGATTGCAATAATCGTTTTTAATATTGTAAATAAATAGATGCTATAATAATTTTTTAGGAGGAATGAGTTATGCTCAAAAATATGAAAACAAGAAATAGTTTGCTGCTTGGCTATGGTATTACGATTGGAATTTCCGTAATTCTGATCCTGATCTGTCTGCTTATGATGCTCAATATCAAGGGTAAATACGACGTACTGCTTGATAAAGACGCCGCAGCGAATCAGGATATTTTGTACTGCCGGGTCAATGCGCTGCTGGTAGGGCGGAACATCCGCGACTCCTATCTTGTCCCCGGTTCTGAGGCCAACGAGGGGCTGCTCCAGACGGCGGAAAAAGCGCAGGCCAACCTGTTTGCCAGTATGGAATCGTTGAAGGAACATTTCCCGTCTCAGCTGGAGCGCAGTATATTAGACGAGTATATTACGACCGTTACTAACTGGGCTAATACGAATCCGGACCTGATTGAGTGGTATCGCCAATATGCCAGGACCGGGAATGAATCGTATCTTGAAAAGGGCATCGATTTTATCTATGAGGTAGATACGCCTGACCAGGAGAAGATGGCCGTCGCCGCAACAGCTTTGGACAATTATTTGGTTCAAGCCATGGCTGCCGAACGCCAGCGCATTGGAATTACAATCAATATCATCACGGCTGTCGTTGCTTTGGTTTCGGTGATTGCCACGATTGCGGTCATTGCGCTGGCTCTCATAATTATTAAGACCATCACCATTCCTGTTTCCCAAGTTCAGAGCGCCCTGGTCGGATTTTCGCAGGGCAATCTGGACATTCCCGTTGATTATCAGAGCAAGAGCGAGTTGGGCGTGATGTGTGATGCCCTGCGCAGCAGTCAAGCGACCCTCTCCGGTGTCATTCAGGACGAGGCATACTTGCTCAAGGAGATGGCGGGCGGAAATTTTGATATACATAGCAAAGACGACACTATGTATGTCGGTGCGCTGGAAACCGTTATTGAATCTATCCGGAGCATCAATCATCAACTCAGTGATGCGCTCCTGCAAATTGCCCAGGGGACAGACCAGGTTTCCGCCGGTGCGGATCAGGTGTCAACCGGCGCTCAGTCTTTGGCTCAGGGCGCGACTGAACAGGCCAGCACACTTCAGGAATTGACAGCAACCATTATGGATATTTCTGAGGCATCCAATCAGACTGACCTTGCTGCCAAAGACGCGAAAGCCAGCGTCCAAACGGCAGGCACGCAAGTAGAAAAAATGAATCAACAGGTAAATGTTTTGAATCAGGCGATGAATAAAATTGCGCTTTCGTCTGAGGAAATGGGCAAGATTATCAAGACGATTGAGGATATTGCGTTCCAGACGAATATCCTGGCTTTGAACGCTGCGGTTGAGGCTGCTCGCGCCGGTACTGCCGGAAAGGGGTTTGCGGTAGTGGCGGACGAGGTGCGCAGTTTGGCGGCTAAATCCGATGAATCTGCCAAAGCCACTAAGGAACTGATTGACAGTGCCATCAGCTCTGTTCAGGAGGGAAGTGATATCGTCGAACACGTCACTCAAGCTTTAGTTGAATGCAAGATCTTAACTGACGAAGTTGTGAAACGTGTGGATGTGGTTACTAATGGTGTTGAAGTTCAAACTGTATCTATCAAACAAGTGACCGAAAGTATTGACCAGCTTTCCTCAGTGGTTCAAACAAACTCTGCAACAAGCGAAGAATCTGCGGCAGCCAGTGAGGAACTTGCAAGTCAGGCCGTTACAATCAAGAATCTGGTGGGACGTTTCAGGCTTCGCCGTACAGATGACCATATTTATCCGGCAGCTCCCACTACTCGTACTAAAAAAACTGTTGTTAGTGGCATAGATGAGGGTAAATACTAAAAAACTTTGACACTTGGTTTACGAGATGGGCGCATGATGTTTTTTGAATCTTTGAATAGAAAGGAGCTTTGTGTTTTGCAATTACAAGAGGTTAAAGATGCAATTATTTCACAGATTGAAAACCTGTCAAATAATCAAATAGAATCGGTTTGGACTTATCTGCAAGAATTAACAGAGGCAAAAAATCATCAGGTAGATTTATTAAATCAATATCTGACATTCTGGTGTGATAAACAATTACTTGGCATTAGAATAACTAAGATTGTAGAAGTGATCTCAATGATTGAGATTACTCCGCTACCGGATTTTCCGCCATATATGACAGGGATTATTTCTTTACGGGACAACATGATTCCTGTCATGGATCTGAGGCTAAGGCTTGGAAATACGGAAACGCCTTATAACAACCATACCTGCATCGTTATTGTTGACATTCAAGGTCGTTCTTTTGGTTTGATTGTAGATGCGGTGAATGATGTGGAAAGGATTCCTGAACACGAAATATGCCCTCCGCCAACGCAAACAAACTGTGACGCGAGCTATTTAGAAGGAATTGCGAAGCGTGAACACATCATTTTGATATTATCTATTGACTACTTATTAAGCGAAAATGAGATCAATTCGATTTTGAACTTGCCTGATGGCGTATAAAAATGTGACGATCTTCAAAATGTGTAATTTAGTATTATTGACCCAAACAAGGTCAAAAAAGGCAGGAAGGGAGCGGCGTCAGCCTTGGAGTTACCCGAAACTACACAACCAAATACCGTTGTGAGGTAATTAGGTGCCGCAATCCCGGCTGACCCATACCTTCTTTGTCGCATAGCGGTTAATTTTATGGAGGCCGTATATGCGTAAACGTCCCTTTTGATCGATCTCTGCCCTTATGGGGCAGAGGCTGGAAAAACAGTATAACACACCCAAACAGGGCGCAGATGATACATCAGTCATCTGCGCCCTGTTTTTGTCTGCACTTTTTCGGCAAAAAGAAAGAACATTCTGGCAAAAAATACAAAAAGTGCGCCGCCTGGGAGCAGAGGAACGACAAGCCACCCCCTGCTCCGCACCTTTTCTACATAGTCCGTCAATCGGACAGGCACCATTGTCTGTGCGGCCCCGGATGCCGGTCCCCGCCTCCATTCGATTCACCCGTCAACCACGCTTGAATCGAAATGGAGGAACACTATGGGATTTCACTATGGATATGAGAAAAAGAAGTTTGATAAGGAATGGACCCGGCTGGAACAGGAATACCGCGCAGCCGGTATGAGCGATACGCAGATCGCGGCCATGAAGGAATATGACTGGGACTGGTTTTGCAGCCAGCGGACTTACTTGAATCGGGTACAGGTCCTGCCCAGCGAACAGTGCGAGGACGAGAGCGAGCAATCCTGCCTGTTCCGAAAATTTGAATCCCTCTCCTGCACCTGGGACACCGGGGATGTGGACGCACAGCGGTTTGGCTGGCTGTCCTCCCTGGAGGATGAATGGATGTACCGGCAGCTCTGCAAATTGTCGGAGGATGACCTGGAACTGCTGACCCTGCTCATTGTGGACGGATACCGGCAGGCCGATGTTGCAAGGCTTTGGAATTGCTCCCGGAATGTTATTTATAAGCGTTTGAAAAAAATTAAAAATTTTTTGAAACAAGGGTGACAAACGGCCTTTCCCAATGCCTACCCATTGAAGGGACAAGTCCTCTTGCTCCTTCTTTGCAGCTTGACAACTGAATATACGGCATAACAGGTACATAACCCGTATCGAAGCGGAAAAGGCGCGCCGCCAGGACGGTTGCTTGCAGGAGGTGATGACAGACAGGCAATCCGAGCGATCTACGTCCAGCCTTAAACCCGGAGATGGCGTTCCGGGCGCGATGATGGTACGGGGGCTTAAAGATACTTCCTCACGGCCCGCCAAAGACTTGGGGGGAACCCTGCGGCATACGAGAAAAACGGTGCTGCGGAGTTATGACAGCTCTGCCGGGAGCGGCCTGTTATGTCCCCATCGTCAGGGGTGCGTGGCAAATGTGGCGAACCATCCAAACAGAATCACAGCAGCCGTACCGGACGGTTTCCGGCGGCAACTGCCGCCCCGATCTGTCGATACGGCTGCTTTTTAACAATAGAGTGAAAACAGTTTTTGAATGGAGGTGCGTCTATATGACCAAACAAACAACCCCAACAACCTCCTACAAAGAGGTGCGGATTGGGAAAACCATTTATCGCGTCACCAGCTTTTTTTCGGGAGAAAAGGATTTGGGAAAGACGCTGGAACAGCTGGCAGTCAGACGCGCAATGTCGGAAATTATTCCAGCTGCCAGCGGTTCCAAGTAACAACCAGCCTCGCGGCCTGCCGTTTCTCGCCTGTCGGCTCGGTCGGTGCTTCTAACCGCCTTTGGCGCTTAGAGGTCGCCACCGGCGACCCGCACCCTTGCGCGGCGGTGGATTCTCCGGTAAGATATTCATGCAGGGTAAACCTGCGGAGCCATTTTGCCGCACGAGGTATGGATTCTGAGATGGTCGGGAGG